>NZ_AP022573.1:600891-901337 GCF_010729105.1 Mycobacterium saskatchewanense
TGACCTGCGCGGTGCTCAGATACGTACGGGCCCCGGTACTTGTGGCCCGTCGAGCCCGCGTCCACACGCAGTAGGGGCGGGAGTGCGGAATTCACGTCGCCGCGGCGCTGGGTCCCGCGGCTGTGGGGCGACGTTCTGATGGGCCGGATAACGACGCGTTGCCTGGCGCGGCGGCTCACCGCAGAGGCCGACACCTCCCGGGCCGAAACGCTGGTCGTCGAGGAGCCCCTCGAAATCCGCATCGACGGCCGGCCCGTCACGGTGACGATGCGAACCCCGGGAGCGGACATCGAACTGGCGCAGGGCTTCTTGCTGACCGAGGGCGTCATAGCGCGTCGCGACGATGTGCTGGCGGTGCGTTACTGCGCCGGTGGCGCGGCCGGCGACCGTTCCAACACTTACAACGTGCTCGACGTGACGCTGGCCGCACACGTCCCACCGCCCGTCGTCGACATCACCCGCAACTTCTACGCGACGTCGTCGTGCGGGGTGTGCGGCAAGGCGTCCCTCGACGCGGTGCGCTTGAACAGCCGCCACCCGATCACGGACTCCGGTCCGAGTGTGGCCGCGACGGCTCTTTGCGCCATGCCGCGCCAACTACGGGCGGCGCAGAAGGTGTTCTCCGCCACCGGCGGATTGCACGGCGCGGCGTTGTTTGAACCCGACGGCACCATGCTGGTTGCCCGCGAGGACATCGGCCGCCACAACGCGGTGGACAAGGTGATCGGTTGGGCAGTCGAACGCGACCGGATTCCCCTCGGGGGTGCGGTGTTGCTGGTGAGCGGACGGGCATCGTTCGAACTGACCCAGAAATCCGTGATGGCAGGCGTACCCGTGTTGGCGGCGGTGTCTGCGCCATCATCGTTGGCGGTCGACCTCGCCGACCAAGCCCAAGTCACCCTGGTCGCGTTCCTGCGCGGCGAATCCATGAACGTCTACACGCGACCCGACCGCGTCATCGGATAGGGGCCGGAATGCCACGAATCGGCCCTGCCGTTACGGCGGTGGGATCGCCACTGCGCCCGATCAAGCGACCGGGAAAGCAAGCCTGCCAACGAGACGCGCAGCGCGACACGCTGCGCCGGGCCGCCCGCGCCGGCATCACCGTACCCGTCGCCCCGGCGCTGAGCCTGGTGACCGCGGGCGGGACCGAGGCGCCGCTGTATGCGCTGCTGGGCGCATTCTGGTTGATGGTCGTCACCGACTTTCCCGGCAACCGGCAAAACCGCGCGGTCGGATACCTGGGGCTGGGAATCAACGGGTTCGTGTTGATCGCCGCGGGTTCGGCCGTCTCGTCGGCCCCGTGGCTCGCGGTGGCATTGACCTTCGTCCTCGGGGCGGCGGTCACCCTGGCCGGGGTTGTGAGCGAGACGGTCTCCGCCGGACAGCGCGCCACCCTGCTGCTCTATCTGTGGCCGGCCTCCACGCCGACGGGGCCGGTCGGCCAGCGGCTACTGGGGTGGGCGATCGCACTGGCGATCTGCGTGCCGGCCGCGTTGTTCCTACTGCCCGCGCGCCACCGCGGACGGTTACGCGATCACGCGGCCGCAGTCTGCGCCGCGCTGGCAGCTCGGCTGCGCGGCAACGGCTCCGTGAACGACGTGATCGGCGCGATGGACGCGCTGCACGCCAATTACCTTGCCACCAATGTGCGCCCGGCGGGACTCACGGCGGGCAGCCAGGCGCTCATACGGGCCGTCGACAACCTGCAACTGATGCGCGACCGCGTCGCGGACGTCACTTGCGCGGCGCTTGGGCCGATGACGCAACCCGTCATCGCCGTATTGGAAGGCTCCGCCAAAGTCCTGCTCCGGTCGTCACCCGCGCAGCGCGATCTCGACCGCGCGGCGCTGGACCGGGCGGTCACCGACTTGCGTTCCCTGGAGGGCGGCCGCTACCGCGTGGAGGTGACCCAGATCCTGGGCGAAACCGACGACGCCACCGCAGTCGCGATCGGCCGCAAGGTGTTGAACCGGCGAACGATCACCACAGCAGTCGCCCTCACCGGCTCCGTCGTCGCGGCGTCGGCCGCGGCCGACGCACGGCCGGTGTGGGCCCGCGCCCTCGGGCTGCGGATGCCGAAAACGGCCAGCGGCGCACGGCTCCTACCCGAACCGGTGGCGCTCGCCGCCATTCCCACCGCCTTCTTGGCGACCCGGTCGGTGGCCGCACGCAACAGCTTTCGCACCGGAGTCGGCCTGGCGCTCGCGGTGGCCGTCAGTCATCTCTTTCCCGTCCAGCACGGCTTCTGGGTCGTTATGGGCGCCATGATCGTCCTCGGCAGCAGTGCGTTGAGCACTGGCACCAAAGTGGTCCGCGCCGTGATCGGCACGGCGGTCGGCGTCGCGGTGGGGGGTGCGCTCATCGCCGCCTTCGGGGTGGACCCCAGAATGCTGTGGTCCCTGCTCCCCGTCTCGGTGTTCGGCGCGACCTACCTGCCGCAGCGGTCGTTCGCCGCGGGGCAAGCCGCGGTCACCATGACCGCACTGGTCATCCTCAATCTCATTGCGCCCTCTGGGTGGCGAATCGGGCTGCTGCGCATTGAGGACGTCGCCCTGGGGGCGACGGTGGGGATAGTCGCCTCCCTCCTGCTGTGGCCGCGAGGGGCGACCGCGGCGATATCGGAGGTGATCCGGACGGCCCTTCAGGCCAACGCCCGATACCTGAACGCCGCGGTGCTGCACGTCACCGGCGGCGCCCCGACTGTCCCCGATTACCCGGTCGACGTCCTCGCATACACCGCGATGGCCGCCGATCGGGCGGTCGACGACGCTGTCCGACAATATCTTTCCGAAACAGGCAGCGAAGCCAATCTGCGCACCCCGGCGGTGCAGGCGGCCAACCGCATCACGCACCTGCGCATGACCGCCGACGTGATAGCCGAACTGCAAGCGGCCCAGCCACGGTCGGCGTACTTGCGCGCACGGACCGTGCTGGAGACCCACGCCCGACTCGTGTCGGCCAGACTGCGCGACGGATCGGAACAGACGCGGCGGTCGATCATCGACGAATTCGTGCCGGCGTTGCGCTCCGGGGAGACCCGGGGTGACGCCGTCGACTCAGTCCTGCCCTTGGTCACGGCCGCCGCCAACTTGGGCGAACTCGAACTCACCTATCCCGCGGCAACGCATGCGGCGAATTCGTGACTTGTCCCGTGCGATTCGGGATACGGGCCGCCAGAGGGACAGCGTTGCGAGGCGGCATAAACCTCAATCTGACACACCCCTGAGCAATCACAGCCGCATGGCGGCCGGCATCTCGCCGACCCACTGATGTCCCCAGTAGCTGTCGGCGGTGATTTCCTCTGCGGTGTAATATGTTTCGTCGACGCGCATGCCGTCGGTGCCGAATTCGATGTCCCAGTCGCCGGGCGCGCGGACGTAAAACGACACCATCTTGTCGTTGGTATGCCGGCCCAGCGTGGATGACAGCTGGAACCCCTCGGCATTGACGCGGTCCAGGGCCTGGCCCACCGCGTCGAGACTGTCCACCTCGACCATGATGTGCACGACGCGGGGATCACGCTGGTGCGCCGCCGGGACGATCGCCAGGCTGTGGTGGCGCTGGTTGATCCCGAGGAAGCGCACCCGCACCGGACCAAACTCCTTGGGTAACGGCACCCGGAACGCGCCGCGCGACCGGAACCCCAAAACTTGGGTGTAGAAGTCGAACAACAAGTCGGGATCGGTGCTCGGCAGGACGACATGACCCATGCCCTGAGCACCGGTGACGAACCTGGCCCCGAACGGGGTGATCACCGGGCTGTGGTCGAGCACCGCACCGTGGAATACCTCGAGCGTGTGGCCGCCCGGGTCCTCGAAGGTGATCACCTCTTCGACCCGGCGGGCCTCGGCCCCGTCGGCCGACAGTTGCTTGAACGCCACTCCCGCTCCGTCGAGGGCCGCCATCACCCGCTGCAGCGCCGCGCGGTCGCGCACCTCCCAGCCGACCGTCAGGACCCGTTCGGTGTCGCCGGGCACCACGACGAGGCGGGCCGGGCGCTCGTCCATCCGCAGATACAGCGCCGTCGGGTCGGGGCCCTTCCCTTCGGCGAATCCCAGGACGCCGAAGGCGAATTGGCGCCACCGGTCGATATGGTTGGTCGATATGGTGACGTAGCCAAGACTTTTCAGGTCGCTCACGTCTCGTTCTCCTAAATCAGTGCCCGCAGCGGGCCCTCGGGCGGGTCGATGCCCAGCGAACTGAGCGCCGACGCGTGGTAGGTGGTGCCGGGGACGTGGATGGCGTGCAGATGGCCGACGTGCACATCGCGCCAGTAGCGTTGCAGCGGCTTGTCCATCCGCGCCGCGTTGCCCCCCGAGCGGGCGAAGATTTCGTCGACCGCCGCGACCGCCCGCCACACCGCGCGGACTTGGGTACGTCGCCCGGCCGCGCGGTCGGCGAACGACACCTCCTGGCCGGCGGCGACCATGTCATAGATCCGGTCGGCGTTGGCCAGCAGTTCCTGGCGGGCGGCGTTGATGTCGGCCGCCGCCTCGCCGATGGCGTGCATGACGTAGGGGTCGTCCTTGATCGCGGTCCCGGTGGCGCCGACGCGCTCGCGCTGATAGTCCAGATGCGCGGCCAGCGCTCCCTCGGCGATGCCGATGGTGGCCGCGGAGATGCCCAGCGGGAACATCGTCGACCACGGCATTAGGTACAACGGCTCGGTCATGCCGGCCTCGCGCTGAGCGGTGCCGTCCATCACCTTGGTCGCGTCCATGGTTCGGTAGACCGGGACAAAGGCGTCCTTCACGATCACGTCCTTAGAGCCGGTTCCGCGCAGCCCCACCACATTCCACGAGTCCTCGACGATCTGGTAGTCCTTGCGGGGCAGGATCATGTGCAGCATCTGCGGCGGCATGATCGGGATGCCCTTGTCGTCGCCGAGCATCGCGCCCAGGATGATCCAGTCGCAGTGGTCGGTGCCCGAACTGAACTGCCAGCGACCGTTGAAGACATAACCGCCGTCGACCGGCTTGGCCACGCCCTGCGGCGCGTACGGAGAGGCCATCCAGGTGTCGACGTCGTCGGCCCAGATTTCGGCGGCCACCCTGGGATCCGCATAGGCCAGCTGGTAGGGGTGCACGCCCACCACGCCGACGATCCAACCCGCGGCCGGATCCAGCGCGGCCGTGGCCATCACCGTCTCGGCGAAGTCGCGGGGATGGACCTCGAACCCCTGGTATTTCTTCGGTTGCAACAGCCGGATCAGCCCGGCCGCCTTCATCAGCTTCACGGTTTCGTCGGTGAGGCGGCCGAGCCGTTCGGCATCGGCGGCCTGCTCACGCAACTGGTCGGCCATCGCCGAGACCCGGTCAATAACCCGCTCACTCATGCTGCCGTCCTCTACCTTCTGTCGGCGTACTAATGGTGTACCGCAGTCGGTGCCTGACCAGAAGGCGTTCGGGTGAGTGGATCCGTCATCGGGTTGACCCGTTCGCCCAAATCGACGTGTCCGCGACCGCGTCTCGCACTTTTGCGCGGTGGCGTAGATCTCGAGGCTCAGCACACCGCTTACCCCATGGCGGCGACCCGCCTCACCCGGCTTCGCCGCGCTCGCGATCACCGCTTACCCCATGGCGGCGACCCGCCTCACCCGGCTTCGCCGCGCTCGCGATCACCGCTAGCGCGACAGGAAGGCCAGCACGGCGCTCTCGAACGCCGCCTTGGCCTCGATCATTGCCCAGTGCCCAGAGTTCGGGAACACGTGGAGTTCCGCGTTGGGGATGGTGCGCATCGGGATCAGCGCCATGTCCGGCGGGCTCACCCTGTCGTCGCGGCCCCACGTCAGCAGGGTGGGCGCCGCCAGCTTGTGCATCACCGCCCACGGCAGCGGGCGGTCGGACGCGGACATCGCCGCGTTCATGGCGGCGAACGCCGCCTTGCCGTACATGCGGCGCGCGGCGGCCAGCGTGTTCGGGTCGCTCGCCGACCGCCACCGCTCCTCGACGAGTTCGTCGGTGACCAGCGCCTGGTCATAGACCATCGACTTGAGCCAGTCGATCAGCCGTTGCCGCGTAGGGTCCTCGACGAATTCCTGCAGCAGTCGGATGCCCTCGCTGGGGCTGGGGCTGAAGATGTTGGTCCCGATGCCGCCGATGGTGACCAAGCGGTCGACGCGGTCGGGATTGCGGATGCCGAAGTTGATGCCGACGCCGCCACCCATTGAGTTGCCGACGATGTGTGCCTTCGCCACGCCCAGGGCGTCGAGCAGCGGCATCACGGCGCCGAACGCATCGACCATGGGATGACCACCGAAGTCGTCGCTGACACCGAAGCCGGGGAATTCCAGGATCAGGCACCGGTATCGCTCAGCAAATGCGGGAAGTATCCCGCGAAAGTTGCGCCACCCGGCCACCCCTGGGCCGGAGCCGTGTAGAAACAGGACGACCGGATCCTTGTCCGAGCCGCAGTCGTAGTAGCGCAGAGCGCCCTTCGGGGTCTCGATTCCACGCAGGTCCGGTTCGCCGACAGGAGTGTGTGTCACGCCTGTCACCCTGCCACGCGGGCGCGGCGAGCGGGAGCACCGGTCCGCAAGATGGCGTACCCGGCTGCCGCCCGACGCCGACAAGCCTTACCGGACAGTACCTTTGGCCCGTTTCACGGGCTATCCGGCGGGTCGCAGTTGAGCAGCTCCTTGAGCGCCCTGGGGAACGCGTCGGCCAGCTCCCACAGCTCGGGCACCAGGTCCGGGCACGAGGTGATGCCGATGCCCAGCCGGCCGTTGAGCGACATGACGGTGACGTTGAGCCCGGCGCCGGCGATGATCGGACCGAGGGGATACATGGCGTCGATCCGGCAGCCCAGGAAGTACAGCTGCTCCTGTGGACCGGGGACATTCGACAGCACCAGGTTGTGCGGCGGCTTGTCCGACAGGGGGATTCGCGGCAGCAGCCTCATCGCGGCGCCGAACATGGTCTGCCCGGCGATCTGCGTCCAATCCTGCAGCAGGGTCGGTCCCATGGCGGCGGCGTGCGCTTTGGCCGCGGCGTTTCCCTCGGCGATGCGGCACAACCGCTGGGCCGGCTCGTCGATATGCGTTTCGAGCCGGCACAGCATCCAGGTGGTCTGGTTGCGGCCCGGTCGATCAGATCTTCCCCGCACCGACACCGGCACGCTGGCCACCATCGGGCTGCCCGGGAGTTCGCCCCGATCCAGGAAGAACTGCCGTAACGCCCCAGCGCAGAGCGCGGTCACCGCGTCGTTGACGGTGACCCCGAACCTCTTCTTGACGGCCTTGAGCTCATCCAGGTCGAGCGTCGCCAGCGCGACGTTGCGGTGCCGGGTGAACGGGCCGTTGAACGCGGTCGGCGGCGCGGCGAACGGGGCCGCCATCGTGTGCCCGCCGCGCGCGCGAAGGACCGTCTCCGCCAACGTCAGCGCGGTCGCCGGCACGACCTTGGCCAGGCGCCAGGGGCGCAGCATGGCGCCGATCAACCCAGATGCGGCGATCTGGAGCGGATGCGCCGAACCCGCGCGGGTCGCCGGTTTCGGCGGCGGGGCGTCGGGCAGGGTGCTGCTCAACTGTGCCAACAGATTCGCCCCGCCCACACCGTCGACCACCGCGTGGTGCGCCTTGAGGATCACCGACAGCGCGCCGTTGCCATGCAGGCCCTCGATCACCCACATTTCCCACAGCGGACGATCGCGATCCAGCGCCAGCCCCGCGACGTGCCCGCAGATCTCCGCTAACTCCCGCGGGCCACCCGGTGCCGGCAGGGCCACCCGGTGGAGATGACGGGCGAGGTCGAATCGTTCGTCGTCGACCCAGACCGGATGGTCGAGGTTCAGCTGGGTGTCGGCCAGCTTGAGGCGGAATTCGGGCACCGCGTCCGCCCGTCCCGCCAGCGCCTCGCGGAACCGGTCGAACGTGTAGCCGCCTGGCACGGTGCCGGGGTCGAGCTCGAGGACACAGCAAACGTTCAACGGTTGCGTCGGAGATTCCAGATATAAGAAGAACGCGTCTAGTCCGCTGAGTCGTTGCATATCCGCTCGTCTCGATTGTGCGACGATGACCGCTGGTCACCTGACCGACGGTCAGTCCCAGGCCACGAGGGCGGACACGATCAGGGCCAACCGCAATCGCAAAGGTGTGCTTTCTATCTGTAGCCGTTGAGCGGACCACGGCAAACATTTCGCCGGGACATTAAGCGAAATCGCCTCCGTTGTTCACCTTCCCGAGACTTCCCGCGACCTCAGGTCGGTGAGCAAGCGGTCCAGCGAGTATCTGTTGTGACTACGGAACGCGACCACACCGGTGAGTGCGAACGCGTGGAGGAGCTGTTCGCCGATCACGTTGAAGTGCTCGATCGACGTCGCGCCGAGCACCAGGACGATCATCACCAGGCCGCCAGCGACGGCGGCCGGACGCGTCAGCGCGCCGGCAACCAGCAGTACGCCGGTGAGTAACTCGACGAACGGCAGCGCGTACCCGCACCCGGAGACCAGAAAAGCGGGCACGATGGACGCCTTGAACTCGCCCATCAGCTGCGCGTGGAACGTGCCCAGCTTCGGCAGCCGGACCAGGCCATGCCCGAACAGGCTGGCGCCGATCGTCAGCCGCAACAGCAGATAGGCCACGGCGCGGTCGGTGTCCTCGGGCGCCGGGGATGCATCCATCGTCGGTCCTCCTCAGTTCGGGGTTGCGCGATCACGGGTGCCCGATCGGCTCGCCCTGCGTGCCGGCGGTATCTCGTGTTGGATGACAAGGTATGTCAGGGCCGGCGGCGCCCGACCGGGCGTAGGGGGCGGGTATCAGCGCAGGGCACCTCAGACGTGAGATCGGCGCGGAGATCGAGGTCGACATCGAGGCACCGACAACGCTGGATTTCCAGGTCACCGTGGCCCGCCAGCCGGGCGTCGATCTCCGTGAGTCGTTGGCAATCCGCCTGAACGGCAAGGAGATCGAGCCGCGGGAAATCCTCGGCGAACACGGGACACGAATTCACACGCTGCAGGCCGACGAGGGCACCGTGACCCTGTCGTATGCGGCCACCGTGGTCGGGGAGGCCGAACCGGCACCGGTGACTGACATCGACCTGATCACGTACCTGCGCCCGAGCCGGTACGCGGAAGCGGACAAGTTCTTCGGTTTCGCCGCCACCGAATTCCGGGAGTACGGCGCGTCCAGGACGCTCCTCGAGAAGGTGTCGTCGTGGGTGGGCACCCGCCTGAATTACGTTCCGGGGTCCAGTGATCCGATCGACGGCGCCACGGACACACTGCTGGCCGGCTCCGGGGTCTGCCGGGACTACGCCCATCTGGTGATCGCCATGCTTCGCGCGCTCAATGTCCCCGCCCGGCTGGTGGCGGTCTACGCGCCCGGATGCCAGCCGATGGACTTCCACGCGGTGGCGGAGGCGTTCGTCGACGGTTCGTGGCGCGTCGTCGACGCCACCTGCCTCGCGCCGCGGCAATCCATGGTCCGGATCGCCACCGGACGCGACGCGGCCGACACCGCGTTCCTGGACAACCACAGGGGCGCCATCACGCTGAAGAGCATGACGGTTACGGCGATCGTGGACGGTGAGCTGCCGCGGGACTCAATCGACCAGCTCGTGAGCCTGCGGTAGCCGCGCGACTGTGGCGCAGGCTACTGGCCGACGGAGTTTCGCCGGTGCCCGCGACGGGGAATATCGGGGGCAACACCCACTGACACGGAGGAGAAGGATGTCCGACAAGAGTGGTCCCCAGGAAGCCGTCGAAGGCCTCGTCGAGGGCGCGAAGGGCAAGGTCAAGGAGGTCGCCGGGGCGGTGACCGGCAACGAGGACCTGTTGCGTGAAGGCCAAGCCCAGCAGGACAAGGCCGACGCGAAACGCGAAGCCGGACAGAAGGAAGCCGAGGCCGAGGCCGCCCGCAAAGCGGCCGACGTGAACGAGGCACGCCAGAAGGCCGAACAGGACTAGCTTTCCGCGCGGTGGCCCGGTCACGGCCGTGACCGGGCCACCGCGGTGTCGCGACCGGGAAATGAATCGCCGTGTGATGCCGTCCAAACGTCCATGAAGCTCAACGACGCAGCCCGCGAGCTCATCGGTACGGGTTTCGACGCCACCCTGGTGATGCTCAACCCCGACGGCAGCCCCCAGGTGGGCCGATGCCGGCCGGGTAACCGGGATCCGGGACGACCGCGACGACGTCTGAAGCCGCGGCCGCCTCCGCCCCAAAGGCGTGTCCCTGGGCGCTCTGCACGACGACCCGGATCGCATGCGCCGCCCGATGATCAAGGCCGACGGGGAATCGCGGGAGGTCGGCTGGGACGCCGCGTTTCGCCGCTGCACCGAACTGCTGACGCCGGTCATCGAGAAATACGGGATCGGCTCGGTCGCCGCCCACACGGGTAACCCACTCGCACACTCGTTTTCGTTGGCCCGGTGCGCGGGCGTGCTGCTGGGTAGGTCCGGGTCTCACCGCCGACGTTCCTCGATGAGCCCTGCGGCAACGGGGCGCTCAACGGCATCCCGGTAACGGTCATCGACGACCGCGCCCGGTTCCGGGTCGCGCCCAGCGCCTGAACGCCGCGATTCACAGCGGATCGATAACCGCCGTCGAGCCTGCTGCTAACTGCGGGGCGCACAACTGGTGGATGGCAACGCATACCGTTTCCCGCGCACGAGAAATTCCCGGCCTGCGCAGCCCTGAACGACGTTTGACGCGAACACTTTTCGTGGCGGCATCGGTGACCTTGGCGGTCCTCGCGGTCGGCAACCACGCTCCCGCCGGCGACACGGGAAGCGCTGCCGCCCCGGTGCGCCTGGCCGACTTCGCGCGGACGCCGTTCGGCGGCGGCGGTTTTGCCGCCAATGGCGACGACGACGAAGCCCGGCTGCTGCAGCAGCAGCAGGCGCTGCAGCAGATGCAAGAAGCCGAGCAGCAAGAGGAATTGGCCAATCAGGAGGCCCGGCAGGCCGAGCAGCAGGGTCTGTTGACCGAACAACAGGCCACACTGTCGGTGCCCGGCGGCTGACCACGTTTGTTTCCCCGCCGCTACGAAGTGTGCAGTGCCTCACCCTGCGAAGCCTCGGCTGAACCGCCGGGGCGAGCGCCTCGTCGGCAAAGGCATGACTCAAACAACGTATTCCAGATCCCCGGTGCGGGCGGCCCACTACGGCCGCGGCGCACCTCACATCGCCGGAGCGGCGGTCGCCTTCACACCGCACCGGTACGACCAGGAACAGGTGGCGCGTGAACTGACAGCCATCGCCGAACCGGGATTCATGCGCTTCGCCCACACCACGGGCGTCGATCACCGCAGCCTGGCGCTGCCGCTGTCGCGCTACCCGGAACTGTCGGGGTTCACGGAGGCGAACGACGCCTACCTCGAGGTCGCCGTCGACCTCGGTGAGCAGGCGATAGTTTCGGCACTGGCCTCCGCGGGCGTCGAGCCTCACGAGGTCGACACCATCGTGATGGTCTCGAGCACCGGGGTAGCCGTGCCGACCATCGATGCGCGGCTGATATCGCGGGTGGGGCTGCGGCCGGACGTCAAGCGAGTCCCGCTCTTCGGGCTCGGATGCGTCGCGGGCGCCGCGGGGATGGCGCGCGTCCACGACTACCTGCGCGGCTACCCGGGGGATGTTGCCGTGCTGCTGTCCGTCGAGTTGTGCTCACTGACGCTGCAGCGCGGCGACACGTCCATTCCCGCGCTCATCGGTGTGTCGCTGTTCGGGGACGGCGCCGCCGCAGTGGTCGCCGCGGGTGCTGATCGGACCGATCTGAGCGACAAGGGAATTCGGGGACCTCGAGTGTTCGCGACGCGCAGTCGCCTGATCCCGGAGACCGTCGACGTGATGGGCTGGAACGTCGGCTCCAGCGGGTTCCGGCTCGTCATGTCGCGCGACGTCCCGAAAATGGCCGAAGATTACCTGCGCTCCGAGGTCGACAACTTCCTGGCCGACCACGGGTTGTCGATCGGCGACATCTCGTCGTGGGTGTGCCACCCCGGCGGCCCGAAGGTGCTCGATGCGATCGAGAACGCGCTGGGTCTGTCTCCCGAGGCACTGGTGCACAGCCGAAACTCCATGCGGGACAACGGCAACGTCTCGTCGGCGTCCGTGCTCGATGTGCTGCGCCGAACGGTCGCAGAACCGCCGCCGGAAGGATCCCTCGGGGTCATGCTGGCGATGGGTCCGGGCTTCAGCTTCGAGCTACTCTTACTGCAGTGGTGAGGTGAGACCATGTACTACTACCTGTTCATTCTCGCTATTGCCGCGGAACGTCTCGTCGAGCTGGTGGTCGCCCAGCGGAACGCCAAGTGGTCGATCGCTCACGGCGGCAAGGAATTCGGACGTGACCATTACCCGGTGATGGTCAGTATGCACGCGCTGCTGCTGGTTTCGTGCGTCGTAGAAGTGTGGGCCCTGCACCGGCCGTTCGTTCCGTGGCTGGGTTGGCCGATGCTCGCCGTCGTGGCGCTGAGTACCGCCGTCCGTTGGCGGTGCGTCCGCGTCCTGGGCAGGCACTGGAACCCGCGCCTCATCGTCATACCGGGTGCGCCGTTGGTGCGCGACGGGCTGTACCGATGGGTTCGGCACCCCAATTACACCGCGGTCGCGGCGGAGGTGACGGCGCTCCCGCTGGTTCACTCGGCCTGGCTCACGGCGATCGTCTTCAGCCTGGCCAATGCGTCGGTGCTGTCGGTGCGGATCCGCGCCGAGAACGCCGCGCTCGGGTACGCCTGAGGCGTCAGGGGGCGATCGGTCGATTCGTCCATTCCCGGTCGGCCCGGCGCGACGAGCGGAACCACCCGCCCGCCGCGCCGGTGCCGCCGTCGGTGGGGATGGTGTGGCCGGTGACGAACCCCGACAGGTCGGAGGCCAGGAAGAGGATCACGCGCGCCTGGTCCTCGGGCAGGCCCATCCGGCCGACCGGCACCCATTGCGGCCACTGCGCCTGCTCCTCGGGCGACAGCCACCTCGAGTACGGCACCTGCAGGGATTCGGTGACGTCGGGTCCGATCGCATTGACCCGCACGCCATCGCGGCCGACCTGGACGGCCAGGCTGCGGGTGAAGTGGATGACGGCCGCCTTGAACGCCGCATAGACCGGGTCCTCGGGATAACCACGCAGCCCCTCGACCGACGAGACGTTGACGATGGCCCCGGCGCGTCGATCGATCATCGCGGGAAGGAAAGCGCGGGTCACCAGGAAGACGTGGTGCAGGTTGATCCGGTACAGCTCCTCCCACAGCTGGGGGTCGGTATCGACGAAGTGGCCCGGATGGCGGAGCCAGTGGCCCACGTTGTTAACCAGCACGTCGATGCGGCCGTGGCGGTCCAGCACCGATCGCGCCATGTCCGCCACCCGGTCGGAGTCCCGAACGTCGGTGACCAGGGCCCGGGCCGACCCCCCGGCCGCCGTGATCTCCCCGGCCGTCCGCCGAGCCAGCTCGGGATCGATGTCCGCGATCACCACCCGCGCGCCATGCCGGGCAAACAGCCGCGCGGTCGCCGCGCCGATGCCGCCCCCGCCGCCCGTCACCACCGCAACCCGGTCGACGAGCAGCTGATCGGTTCCCGGCTCTTCCATGCCTCATATCTTGGGCCACCGCCGGGCGCCGGTCGGCGGTACCCATTTCTTGCGGCCGCAAAACGTGACGTTGTCGGTCGCCCCGCGGATTAACCCGCCGTTTTTGGGCCGCGGGAGTGGGTATCCGCTTCGCACTTAGGAGCTGATGCCAATGGTGACAACTGACCCAATGCGGGTATTGCCCAGCCAGGCAATGAGCCGGCGCATTCACCATCGCCACAGTCCGCAGTCGGTCGCGGTGGCGCTGGCCAGCCGGTTGATCGTCAAGAATGCGGTGCGCGCGTGGGCCCTGCAACCTGATTTGCATTGGTATTTGCAGCACGTCGACAAGTTCGCGGGATTGTTCCCGCGGATTGGCTCCTCTGCGAAAATAGAGCCGGTGCGGCTGGATAACTGTGCCGCCGAATGGGTCCGCGCATCCGGCGCGTCGACGCAACGCGCCGTGCTTTACCTACACGGCGGCGCCTTCCTGACATGCGGCCTCAACACCCACCGGTCGATGGTGACCCGCCTGTCGCACGCAGCGGACGCCGCGGTGCTCACAGTCGGATATCGCAAGCTGCCGACTCACCAGATCGCGGACGCGATCGAAGACGGCCTGAGCGGGATTCGCTGGCTGCAGGACCTCGGCTACGACGGTGACCAGATCGTCGTCGCCGGGGACTCGGCCGGGGGATACCTGGCATTCATGACCACGTTGGCCGCCATCCGCAACGGGGTTGCCAGGCCGGCCGGCGTCGCCACCATCTCGCCGTTCACCGACGCCGATCCCGCCCGAAAGCTGAGGCACCGCAACGCGCGCAAGTGCTCGATGTTCACCCGCGGGGCGTTGTCGATGTTCGCGCAGTACCTCAGCAAAGTGCACCTTCCGGGCGAGGGCACCGAGCGCCGCGTCGTCTCGCCCGTCGACGCCGACCTTTCGGCGTTGCCGCCGGTGACCATCCACGCCAGCTCCGACGAACTGCTGCTGCCCGACGCCGAGCTGATGGCGCAACGGCTGGAGGCCAGCGGCGTGCGCTGCGAGCTTCACCTCTGGGACAAGCAGATCCACGACTTCCCGTTGGCCGCCGACGTTTTGCCCGAGGGACGTCGCGCGATCCGGTACATCGGCGACTTCATCAAGCAGGTGACCGCAGCGGCCGGGCGGGCCCCGCGGCAACTCGCCGCCGCGGCGGGGTAGCTTGCTGACGCCTCCCGGACTGCGCGAGCAGACGCAGAATCGCATCAGATTGCAAGGTTTCATGCGATTTTGCGTCTGTTCGCGGGGTCTCGAGGGCCGCAGGCTACCCGTTGCCGGCGATGCCACTCGCCCGGGCGACATGCCGCCCATATCGCGGTGCGGCCGATACAGTTACTCCTCGTGAGCCGACCAGCCCCCCCTGTGCTGACCGTCCGGTACGAGGGATCGGAGAGGACTTTCGCTGCGGGCAACGACGTCGTCATCGGGCGTGATCTTCGTGCGGACGTTCGTGTCGCGCACCCGCTGATCTCCCGGACGCACCTCATCGTGCGCTTCGACCAGGGGCGCTGGATCGCGATCGACAACGGAAGCCTCAACGGGCTGTATGTCAACAACCGGCGCGTGCCGGTCGTCGAGATCCAGGACGGCCTGCGGGTCAACATCGGCAACCCGGACGGTCCCGCGGTGACGTTCGAGGTCGGCCGACACCAGGGCGTCGCGGGGCGGCCCCCGTTGACGACGTCGATCCCGATCCTCAATCCGCCCAGCGGACCGAGTGCTCAGGTGCCGCACGGGCAGCCCCAGCCCGGCGCGCACTGGCCGGCCCAGCCTCCGCAGCCGTCCACCGCGTCATTCCGCCAGCCCTCGCACCCGGGCGCGCCGCACGTGGGCCATCCGCCCACCGGCCAGGCGCCGGCCCCGCCGTCCGGGCCGCAGCCGCACTACCCGACCGGAGGCCATCCCACCGGCCCGCCCAGCGGACCCCAGCACGCGCCACAGATCTACCGGGCGCCACCGGCGCACGTGCCGCCGATCCCGCACGAACCGGAGACGGGCCGCGTCTCCGGGGACTCGTCGAACATCGCCACGTCGATGATGAAGATCCTGCGCCCGGGCAAGGCGGCGGAGTCGGCGCCGGGCGCGATCAAGATCGGCCGGGCCAACGACAACGACATCGTCATCCCCGAAGTGCTGGCGTCGCGCCACCACGCCACGCTCGTCCCGACGGCACACGGCACCGAGATCCACGACAACCGCAGCATCAACGGAACCTTCGTCAACGGCCAGCGCGTCGAGTCGGCCGTGCTGCGCGACGGCGACGTCGTCACCATCGGCAACATCGACCTGGTCTTCGCCGGCGGCACGCTGGCGCGGC
This sequence comes from Mycobacterium saskatchewanense, assembly GCF_010729105.1. Lineage (NCBI taxonomy): Bacteria > Bacillati > Actinomycetota > Actinomycetes > Mycobacteriales > Mycobacteriaceae > Mycobacterium > Mycobacterium saskatchewanense. The sequence continues at coordinate 616,756 of NZ_AP022573.1, forward strand.
GCGACGAGAGCGCGACGGCGACGCGCACCGGCGGCCTCGACGTGCGCGGGGTGACATGGACCATCGAGAACAACAAGGTCCTGCTGGACGACATCTCGCTCGGCGCGCAACCGGGCACGCTGACCGCGGTCATCGGCCCGTCGGGCGCCGGGAAGTCGACGTTCGCCCGGTTGGTCGCCGGTTACACCCACCCGACCAAGGGCACGGTGTCGTTCGAGGGCCACAACGTCCACGCCGAGTACGCGTCGCTGCGCAGCAGGATTGGGATGGTGCCGCAGGACGACGTGGTGCACGGCCAGCTGACGGTGCAGCAGGCGCTGATGTACGCCGCCGAACTGCGGCTGCCGCCGGACACCACCAAGGAAGACCGCGAGCAGGTGGTGGCCCGGGTGCTCGAGGAACTCGAGATGACGCAGCACCTGCACACCCGCGTCGACAAGCTGTCGGGCGGTCAGCGCAAGCGCGCGTCGGTGGCTCTCGAGCTGCTGACCGGGCCGTCGCTGCTGATCCTCGACGAGCCGACCTCCGGGCTGGACCCGGCGCTGGACCGGCAGGTGATGACCATGCTGCGGCAGCTGGCCGACGCCGGCCGCGTGGTGCTCGTGGTCACCCACTCACTGACCTACCTGGACGTCTGCGACCAGGTTCTGCTGCTGGCGCCGGGCGGCAAGACCGCGTTCTGCGGGCCACCGAGCCAGATCGGCCCGGCGATGGGCACGACCAACTGGGCCGACATCTTCAGCACGGTGGCCAACGACCCCGACGGGGCGAAGGCACGGTACCTGGCGCGCACCGGCCCGCCCCCGCCGCCACCACCGGCGGAAGCGCCCGCCGACCTGGGCGACCCGTCCCACACCAGCCTGCTGCGGCAGTTCTCCACGATCGCGCGCCGGCAGGTGCGGCTGATCGTCTCGGACCGCGGTTACTTCGTCTTCCTCGCGGTGTTGCCGTTCATCATGGGGTCGCTGTCGATGTCGGTGCCTGGGGACGCCGGATTCGGGATCCCCAACCCCCTGGGGGACGCGCCGAACGAGCCCGGGCAGATCCTGGTGCTGCTCAACGTCGGCGCCGTCTTCATGGGCACGGCGTTGACCATCCGCGACCTGATCGGTGAGCGCCCCATCTTCCTGCGCGAACAGGCGGTCGGCCTGTCCACGTCGGCGTACCTGCTGGCCAAGGTGTGTGTCTACACGATCTTCGCGGTCGTGCAGTCGGCGATCGTGACGGTGATCGCGGTGCTCGGCAAGGGCGCACCCACCCAGGGCGCCGTGGCGCTGGGCAGCCCGGCGCTGGAGCTGTTCGCCGACGTCGCGCTGACCTGCGTCACGTCGGCGATGCTGGGGCTGGTGCTGTCGGCGATCGCCCGGTCCAACGAACAGATCATGCCGCTGCTGGTGGTGGCGGTGATGTCGCAGCTGGTGTTCTCCGGCGGGATGATCCCCGTCACCAACCGGCTCGGGCTCGACCAGATGTCCTGGGCCACCCCGGCGCGATGGGGTTTTGCCGCATCGGCGTCCACCGCCGATCTCACGATGTTGGTGCCGGGCCCGGTGAATCCGAAGGACTCCCATTGGCGTCACACCGCCGGCGCCTGGTGGTTCGACGTCGGGATGCTGCTGGTGCTCAGCGTCGTCTATCTCGGATTCGTGCGTTGGAAGATCCGCCTCAAGGGCGGCTGACCCCCGTCAGGCTCCCTTGCGCATCGCCTCGTCGGCGGCGGCGCGCATGCGGTCCGACAACTGGAGCAGACCGTGCTCTCCCACGCCGTTGGGCATGGTGTACGCCAGCTGCCGCAACTCGATGGCGCAGTCGCGCAGATGCTGGCGTAGGCGTGTCTCGATGGTTGCCATGACGTCTCCCGATGCTCTTGGCTGAACACGACGCCCGACCTCTCGGCCAGTCGATGGCAAAATCTTCGCAGTCCCCCCATCCGTTGGCGACGGTGCGGGAGTCATTTAACGGGAGTTTGACAGCATATTTACAGTTCCGGCGTCCCCGTGGACCTCGAGGGTGAGTTGCCTTGCGGGCCGCGCTGGCCTTTCATCGGGGTATGGCCTCGAACGCGGCGCTGCGCGAACAGATGACCGAGCGTCGCGAGGCCGGCGATCTGGCCGGCGCGCTGGCCATCGCTGAGGAACTCCTCGACGAGAGCCGCCAGACATTGGGGCCACGCCATCCCGACAGCCTGGCGCTGGCCCTCGCGGCTGCCAACTGGCGACAACACCTCGGCGACGTGGTTGCGGCGGCCGACGAATTGGCTTGGCTGGTGCCGCTTTTGGAGGCCGAGTTGGGGCGCGACCATCCCGACACGGTGACCGCGCGCCACCTGCTGGCGAGCTCGCCCGGAGGTGAGGGGGACCCCGCCGCAACCGCGGCCACCTGGTTTCGGTTGTTCGCCGACGAGCAACGCACCCTGGGCCCAGGGCACGCACTGACAATGGGCGCGCGCCATAACGTGGCGATCTGGCGGCGGCGGGCAGGTGACATCGTCGGCGCGGTCGACGAGATGGGACAGGTCGTGGAGTCGCGCGCGCGGCTCGTGGGGCGCGACCATCCGGACACACTCGCGAGTCGGTTGGCGCTGGCAACGTGGCGCGGTGAAGCCGGCGACACCCGCGCGGCCGCCGAAGAGGCGGCGACGCTGGTCCCGTTGTTGGGCAAGGTCTTCGGGCCCGAGCACGAGCAGACCCTCACCGCTCGGCACTTGTGCACTCTCTGGGGACAGCACGCGGATTGGGCCGGCGAGTAGCCGGTTATGTCACATAGGCGAACCAGACGGGGCCGGCAAAGCAGTCGACAAATCGCCAGCACGTTTGGCCCGAGGAGGCAACTGCCGTTGAGGGCGCGGACTCCGAAGGGCCGACGCCACCCCTCGGCTCCTCGCCGTGCTGCGGTGGGATGCGGGTCCGAAGGTCAGCACCGAGTTGGTCGGCGTCGATCCGACCGACATCCGGATCGGAATGCGGGTGGCGCCGGTGTTCTACGATCTGCCGGACGCGGGAATCACCCTGCTGAGGTACCGGCCGCAACGACGCACCCGACGGAGGCCGCCGTGGACGACGTGGACGACCCGATTGGTGGCGCCGTCCGGGCGTTGTTGCGCGAGCTCGATGCCGGCTTCCCGCGCATCGAGACGATGACCGGCGCGCAGGCCCGGGCCGCGGTGGCCCAGCGCCGCGTGCCGGTCACGAACGCCGACGACGTCCGCGGCACCGTCGACGCCGCGGTGCCGGGCCCCGAGGGGGCCATCCCGGTGCGGGTCTACCACCCGCACGGCGAGGCCGGCCGCGACCGGCCCGGGATCGTCTTCTACCACGGCGGCGGGTTCGTGCTGTGCGACATCGAATCCCACGACGGCTTCTGTCGCGCCCTGGCCCGCGGTACCGACGCAGTCGTCGTGTCCGTCGGCTACCGCCTCGCACCCGAGCACCCCGCGCCGGCGGCCGCGCTGGACGCCCGCGCCGCGTTCCGGTGGGTGACCGACCACGCCGCCGAGCTCGGCATCGACCCGGCGCGCACCGCCGTCGCCGGAGACAGCGCCGGCGGCAACCTCGCCGCGGTCACCGCGATCCTCTGCCGCGAACACGGCGTCGCCGGGCCCGCCGCGCAACTCCTCATCTATCCGGTGATCGACCCCACCTTCGACACCGACAGCTACCGGAACTGCGGCACCGGCTACTTCCTCACCGCCGCCGCCATGCGGTGGTACTGGCGCCAATACCTCTCCGGCAAAACATCTTTCGACCAGCACCTGGTCGCGCCGGCACGCGCGGCGTCACACGCGGACCTGCCGCCGGCCGTCATCGTCACCGCGGGCCTGGATCCCCTGCACAGCGAGGGCTGTGATTACGCCCGCCGGCTGCGCGACGCGGGCGTTCCCGTGGTGCACCGCGATTTCCCCGGCTTGTTCCACGGTTTCCTCACCATCGCGTCCTTCCCGCCGGCGGCCTCGGCGCGCGACCTGATCTACGCGGACCTGCGGGCCCTGCTGGAGCCGACCCGCTGCGAGGCGCCATGACAGCCCCGACCGATGCCGACGTGATCGTGATCGGCGCGGGCTTCGCCGGGCTTTACGCGGTGCACCGGGCCGCGTCCGCCGGACTGTCGGTGATCGGCGTCGAGGCCGCGCCCGACGTCGGCGGCACCTGGTACTGGAACCGGTACCCGGGCGCGCGGTGCGACGTCGAGAGCGTCGACTACTCCTACTCTTTCGACGAAGAACTCCAGCAGACCTGGACATGGACCGAACGCTTCGCCGCCCAAGCCGAGATTCTCGCCTACCTGCGCCACGTCGCCGACCGGTTCGACCTGCGGCGCCATTACCGGTTCGGGGTCGACGTCGTCGGCGCCGCCTTCGACCGCGGCCGGTGGCGGGTGCGCACCGGGGACGGCCGGACCCACGCCGCCCAGTTCCTGATCTGCGCGACGGGTTGCCTGTCCGTGGTCAATCGCCCCGCCATCGGCGGCGCCGACGACTTCGCCGGCGAGGTGTACTTCACCGCCGAGTGGCCCCGCGAGGAACCCGACCTGCGCGGCAAGCGGGTCGGCCTGATCGGCACCGGATCGTCTGGCATCCAAGCCGTTCCGATCGTCGCCGCCCAGGCGGACGCCCTGGTGGTGTTCCAACGCTCGCCGAACTACAGCATCCCGATGCCCAACCGCCCCTGGACGCCCGAGGAGCAGCGAGAGATCCAGGAGCGGTATCCCGAGCGCCGCCGCGCCTCGGCCTACGCGACGTCGGGCACACCGCACGGCACCTATCACAAGAAGGCGGTCGACACCGAACCGCAGGAGCGCGACGATGCGCTGTGGCGGCGCTGGCGCGAGGGCGGCGTGCTGTTCGCCAAGACGTTCCCCGACCAGAATTCCGACCTCGCCGCCAACCACATCGCCCGGGAGTTCGCCGAGGAACGCATCCGCGAGATCGTCGACGACCCCGCCGTCGCCGCCGACCTCATTCCCGTCGACCATCCGATCGGCACGAAGCGAATCTGTACCGACGCAGGCTATTACGCCACCTTCAATCGCGACAACGTGCGGCTGGTCAACCTGCGCCGCGAGCCCATCGAGGCGATCACCGCCGACGGCGTGCGAACCAGCGCCGCGACCTACCCGTGCGAAGTGCTCATCTTCGCCACCGGGTTCGACGCGCTGACCGGCGCGCTGACGCGGATCGATCCCGAGGGGCCCGGGGGAGCGCGGCTGCGCGACATCTGGGCCGACGGCCCCCTGACCTTCCTCGGGCTGATGGTGCCCGGCCTGCCGAACATGTTCACCATCAGCGGCCCCGGCAGCCCGTCGGTGCTGGCCAACATGGTGCTGCACGCCGAGGTACAGGTCGACTGGGTGATGGAACTGATGCTGACCGCCCGGCGCCGGGGGGTGACGGAGGTGGAACCGCGCCGCGACGCCGCCCAGGCTTGGACCGACCATGTCGCGCAGGCGGCCGAACGGACGCTGTACCTCAAGGCGGCCTCGTCGTGGTACCTGGGCGCCAACATCGAAGGCAAGAAGCGGACCTTCATGCCCTACGCCGGCGGGTTCGGCACCTACCGGCGCCACTGCGACGAGGTGGCACGGCAAGGCTACGCCGGGCTGGTTCTGACGACGCGATAATCGAAACCGTTCACGATCGCCACCCGCGGGGTTTTGTCCGCGTCGTCGGGCCGCTCGGGTGTGGACAGGATGAGCGCCAGCGGCTTGTCCACGTAGTTCAGGTACGTCACGCGGTGCCGTCGCACGTCGTCGAGGAAGCGGGACGGCGAGAACCGGGCCGGGGCCATGGCGGCACCGCTGCCGATGGCGGCCAGTCGGCGGCAATTCCGTTGGAATGGAACAGCGACGGGTAGCGGACTTCGTCGGCCGTGATGTCGTACTGGACGATCAGGCTGGCGCCGCACACGATCGCGATCCCGTGCGCATCAACGACGAGCTGCCGGCGACGGCGACCAACAAGATCCTCAAGCGGGCGCGCGGCACCACGTACCGGCGCGCGGTTCAGGCTTCCGGTTGAGGGGCTTCGCCAAAACGCGCCAGCACCAGGGTCGCCGCCACCGCGACGACGAATCCGAGCACGACGAGCCAGCCGAGGCCGTCGCGCGCCCGATCCCCGAGCCACACCACCCCGACGAAGGCGGGCGCGATCGTCTCGCCGACGACCATCCCGGCGACGGCCGTGGTCACCGACCCGCGATGCAGGGCCGAGGTGAGCAACAGGAAGCCCGCGGCCCCGCCCGCGGCCGCCGCGTACAGGGCGGGGGTGGTGTAAAAGGACCGCTTGGTGGGGTCGATCACCTCGAGCAGTCGCACGCCGATCTCGACCACGCCGAACCCGCTTCCGGCGCCCAGGCCCAGCGCGAGCGCGCGGGGCCGGTCCGGCAGCCGGCCCGCGGCAGCACCGGCGACGAAAATGACGGCCACCACGCCCAACAGCGCCCAGCCCAGTCCCGCCGGCGCCCGCCGAAAATGCCCTGGGCCCGCGGCGAGGGCGAGGACGACGAGGCTGGTACAGACCACGCCCACGGCCGTCCACTCGGCCGGCGTCAGCCGGGCCGACAGCATCCAGGCGGCGACGACGCCGGTGACCGCGATCGAGGCCGCCAACGCCGCCGCAACGACGTAGATCGGCACCAGGCGTAGCGCCGCCACCTGCAACGCAAAGCCGACGCCGTCAAGACCGACACCGGCCACGTACCGCCATTGCCGGGCGGCGCGCATCAGCAGCACCGTGTCGACGCCCGAGCCGCTGCCCGCCTCGACCGATCGTGTCGCCGCGGCCTGCAAGACGGACGCGGCGCCGTAACACACCGAGCATCCCAGCGCGAGGAAGAAGCCGACCAGCACATACCGACAATAGGTCGCGGCCCGGCGACCAGCGAAAAACTGGATGTTTGGGAACGGTGCGTGTGGGGCAAGTCACATACGCGTTTGGGCGAGTGCTTAGAAAGCGCCCTCCGGTCGTTTGAGTGAACGCATAAGACTTTTAAGCGCACTGCTGATCCCGTTAAAACACCTAATTAACAACGTAGTTCGTCGAATTGTTTAAACTCGGTGTACATCTGTGTACTCTGACGAACATGGCGGAACGAGGTGCCGAACCACAGGTCCCACGCGGGCGCCGGTTGTTCCTGCGAGCCATCCGGCGGCTGTTCAGCCCGCTGCAGCCCGACGACTACCTCGAGATGATCAACCCTCTGTGGACCACCAAGGAGCTGCGCGGCAAGGTCGAGCGGGTCGAGCAGCAGGGCTCGGAAGCGGCCAGCATCCTGATCCGGCCCGGGTACGAATGGCCCGGCCACAAGCCCGGTCAATACGTACGACTCGGGGTGGTCATCGACGGCGTGTACCACTGGCGGGCGTATTCGCTGACGTCGGACCCCCGCCCCGAAGACGGGCTGATCAGCGTCACACCGAAGAAGGTCGACGGCGGCGCGGTGTCGCCTTACCTCGTCGAGCGGATACAGCCCGGCGACCTGGTGCGCCTGAGCGAGATCGAGGGACAGTTCACCCTTCCCGAGCCCGCACCGCCGAAGATGCTGTTCATCAGCGCCGGCAGCGGGATCACCCCGATCATCAGCATGCTGCGCAGCCTCGACCATCGCGACGAGATGGGCGACGTCCTGGTCATCCACTCCGCACGCACCCGCGAGCAGGTCATGTTCCTCTCGGTCCTGGAAGAGCTCGAAGGCCGCCACGAGGGCATGCGGCTGGACCTGCGCCTGACGTCGGAACGAGGCCGGCTGAAGCCCGGCGACCTCGACGAGGTGTGCCCGGACTGGCGGGAGCGCGAGGCCTTCTGCTCGGGACCAGAGGAGATGCTCGACGCGCTGATCGAGCACTGGGAAAGCAACGGGGTCAAAGATCGCCTGCACTTCGAACGGTTTCAGCCCAAGATCGGCGGCGACGCCAACGCCGGCGAGGGCGGCGAAGTCTGCTTCCTCGACAGTGACAAGTCGGTCGAATGTGACGGCGGGACATCGATTTTGGAGGCCGGCGAGAAGGCGGGCCTCAACCTCGCCTACGGCTGCCGAATCGGCATCTGCCACACCTGCGTCGGGACGCTGAAGTCGGGGAAGCTGCGCGACCTGCGGTCGGGTGACGTGACCGAGCCGACGGGTCAGGACGTGCGGATCTGCATCAACACCGCCGAAGGCGACGTGGAACTCCAACTGTGACCGAAAGGAGCGGCTCGTGACAACTGCCGTGAAGAGGGGCGTGGAGAGCCCACTGTCTCGCTTGAGCGAACAAGAGCTCGAAAAACTCGCGAAGGAATTCGACGCGATCCACGACGAGGTGTTCGCCGACCTCGGCGATCGCGACCGGCGCTACATCAAGACCGTGATCTCGGTGCAACGGCAGATCGTGGTCGCGGGCCGAGTGCTCCTGCTGGCCTCGCGCTCGAGGACGGCTTGGGTGCTGGGGACCGCCTGCCTGGGCATGGCCAAGATCCTGGAGAACATGGAGATCGGCCACAACGTCATGCACGGCCAGTGGGACTGGATGAACGACCCGGACATCCACTCCTCGGTGTGGGACTGGGACACCGCGTCGACCGCGGAGTCGTGGAAGCACTCCCACAACTACATCCACCACACCTTCACCAACATCCTGGGCAAGGACAAGGACCTCGGCTACGAGATCATGCGGATCGACCCCAATCAGAAGTGGGCTCCGCGATACCTCTTCCAACCGCTCTACAACCTCCTGCTCACCGTGCTCTTCGAGTGGGGCGTGGCCGTCCACGACATGGACATCGAGGCCATTCGCAAGCACCAGAAGCCCTGGTCGGAGGTGCGCGAGGACCTGAAGGGCATCGGGGTCAAGGCGCGCGCGCAGGTCATCAAGGACTACCTCGGCTGGCCGCTGATCAGCGCCGGCGCGTTCGCGCTCGCCCAGCTGGCGCTGCGCGGCCGTCTAGACCAGCCGTCGCAGTCGCGCCTCGGCCGGCGGCTGCGCCGGGTGTCGAACCGCGGCCGCATCGGCTCCGCCGCGAACTTCCTCGACAAGGTGGCGCCGGGCGTCGAGAGCACCTACCTGAGGACGCTGGGCGCCGACGCGCTCGCGAACGTGATCCGCAACGTGTGGGCGCACGCCATCATCTTCTGCGGGCATTTCCCCGACCAGACCTACACGTTCACGCCGGAGGAAACCGAGAATGAGACGCGCGGCGGCTGGTATGTCCGCCAGCTGCTCGGCGCCGCGAACATCGAGGGCAGCCCGTTGTTCCACGTCATCAGCGGCAACCTCGGGTATCAGGTGGAGCACCACCTCTACCCCGACATGCCCAGCAGCCGGTACTCGGAGATCGCGCCGCAGGTCAAGGACATCTGCGAGCGCTACGACCTGCCGTACAACTCCGGCCGGTTCTCCAAGCAGTGGCTCATGGTGCACCGCAGCATCTTTCGGTTGGCCTTCCCGGGAGGGAAGCCCCGGCCGAAGCCCGGACCGTACCGCAGCGAGGTTCGCCGCCCGGAGCCCGAACAGCGGCCCAGCGAGAGCGACCGGTTCCGCGACCGCGTCCCGGCCGAGCACCCGGCGGCCGGACCCGAGCACGACTCCGGCGGGGTCTCCGTCCAGCCGCCCCCGCGCGGCAAGGACTGATTCGTCTCCCCGCCGCCGGGCGAACGCGAGTAGCTTTCCCTATCTTGGACCGACGCCCGGCGCGGGGCGTCCGGCTCGGAATGGGGGAGGGCAATGGCGGGGACCGAGGGTCAAGTCGTCGCCGTCACCGGCGCGAGCAGCGGCATCGGCGAAGCGACCGCAGGGGCTGCGCCAAGAGTCCACCGACGGGGCGGTCCGGACGACGTCGATCTCACCGGGATTCGTCGACACCGAGCTGGACACCTCCATCGACGACCCGACGGCGCGCCAGCGGATACGCCAGGACATGAGCGAGTTCGGCTTGCCGCCGGCCGCCGTCGCGCGCGCCGTCGCATTCGCGATCGAACAACCCGGTGACGTCGAGATCGGCGACCTCACCGTCCGGCCGACGGTCCAGGGCTAGCGGCTCCCCGGCCGGTGATCACCGGTGTCCTCCGCGAAAAGCGCTTGTCGCGTGGCGTGCGGATCGTCGAGCTGCCGCAGCCGCTCGGATTGCGACGGCGCGGCCGGCGGCATGCCATCGGGCCTGGAGCCCCACCCCGCGCCGAGATTGATCAGCCGCAACGCAAACAGCACGCCGGACGCCGTGATCGGCAAGCCCAGGTAGAGCATCCATCCCATCGGCAGGCCCGACCTGCTCAGCGCGACATAGCGAGCGAGCAGCAGTGCGGCGATCAGGCCACCGGCCAACACCACGCTGACCTTGGTCTTCATTCGGCCACCTTCCCGGTTCATGAGCAGCGACAGCGGTCGTGACGCAAGTGCAAACGGCCCGCGGTGCTACCGATCCCAAGAAACGCGGGCAGCGGGAGCGTCTGGCACCGACCTTGGAGGATCCTTGGCAAGTTCTTGGAGCCGTGCGCGGCGGCCTGCGCACACGCGTCGAGCGACTACAGTGGGAACCATGACCCACCGGATGCTCAGGACGGCCGCCGCGCTATGCGGCTGCGCGGCGGTGCTCCTCTTGCCGGTCGGCGCCCCGCCCGCCGGCGCGACCGCCGCGGCCGCGTCGTCACACACGACGCCCGCGCCCCCGTCGCCATCGAACCCCGGCGGTGCCCTGCCCGTCCAGCCCGTCGGCGGCGGTGGCTGCGTAATCGGACTCAACTGCGGTTGCATTCGCAACGTGACCTGCCCCGGCTCTAGGCCGCATCCCCACCCGGGCAACGCCAACAACCAGCAACACCAAGCCCCCGCGCCGGACAGCCCGTAGGCGCTGCGGCGGCTCGTGCCCTCAACCGGTCGGCGCCCGGTTTCCTGTCATTTCCGGTTCCTATCATTTCCGGTTTCCTATCATTTGGTGATGGGCTCCCGTGCGCTGGATACCGAGGGCTCGCCGGCATTCACCGACGAGGACGCGGCCCGCTTCCGCGCCCGGGGCTGGTGGTCAGATTCGACGCTGTCGGACGCGGTGCGACACAACGCCGAACGGTCGCCGGACCGCCTGGCCTACGTCGACCACCCCGGCACGGCCCTGACCTGGCGCAGGTTCGACGAAACGGCGACCCGCCTGGCCGGGCAGCTAGCCGCCGTCGGCGTGCGGGGCGGTGACCGAATCGCGGTGTGGCACGGCGACTCCGCCGCCATCCACGTGTTGTTCCTGGCGATCGAGCGATGCGGCGCCACCGTCGTCGGCATCGGCGCACGGGCGGGCGTCCGGGAGGTCGCCGCGATCCTGCGCGGTGCGCAACCGGCGCTGCTGATCAGCGACGAACAGCGCGCCACTGCCGCCGCGCAGGCCCTGGCGGGCACACCCGTGGCGGCGCTGATCCTGGGCCACGATGCGGTCGGCCCGAACCTGAACGTCGCCACGGAGCCCCGCCCTCCGGGGAGCCGGTCATGGCTCGGTGCTGACGACGTCTTCCTCATCAACTCGACCTCCGGGACGACCGGTCTACCCAAGTGCGTCGTGCACACGCAGAACCGCTGGCGCTATTTCCACCAGAAGGCGGTCGCCAACGGAGCACTCACCCCCGACGACATTTTCCTGCCGGTAATCCCAACGCCCTTCGGCTTCGGTATCTGGACCAGCCACACCACCCCCATCTACCTCGGCGCCACCGCGGTGATCATGGAACGGTTCACCGCGAAGGCGGCCTGCGAGGCGATCGCGCGCCACCGGGTCAGCGTGTTGTGTTGCGTCAGCACGCAACTGACCATGTTGATGGCGGACCCCGCCTGCCGCGATTACGACCTCAGTTCGCTGCGGGTGGTCTTCGCCGGCGGCGAGGCGCTGCCGTATCGACCGGCCGCAGAGTTCGAGGACCTCACGGGGGCGACGATCCTGCAGTTCTACGGCTCCAACGAGACGGGGATGCTCAGCGCGACCACGCTCGCCGACAGCCGCGAACGCCGCCTGCGTACCGGCGGCCGGATCGTTCCCGAGATGGCGGTCCGGCTCTTCGACGGCGACCGGGACGTCACCGAGACCGGGCGGGGGCAGCCCGCCTGTCGCGGCCCGGCGACCAGCCTGGGCTACCTCGGCGGCACGGATCACGACAAGCTGTTCACCCGCGACGGGTGGATGCGCATGGGCGACATCTGCGAGATCGACGCCGAGGGTTACCTCACGGTCACCGGCCGAACGTCGGACTTCGTCCTGCGCGGCGGCAAGAACATCAGCGCGAGCCAGGTCGAAGACGCAGTCATGACCCATCCCGCGATCGCCCTGGCGGCGGCGGTCGCCATGCCCGACCCGGTGTTCGGTGAAAAGGTCTGCGTGTACGTCGAACTCGCGGAATCGCACAGCGTCGACCTGCCCGGGCTCGTCGAACACCTGCTGGACCTGGGTGTTTCCAAGGAATTGCTCCCCGAACGACTGATTGTGGTCGACGAGATCCCGCGGTCGTCCGGCGGCAAGGTCGCCAAAGGCACACTCCGCGAGGACATCAGAGTAAGGACCGCTCATGAACCTTCCTAACGCGCGGCGTGGCGGTCTGGAGGTCTGGGCGCCGTCGGTGGTGCCCCCGATCGGGGTCGAGCTGTCCCATCAGCAGGCGCTCGCCGTCGCGTTCCGCCACCTGGCCGCCACCGGATTCTCCGAGAACATGGCCGGACACATCACCTGGCAGTTGGACGGGCAGACGGAGATGTTCGTCAACCCCTGGGGGTTGTGGTGGCAGGAGATCACCGCGTCGGACATCTGCGTGGTGGACGGCGACGCCCGGGTGGTCCGCGGTCGCTGGGACGTCACCCCGGCGATCCACATCCACACCGAGTTGCACCGGGTCCGCGACGACGCGCGCGTCGTCATCCACAATCACCCTTATCACGTGTGCGTGCTCGCCGCGCTGGGACGGCTGCCGGAACTGGTCCACCAAACCGGCTCGCTGTTCCTCGACGACCTGTGCCTGGTCGACACCTACGACGGCGAGGTCGACAGCCCGGCCCGCGCGGCGGAACTGGCGGGGCGCATCGGCGGCGCGAACATGACGATCCTGGCCAACCATGGCGTCATCGCGACCGGGCGCACCCTCCCCGAGGCAGTCTACCGGGCGGCGTCGATCGAGCGGGTCTGCAAGCTGGCCTACGACGTCATGCTGACCGGGCGCGAGCCGGTCACCATGAACTGGGCGGACATGGCGGGGATGCAGCGATCGCTCCTCGAACGGGCCGCCGACGTCTACTGGGCCGGAGCGGCGCGGATGACCATCAAGGCGGAACCCGATGTGCTCAGCTGAGCCTCACGCCGAGCGCAGCCGGGCGACCCTGACAGGCAAGGAGTTTGGCCGATGAAATCGATCGACGAACTGGCCGCGAACCTGGACTTCACCACCGCCAGGACCGGCGCCGACCGTTCGGTCACCTTCCTGCCGGACCCTCCCCGCGCGCCGCGCCGCTATACCGTGATCTCGGTCGACGATCACATCGTCGAGCCGCCGGACACCTTCACCGGTCGGCTGCCGCGTCGGTTCGCCGACCGCGCACCCAAGGTCGTGGACACCGACATCGGGGGACAGACCTGGGTCTACGACGGCCGGGAACTGCCCAACGTCGGGTTCAACGCCGTCGTCGGGCGGCCGGTGTCGGAGTACGGCTTCGAACCGGTCCGGTTCGACGAAATGCGCCGCGGCGCTTGGGACATCCATGAGCGCGTCAAGGACATGGATCTCAACGGCATCTACGCATCGCTGAACTTCCCCTCCTTCCTTCCGGGGTTCGCGGGCCAAAGGTTGCAACAGGTGACCACCGATCGCGACCTGGCGTTGGCCTCGGTCCGCGCCTGGAACGATTGGCACCTCGAGGTCTGGGCCGGGTCCTACCCGCAGCGCATCATCCCGTGCCAGCTGCCGTGGCTGCTGGACCCCGAGCTCGGCGCCGCGATGATCTACGAGAACGCCGAACGCGGCTTTCACGCCGTCACTTTCAGCGAGAACCCGGCGCTGCTGGGCTTACCCAGCATCCACTCCGGGCACTGGGACCCGATGATGGCCGCCTGCGCCGAGACCGGCACCGTCGTCAACCTGCACATCGGGTCGTCGGGGTCCTCGCCGTCCACCACCGAGGACGCGCCGCCCGACGTGCAGGGCGTCCTTTTCTTCGCCTATGCCATATCCGCCGCGGTCGACTGGCTGTATTCCGGGCTGCCCAGCAGGTTCCCCGACCTCAAGATCTGCCTCTCCGAAGGCGGAATCGGCTGGGTCGCGGGGCTGCTCGACCGCCTCGACCACATGCTCAGCTACCACGAGATGTACGGCACCTGGCGGGCGCTCGGCGAAACCCTCACGCCCGCCGAGGTGTTCACCCGCAACTTCTGGTTCTGCGCCGTGGAGGACAAATCGTCGTTCGTGCAGCGCGACCGCATCGGCGTGGACAACATCATGCTCGAGGCCGACTACCCGCACTGCGACTCGACGTGGCCGCACACGCAGGAAACGATCCACCAGGAGATCGGCGACCTCCCGCCGGACGTGATCCGAAAGTTCACCTGGGAGAACGCCTCTCGCCTGTACCGCCACCCGGTGCCCGAGGAGGTACAGCGGAGTCCGGAGGCCTTCTGACCGATGACGGCGGCCAAGGTTGATTTCAGCTCGGTCCGTTGGGGCTCGGTGGAGTGGACCAACCTCGTCACGCTCTACCTGCGCGCCTACGAGAGCCGCACGCCGCACCCGATCCTGGGCGACCGCTCGGCCGCCGAGGCGGTGGATCGGATCGACTACGACTTCAACCGAATCCGGCGCAGCTCCCTGCCGTGGTCGAACCAGTACCTGGTCGCGTTGCGGGCCCGGCGGCTCGACGACTGGTGTGCGGACTTCCTGCGCCGGCACCCCGATGCCGTGGTGCTGCACCTCGGCTGTGGCCTGGACGGCCGCGCGTTTCGCCTCACGCTGCCCCCGTCGGTGCTCTGGTTCGACGTCGACCAGCCCGGGGTCATCGAACTGCGCCGACGCCTGTATGAGGACACCGAACGCTACCGAATGATCGGCTCGTCGGTGACCGAACCCGGGTGGCTCGACCAGATCCCCGCCGGATGCCCCACCCTCCTCGTCGCCGAGGGCCTGGTCATGTACCTGACGGAAAGTGAGGTCCGGCGGCTGCTCCAGCGGGTCACGGACCGATTCGGTTGTGGCGAAATGCAATTCGACACGCTCACGGCGCTGGCACCGCTGATGTCCAAGCTGTTCACGAGGGGCATCATCAAGTGGGGCATCCGCGACGCCCGCGAGATCCAGGCGTGGAACCCACGGCTGCGCCTGGTCGAGCAGACACCCACCCTGGCCGGCTACCGGCAAATCCCGAACGCCGCGGTGCGCTGGATCTACCGACTGATGTGGGTCACCCCGTCACGCTCCTACGACGTGCTCAACCGCTTCGAGTTCTGAACCGGCCCTCAGCGGCGGGTCAGCGAACTCAGGGCCGCCGACAGCGCGGCCACCGTGTCGGCATCGAGCGGCACCTCGGCCTCGGCGGCGGTGACCACGTCGACCGGCACCCCCGCCGCGTTGGCCAGTTCCTCGGCGGTCAGCTCGGCGCGATACCGGGCGGCGTACAGCCGCTGGCCCAGGGTCGCGCCGGGGGCGCGCGCCGCGCGCAGCATCAGGTCCTTGTAGCTGCGCCGAACGGCGCTGAGCACCAGGGCGACCTCGGGCGCGCCCTTGGCGCTGCGCGCGGCGCCCGCGGCGACGCCCTCGAGCTTGCGCAGGTCGGCGAGGATCCCGGCGGCCCGCTGACTGAAGGCCGGGTCTGAGGTGTCGGGCAACGACTCGATCGCCGTGGTGATCGTGGTCAGCGCGACCTCCACGGCCTCGGCGAGCAGGGGGGCCCGCACCGTATTGGTCATGACGACGGTGTCCTCGCCGTTGGTGTCGGCCTGTTCGCGGCGGATCCGGGCGATGGTGCCGTGCGGCCACTGCAACGCATCCTCGAGCCTGGCGAGCGTGGCCTTGCGGGGCCAGCGCCGGCCCTTCTCGAAGTCGATCAGCGCGCCGGCGTTCACGATTCCGCTGCGCGCCAGGTACCGCTGGGTGAGCTTGAGTTCCTCGCGCCGCGCGGCCACCGCGGCGCCGGCGCGGGCGATGCCGACATCGACGGTGTCGAGCGTGCGCTCGCTCTCCTCGTCGTCGGCGCCGGCGTCGGACCCGTGTTCGGCCGCCGTCGGGGCGGCGAACGAGAAGCCGACCGGGATGCCCCGGGGGTTGCCCAGATGAATCGTCATGTTGTCCCGAATCGGAATCATGGACTGCCGAACGCCGTCGACGAAGACACCGTTCCGGCTCTGGTCGACGGCGACCCAGCCGCTTGGCGTGCAGTCCAGCCGGACATGGGTACGGGAAATGCGGTCGTCGTTGATGCGCACCTGTGCCGGAAATTCGCGACCGATGGTGATCGGCGCGTCGCCGTCCTGGGCGGTGTAGGCCTGGTCGCCGACCCGAATGGTCAACGACGGCCGCCGGTAGGCGGGCGCCCCCGTGCCGCCCATGGTCACCATCGATCACACTCCCGCGTCGCCAGCCCGAACTGCACCCAAATGCACCGAAATGCTACGCAACGCTAGCATGGGCACCCCTGGTTTCCGTGGCACCGCGCTCCGCCTTGCGGCGGGCGCCCGAAACGGCCGATCTGCAACCAACGGCGCTGAGCTGGGCCGATGTGGCGTCACCGGTCGACCACCGCCGTCCTGGCCGCCGCCGCCCGCCACACTTCGGCCCCGCCGCGTTCCGTAGCACCGGCGGCGTCCCGTCCGGCAGGACTGCGACCTGGGCGTGGCGAGCGGGATGTTATGCGGGTGCAAAGCTTCTTCGCGTTTGCCTGCGGGACTCGCCCGCGCTCGCTAGCGTCGAGCAGAGCAGCCAGCAACGTGTTGGCGGGCGGACCGCGAGGGCCGCCGGAAACTGGAGGGGTTGACGTGAGGAAGACTATCGCCGCTGGTGCGCTGGCATTTTGCGGATTCCTGACCACGGGCGTGGGGATCAGCAACGCCGACGAGATTCAGGTCGAGGGCAACTATTCGACGGAGGCAGCTTGCGTGGTGGACGGCCCGCACGTCGAAGTCGACCACCCCGGGACCTGGACCCATTTCTCCTGCGTTCAGCACCCGGATGGCCTCTGGTACCTGTACCTCAGCAACTGATGCCGCGGCGGGCCGCCGCCGATCAGAGGTCGGCGGCGAGCCGGCGCAGGATGTCGGCCGCGGGTTCGGCCGTCGCGTGGCGGTACCCGGTGCCCGCCCACAGATGCACATACTCCGGCCTGCCCGCCGCCGCGGCGGCCTTGCGCAGGGGACTGGTCAGGTGGTGAATCGCGGGGTATCCGAGCGGCGCCTCTGACTCGTGCGCGTCGATGAACGCATTCCGCAGCCCGCGGGCCGGGCGGCCGGTGAACGAGTGGGTGATCACCGTCTCGGTGAACGCGGGATCGGCGAGGGCCGACCGGTGGGTGGCCGACGCGCCGCTCTCGTCGGCACGCAGCAGGACCGTCCCCACCACCGCGGCCGCGGCGCCGGCCCCGATGACCTCGGCCACCGCGCGGGGGGTGGCGAGTCCGCCGGCGGCCAGGATGGGCAGCGGCACCGCGGCGGCGACCCGCCTGACGAGGTCCACGATGGGCACCGGCGCCGGAAATTCCCACGACTTGCGCGGTGACAGCGTGCCCGAGTGTCCACCGGCCGCGGCGGCCTGCACGGCCAGCATGTCGACTCCTGCGGCGTGGGCCAGCGCCGCCTCGTCGGCGTTCGTCACCGTTTGCACGACGACGCTCTTGGTCCGTTGCAGCGCCGCGATCACATCGCGCGGCGGTATGCCGAAGGTAAACGACACCATCGGCACCGGGTCATCCAGCAGCAGCGCGATCTTCTCGTCGAACTTGTCGGTGTCCTCGATCGGCTCGGTGGGCAGCGTCAACCCGAACTGGTCGGCGTCTTTCTGGATCGTGGCGGCGTAGGTTCGATACGCGTCCGGGCCGACGGGGAGCGGGTTAGGCGCGAACAGGTTGATGCCGAACGGGATACCTTCGGCGCGAACGCTTTTGATCTCGGCCTCGACGGCTTCCACGCTCTTGTAACCCGCCGCGAGCATGCCGAAGGCGCCGGCGCGCGTCGCGGCCGACACCATGGCCGGGGTGGTGGGGCCACCCGACATCGGGGCAGCGATCAGTGGAACGGACATCCCGAATTGCGCCAGCATCTTGCTCCCCTTCGGCGTCGCGAGACTCGACGGCGGATGCCTCGACACTATCGGTGCCGGCGCCCGCTCGGCGCCCGCCCCTGCGGACCTGACAAGATTCATCAGCGTGCAGCGGCCCAACTTCTTGGTGATAGTGGCGGACGACCTCGGGTTCTCCGATCTCGGCGCCTTCGGCGGCGAAATCAATACGCCCAACCTCGACCGACTGGCCTACGCCGGGCTCCGCCTGACCGACTTCCATTCCGCGCCCGCCTGCTCACCCACCCGGGCGATGCTGCTGACCGGAACGGATCACCACGTGGCCGGCATCGGCACGATGCTCGAGGTGGCGGTCCCCGGGTTCCAGGGTGCGCCCGGCTACGAGGGGCACCTAAACGACCGGGTGGCGGCGCTGCCCGAGCTTCTGCACGACGCCGGTTATCTGACGCTGATGTCGGGCAAGTGGCACCTGGGCGGCACGATCGAGACATCGCCGTGGGCAAGGGGATTCGAGCGCTCGTTCGCGCTGCTGCCGGCCGGCGCCAGCCACTACGGAGCCGAGGCGGGCGGGGGATTCTCGCCCGTTCCGACGCTGTACACGGAAGACGACCGGTTCGTCACGGTCGGCGCCGACTTCTACTCGTCGGACGCTTACACCGACACGCTGCTGCGTTACTTCCGCGAGCGGGCCGATGGTGACGACCGGCCATTCTTCGCCTATTTGCCCTTCCAGGCGCCGCACTGGCCGCTGCAGGCGCCGTCGGAGACCATCGCCACCTACCGAGGCCGCTACGACGCCGGCCCGGACGCCCTGCGCGACGAGCGGTTGGCCGCCCTCAAACGGATGGGGTTGTGCCCGCCCGACGTCGAGGCGCACCCGGTGGTGGCCGACGGTGCCCCGGAGTGGGCCGACATGAGCGCCGACGAACGGGCGGTGTCTGCTCGGACCATGGAGGTCTACGCCGCGATGGTCGACCGGATGGACCACAACGTCGGCCGGGTGCTCGACTACCTCACTGAGACGGGGGAGCTCGATGACACGGTCGTGATCTTCCTGTCCGACAACGGCGCCGAGGGCGCGATCGTCGAGGCGATGCCACTGCGCGGCCCCGAGATCGCCGCCCGGATCGAGGAGAACTGTGACAACAGCCTCGACAACCTCGGTGGGCCGACGTCGTTCTGCTGGTACGGCCCGCGCTGGGCGCAGGCCGCCACCGCGCCATCGCGGCTACACAAGGCGTTCACCACCGAGGGCGGAATCCGGGTCACCGGATTCATCACCTGGCCGGGATTTGCCCGGCAGGGCGAGATCGGCACTGCGTTCAGCACCGTCATGGACATCGCCCCGACGCTCCTCGAACTCGCCGGGGTCGAGCACCCCGGCACGACCTACCGTGACCGCCGGATCGAGCCCGTGCGGGGCCGTTCGCTGGTGCCCTACCTGTCCGGGGACCGTGCGGCCGTGCACGACGCCGAAACCAGCACCGGCTGGGAGTTGTTCGGCCGCCGTGCGATTCGCCAGGGCGACTGGAAGGCGCTGCACCTGCCCGCGCCCTACGGCCCGGGCGCCTGGCAGCTCTACGACCTGTCCCGCGACCCCGGTGAGATCGACGATCAGGCCGCTTCGAATCCGGAGAAGCTCGGCGAGCTGCTCGCGTTGTGGGACCGCTATGTCGAGGAGAACGGCGTGCTCACCGAGCCCGTCTCGGTGTTCGACGCCGACCTGCAGGCGTTCGCCCACGACCCCTCGGCTTAGTCTGGCCTTCGCTGGTTGCTGGTCGCTGGTCGCTGGGTGCCATCCGCCGGGATCGCGGGGTGGGTCGTGTTCCGCCGCGGATCGCTACCACTCCGGCGATCTCGGCGCCGAACAGAACTCGAGCCGCGGCCGCAAGCCGCCGGAAACCCGGCGTCACCGGCCCGCAACCCGGATCGGCTATCTTCGGCTGGTGTCGTCAGGGGGAGGTTTCCCCGGAATTTCGCCTCAGGGGGTTGATGTGACGCCGGAAACCGAGACGGGCAACCAGGATTCGTCTCGGGCTTCTTCGCTGGGAGAAGCCGATCTCGACACCCTGACCGCCACCCGGGAGACGCTCGAAGACTACACGCTGCGCTTCGCGCCCCGCAGCTACCGGCGATGGTCCACGGCGGTCGTGGGCATCTCCGCCCTCGGCGGCATCGCGTACCTTGCCGACTTCGCGATCGGCGCGAACGTCGGCATTTCCTACGGCACGGGGAATGCGTTGTGCGGCATCGGGATCTTCGCCGCCGTCGTCTTTCTGACCGGTTTGCCGCTGGCGTACTACGCGGCGCGCTACAACGTCGACCTGGACCTGATCACCCGCGGCAGCGGTTTCGGCTACTACGGCTCGGTGGTCACCAACGTCATCTTTGCGACGTTCACGTTCATCTTCTTCGCGCTCGAGGGCTCCATCATGGCGCAGGGCCTCAAATTGGGCCTGCACATCCCGCTGTGGTTGGGCTACGCCGCGTCCACGCTGCTCATCTTCCCGCTCGTGATCTACGGCATGAAAGTGCTTTCCCAGCTGCAGCTTTGGACCACGCCGCTGTGGCTGGTCCTGATGGTGTTGCCATTCGCCTATCTCCTCGTCAGCCACCCGCACTCGATCGGGCGATTCTTTGCCTATGGCGGCCAGGCGGGTAACGGCGAAATGAACATCGGCCCAACACTATTGGCGGCCGGAGTTTGCCTGTCGCTCATCGCCCAGATCGCCGAGCAAATCGATTACCTGCGCTTCATGCCGCCGCGGACCCCGGCCAACTCGCGGAGCTGGTGGACCTGGATGTTGCTGGCCGGGCCCGGCTGGGTGGTGTTCGGGGCGGCCAAGCAAATCATCGGGCTCTTCCTGGCCGTGTATCTCATCTCCGATGTCGCGGGCTCCGCCGCGATCGCCAACCAGCCCGTGCACCAGTTCCTGCTGGTGTACCGCAACTTCATGCCGGGCTGGCTCGCGCTGACTCTGGCCGTGATCCTGGTCGTGCTCAGCCAGATCAAGATCAACGTGACCAACGCCTACTCCGGCTCGTTGGCATGGACGAATTCCTTCACCCGGGTCACCAAGCGTTACCCCGGGCGCGTCGTGTTCCTCGGCGTCAACCTGGCGATCGCACTGATCATGATGGAAGCCGACATGTTCGACGTCCTCAACACGATCCTCGGGTTCTACGCCAACTGCGGCATGGCCTGGGTGGTGGCGGTCGCGTCGGACATCGTCATTAACAAGTACGTCCTCAAGCTGTCACCGAAGCGGCCCGAATTCCGCCGCGGCATGCTTTATGCGATCAATCCGGTCGGGTTCGGCTCGCTGGTCTTGGCTGCGGGCTTGTCTATCGTCGCGTTCTTCGGCGGCCTGGGCGCCACCCTGCGGCCCTACTCACCGTTGGTGGCTATCGTCGTGGCGCTGGTGATGCCGCCGGCGATCGCGGCCGCGACAAGAGGGAAGTACTACCTGCGCCGCACGGACGACGGCATCGACCTGCCGATGTTCGACGAGTACGGCAATCCCTCTGCGGCTCACTTGAAATGCCATGTCTGTCAACACAATTACGAGCGACCCGACGTGCTGGCCTGCGAAACCCACGGCGCCCACGTCTGCTCGCTGTGCCTGTCCACCGACCGGCTCGCCGACCACGTGCTCCCGGCTCGCGGCTGACCGACCCCGGCGCATCCTATGCTGAGCGGTGATGGGTGAGACGACCACGTGCGCGATCGTCGGCGGCGGCCCGGCCGGAATCGTTCTCGGGTTGCTGCTGGCGCGCGCCGGCGTGGAGGTCACGTTGCTGGAGAAGCACGGCGACTTCCTGCGCGACTTTCGTGGCGACACGGTGCATCCCACCACCATGCGGCTGCTCGACGAGCTGGGCCTGTGGGAGCGCTTCGCGGCCCTGCCGCACACCGAGGTGCACACGGCGACACTCGAGGCCAGCGGGCGGTCGGTGACCTACGTCGACTTCGGGCGGCTACGCCAGCCGCACCCTTTCGTCGCGATGGTCCCGCAGTGGGATCTGTTGAAGCTGCTCGCCGACGCCGCCCAGTCCGAGCCGAACTTCACGCTGCGGATGAACGCCGAGGTCACGGGCCTGCTGCGCGAGGGCGACAAGGTGACCGGGGTGAGCTATCGGGGTCCCGACGGTCCTGGTGAATTGCGGGCCGAGCTGACCGTCGCCTGCGACGGCCGCTGGTCGGTCGTGCGGCGCGAAGCCGGGCTGAAGACGCGCGAGTTCCCGGTGAAGTTCGACGTGTGGTGGTTCAGGCTGCCGCACAAGGAAGACACGGAATACTCCTTCCTGCCGCGCGTCGGCCCGGGCAAGGCCCTGGGCGTCATCCCGCGCGAAGGGTATTACCAGATTGCGTACATCGGGCCCAAGGGCACGGACGGGCAATTGCGCGCGCTTGGCGTCGAGGCGTTCCGCCGCGACGTCGGCGAGCTACTCCCGGACATGACCGCCTCGGTGGCGGCGCTGGCGTCGATGGACGAGGTAAAGCATCTCGACGTCCGGGTGGATCGGCTGCGGCGCTGGCACACGGACGGCCTGCTGTGTATCGGCGACGCGGCCCACGCGATGTCCCCGCTGGGCGGCGTAGGCATCAACCTCGCCGTCCAGGACGCCGTCGCGGCCGCGACCCTGCTGGCCGGCCCCTTGCGCCGGCACCATGTCACCGGGCGCGATCTGGCGCGGGTGCGGCGCCGCCGGCTCTTCCCGGCCGCCCTCACCCAGGCGGTGCAGCGGGTCCTGCACCGGGTCCTGCTCGGGCCGCTGCTGCGCGGTGCCGATCCCACCCCGCCCGCCGCCCTGCTCGGCCTGATGCAGCGGCTGCCGTGGCTGTCGGTCGTGCCGGCGTACTTCATCGGCGTCGGCGTCCGGCCCGAGCACGCACCGCCATTTGCGCGTCGCAGCCCCGCTGGGGGCGGTGGCTGAGGTGCTAGCGTCGGCTCCGTGTCTGGGCAACTGCGGATCGGCATCCTGGGCGCCGCACGCATCGCGCCCTTGGCCGTCGTCAATCCCGCGAAGGACAACGACGAGGTGGTGGTCACGGCGGTGGCCGCCCGCGACGTGGCGCGCGCCCGGGCCTTCGCCGGCAAGCACGGCATCGGCCGGGTGCACGAAAGCTACGAGGCGCTGACCGCCGACCCCGGCATCGACGCGGTCTACAACCCCTTGCCCAACGGTCTGCACGGCCGGTGGACCCGCGCCGCCATCGCCGCCGGCAAGCACGTGCTGTGTGAAAAGCCCTTCACCGCCAACGCGGCCGAGGCCCGCGAAATCGCCGGGCTGGCCGAGGATTCCGAGCGGGTGGTGATGGAGGCCTTCCACTATCGCTACCACCCCCTGACCCTGCGCGCCGAGGAGATCATCGCCTCCGGCGAGCTGGGCAGGCTGCTGCGCGTGGAGGCCGCCATGTGCTTCCCCCTGCCGAAGTTCTCCGATATCCGGTACAACTACTCGCTGGCCGGTGGCGCCACGATGGACGCCGGCTGTTACGCGGTCCACATGGTCCGCACGTTCGGCGGTTCGACGCCGGAAGTGCTTTGGGCGCACGCGAAGACGCGGGACGCCCGGGTCGACCGCGCGATGACGGCCGAGGTGGTCTTCGGCGGCGGGCACACCGGCCGCATCCGCTGCTCGCTGTGGTCGTCGCGGCTGCTGCAGATCAGCGCTCGCGTGGTGGGCGAACACGGGGAACTCCGAATCCTCAACCCCGTGTTGCCTTCCCTGATGAACCGGCTGTCGGTCCATTCCCCGGACGGCCGGCGCGTGGAGCGCTTCGCCCGGCGAGCGTCCTACGCTTACCAGCTCGACGCCTTCGCCGCAGCGGTGCTCCGAGGCCAGCCGGTGAAGACGACCCCCGCGGACGCGATCGAGAACATGACCGTCATCGACGCGATCTATCGCGCCGCCGGCCTCCCGCTGCGCTACCCCAGCTGAGCCTCCGACAGCAGCCTGCGCGCGGCGGCGACGCACGGGCGCAGGCGCTCGATCGGGCTCACCCCGGCCAGCGCGAGCGATCGCCTGGGCACTTCGATCTCGATGACGACGTCGCGGGGAAGTGCGGAAAGCATTCTGCGAAGCGGTAGTTCACCCTCACCGGGGACCATCCGCTCGAACATGGCCTCCTCGAGGTAGTTGCCGAGGCGGGGCCGTGCCGTCGTGTCGTTCAGCTGTGCGTAACCGATGAGCTGCGGGTCGATGGCCGCCAGATCGGCGGCGTCAGAGCCGGAACGCGCGATATGCATGGCGTCGATCAACAATCGGAAGTCCGGCCGGGCGACGTGCTCGCGGGCCGCCAGCGCGCTAGCCAGGTCCCCGACGGTGAGTCCCGGTACCGGTTCCACGAGCGTCTCGATGCGCCGCTGGCCGGCGAGTTCTGCCAGGGCCCCGAACTGATCGAAGGTACGCCCGAGATCCGGGTCCAGGCTCACCACGTTGATCCGGGGCACGCCGAGCTCGGCCAGGGCGTCGAGATCCCCTGCCCACGAGCCCGTTTCGGTGCCGGGCAGGACCAGGAAGCCGTCGCCGAGCGAAATCTGCACACCGCGGTGGTACAGGGCGGCGCGAATCTCGTTCCTCAGCGGGGCATCAGTCAGCGAGTACCGCGGGTAGCCGAGCGCCAGCAAGGGTCTGCCGTGCACGACGGTCGACATCAGGCGGCAGCCGAGGTCCGCCGTGAGTTCGACGAACTCAACCGGGGGGAGCCCGAAGGCGTTGAGAAAGCCGATGCCCAGCCGGTCCATGTGCGCTCCGGTCGAATGTTGTGCGCGCCCGAAATGTCCTAGCGCCAATGTCCTAGCGCCAATGTCCTAGCGCCCAAACCACGCTACCGTTCCTTTACGACACTATGAATGTAGAGTAGTCTCCGGACCCGAGACCGGATGGACAGACGACGAAAGCCCAATCCCGCTGAGCGCCGCCGCGAATTGTGCGACGCGGCCATCGGATTGCTGGCCGACGACGGGGCCAAAGGGCTGAGCCATCTCAAAGTCGACCGCAGGGCCGGCGTCCCGGACGGCACCACGTCGTTCTACTTCCGAACCCGTTCGGCGCTGCTGCGCGCCGTCGCCGAACGGCTCGCCGAGCTCGACCTCGCCGACCTGCAGTCGGTCGCCGACAGTTCGGACGGGCGGGGCGACAACCCCTCGCCGTCGCGGCTGTCGCAGGTGGTCATCCAATCTGCCAGCGAGCCTTATCTGTACCGGACCAAAGCGCGATACGAGCTGACGATGCAGGCGAGCCGCGACCCGGCCCTGGCGGCCATCCTGCAGCAGGCGACGGACGGGTTCACCAAGCTGCATCGGGAAATCCTGGTGCAGCTCATGCCGCACGGCGCGGACCTCGAGCCCGCCGTGGTGGAGGACCTCAGCAACGTGACGCTCACGTTCATCAACGGGCTGCTGATGCGGTTCGCCCACGGCGACCAGATCGTCAACACGCCGGAGCAACTCGACGACATCCTTTCCGCCATCGCCGCCGGCATCCTCCGGAATCCGGCCAGGGGCCGGCTGACCGGCGACGGCGGCCGGCCCGGCACCTAGCGTGCCGACACCAACCACGGAAGTCGGCGCCGGGCCTTGCCAGCGCAACTGCCGTATGGTTCTCTACAACAATGTCCTCTACAACAATAGAGTGATCCGGTGTTCACGGGCCGCCGGTGAACCCCTTTTCGGCCCAACCCGTGCGCATGTCAAAAGCAATGCAATTAAGCGGAGTGTACAAATTGTCCGAACCGGAATCCGCGCTGGCACAGCGGTGCCGGGAGCCCGGGTGCGGCTGTACCGGTCTTCGTAAGTGGCGGCGGTAGGAGGGATTTCGTGACCACGAGCACCGATAGCCATGTTCGTTTCGACCCGTACGATGTCGAGCTGATCGCCGACCCGTATCCGATGTTCGCGCGCCTGCGTGACGAGGCGCCGCTGTATTACAACGCCGAATACGACTTCTACGCGCTCAGCCGGTTCGCCGATGTCAATAAGGCATTGATCGATACCACGACATTTAGCTCGGCCCGGGGGGTGATCCTGGAGCTGATCAAGGCCAACCTCGAGATTCCACCGGGCATGCTCATCTTCGAGGACCCGCCGATCCACGACGTGCACCGCAAGCTGCTGTCGCGTATGTTCACCCCCCGCAAGATCGCCGCGCTGGAGCCGATGATCCGCGAGTTCTGCGCCGAAGCGCTGGACCCGCTGGTGGGTTCCGGAAGGTTTGACTTCGTCACCGATCTGGGCGCGATCATGCCGATGAAGGTCATCAGCATGTTGCTCGGCATTCCCGAGGACGACCAGGAATACATCCGCGACCGCGGCAACGCGCAACTGCGCACCGAGGCCGGAAAGCCGATGAAGGCCGCCGAACAGGGCCTGTCCGTGGGCGAGCAGTTCGAGGCCTATATCGACTGGCGCGCCAACAATCCCTCCGACGACATCATGACCGAACTGCTCAACGTCGAGTTCGTCGACGAGACGGGCGTCACCCGGCGGCTGAGACGCGAGGAGATTCTCGTATATGTCAACGTCGTGGCCGGCGCGGGCAACGAAACCACAACACGGCTGATCGGTTGGGCGGGAAAGGTTCTCGCGGAACACCCCGACCAGCGACGCGAACTCGTCGATAACCCCGCGCTCATCCCGCAGGCGATCGAGGAGCTGCTGCGTTTCGAGCCGCCGGCACCGCACATGGCGCGGTATGTGACCCGCGACTTCACGGTGTACGACCAGACCGTGCCGCGAGGCAGCGTGATGCTGATGCTGATCGGCGCGGCGTGCCGTGACGAACGCCAATTCGGTCCCGACGCGGGCGAATTCAACATTCATCGGGTGGCCCGGCCGCACCTCACGTTCAGCGTGGGCGCCCACTTCTGCCTGGGCTCGGCGCTGGCGCGGCTGGAAGGCCGGATCGCTCTGGAGGAAATCCTGAAACGGTTTCCGGAGTGGGACCTCGATCTGGCCAACGCGACGCTCAGCCCGACGTCGACGGTGCGGGGCTGGGAAACCCTGCCGACGTCGGTACCCAGATGACCGGACGGGTCGCGGGCAAGGTCGCCTTCATCAGCGGCGCAGCGCGGGGCCAGGGCCGCAGCCACGCGGTCAGGCTGGCCCAGGAGGGCGCCGACATCATCGCGGTCGACGTCTGCGGGCCGATCGAGAACCTCGCCTATCCCCACTCGACCCCGGAGGA
The DNA here is from genome assembly GCF_010729105.1 of Mycobacterium saskatchewanense. Lineage (NCBI taxonomy): Bacteria > Bacillati > Actinomycetota > Actinomycetes > Mycobacteriales > Mycobacteriaceae > Mycobacterium > Mycobacterium saskatchewanense. The sequence continues at coordinate 644,148 of NZ_AP022573.1, forward strand.
CCTGGCCCAAACGGTGGAGCTGGTGAAGGCGCAGGATCGTCGCATCGTCACCGCACAGGTGGATGTCCGCGACTACGAGGCGCTGAAATCCGCGGCGGACAGCGGCGTGCACGAACTCGGGCGGCTCGACGTCATCGTCGCCAACGCCGGCGTGGGCACCGACGGCACGAAACTGCACAAGATCCGCGAAGACGTCTGGCAGGACATGATCGACATCAATCTCAGCGGCGTCTGGCACACCGTCAAAGCGGCGGTCCCACATATGCTTTCGGGCGGCCGCGGCGGGTCGATCGTCCTCACCAGCTCGGTGGGCGGGCGTAAGGCCTATCCGAACACCGGCCACTACGTCGCCGCCAAGCACGGCGTCATCGGCCTGATGCGGTCCTTCGCGGTCGAGCTGGGCCAGCACATGATCCGCGTCAACGCGGTCCTGCCCACCCAGGTCAGCACAAAGATGGTGATGAACGACCAGACCTTCCGGTTGTTCCGCCCGGACCTGCCCAACCCGGGTCCCGGCGACTTCGCCCCCATCTCGCAGATGATGCACACATTGCCGGTGCCCTGGGTGGAGGCCGCCGACGTCAGCAACGCGGTGCTGTTCTTCGCATCCGACGAATCGCGTTATGTCACCGGCGTTTCGCTTCCCGTAGACGCGGGCAGCTTGCTCAAGTAGGCAGCCAGGAGAAGTCGGAGAGAGTGGAGAAGACCATGCCCGAATACGACTACGAGGAAATGAAGAAGGAAGCCGAGCCGTACATCAAGTTCGAGAAAGACAAGAAGAACCGGATCGCCTACATCACCTTCGACCGTCCCGAGGCGCAGAACTCCGCCACGCTGGGCATGCGGCAGAACTACGCCGATCTGATCCACAAGTGCAACGTGGACGACGACGTCAAGGTCGTGGTCATCCGCGGCGAGGGCGAGGACTTCGGCAGCGGCGGGGACCTGCCTGAACAGCGGGGAATGATCGAAAACCCCGGCATGCCGCTGCTGCACGAGCTCGCAATCAACGACGACGACGTGAAGTACCCGCCGGGCGAGTCGTACCGGTACCTGTCGACCGTCACGGATTTCTATGCCAAGGCCCGTGCCGGCTGCCGGCCGCTGCAGGAGTTGCGCAAGATCAGCATCATCGAAGCCAAGGGGTACTGCTACGGCTGGCACTTCTACCAGGCAGGCGACGCCGACCTGGTGGTGTCCTCGGACGACGCCCTGTTCGGGCATCCGGCCTTCCGCTATGTGGGCTGGGGCCCGCGCCTGTGGTGGTGGGCCGAGACCATGGGCCTGCGCAAGTTCTCCGAAATGCTGTTCACCGGAAGGCCCTTCACCGCGAAAGAAATGTACGAGTGCGGGTTCGTCAACAGCGTGGTGCCGCGCGAGAAACTAGAAGACGAGACGCTGAAGTACGCGACGGCGTGCTCGCGTTCGCGGCCCACCGACACCGTCGCCGTGCAGAAGACCTTCCTCGAGCTGTACAAGCAGCACAAGGGCGAGTACTTCGGCAGCCTGCTCACCGGCATGGTCGAAGGCATGCTTCCCTTGATCAGCAACGACCGGGAGAACGAGGTCGACCTGACCGGAGGCACCTTCGAGAAGGGCCTCAACAACGTGGTGAAGGACAACGACCTGAACTTCCCGCCGGAGTGGCGCCTCAGCCGCTCGGGTCGCAACAAGCCGTGACCCCGGAATGTCGGCGCTGACCGGTATCCGGGTCATCGAGCTGGCGGAGTCGGTCGCGGGGGAGTACTGCGGGCGGCTGCTGGCCGACTTCGGGGCCGAGGTGATCAAGGTCGAGGCGCCCGGTCGCGGCAGCCCCACCCGGGCGATGGCGCCCGTCCTGGCCGACGGATGCGACGGCGGCGCGCTGTTCGCCTACCTCAACACGAACAAGCAGTCCGTCGTGCTCGACCTGAGCTCACCGGCCGAGCTCGAGCGGCTCCACGACCTCATCGGTGCCGCGGACGCCGTCGTCGACGACCACAACGCCGCCTGGGCCGATGCGGTCGGGGTGTCGGCGTCGCAGGCGCGGGAACGCTACCCCGGGCTGGTGCTCTGCTCGGTCACCCCGTATGGCCGGGATGCGGCGCCCGAATTCGACAATGCCACGAGCATCAACGTCTTTCATGCCAGCGGTTGGGGCTACCACACCCCCAGTCACGCCGACCCCACCAAACCTCCACTGCAGGGACCCGGCCGCTTCCTCGCCGACTACGAAGCGGGGTTGGAGGCCGCGCTGTGCGTCGCGTCGGCGTTGTTCGATCGCCTGCACTCCGGCCGCGGCGAGTTCGTCGACATCTCGCAGCACGCCGTCCTCGCGTCACGGGCCGACTCCATCGTGGGGCGGTTCATCACCGGTGAGGTGGAGGCGTCGGGCGCCCGCGGCGACTATGACCAGGCCGGCCCGGCGGCGTTTTTCGCGTGCGCCGACGGCTTCGTCTACCTCTACATGACCAGCCGTGCCCACTGGATCGGGCTGAAAACGCTGATGGGTCAACCGGAATGGCTCGACGCCTTCGAGGACGACTGGCTGGAGTTCGCCGTCACCCCCGACAAGGTGACCGCCTTTCGGCGCGGCTTCGCCGCTTGGGTGAGGGACCTGGCGAAGGAGTCCGCGGCGGACGAGGCGCAGCGGCTGGGTGTCCCGCTGGTCCCGGTCAACACCGCCGCCGACCTGCGCCATTCGCCGCAATACCGGCACCGCGGTTTCTTTCGGCCCGTGCGGCATCCGGTTCTGGGGGATGCGGAATATCCGACCGTGCCGTACAGGTTCAGCGCGTCGCCGCCCGACACCCCGCGTCCCTCACCGACTCTCGGCGAGCACACCGCGGTGCTACTGCATGGCGGGGGCCAGCGACGGGTTCCTCCGGTGGCCAAGTCGGCGCAACTCAAGCCACCCGGGAGGCTCCGCGGCGGCCCCCTGCAGGGGGTGCGCGTCGTCGAGCTCACCAAGGTCTGGGCGGGCCCCTACGCCGGCAAGCTCCTGGCGATGCTCGGCGCCGAAGTCATCAAGATCGAAACAGCCGCCAGCCCCGAGGAAATGCGTGCCTACGGTGGCACCGACATCAACCACGCGCCCTACTTCCTCAGCATCAACCCGGAGATCCTCAGCGTCGACCTCGACATCAAGTCCGCCGCGGGGATGGCCAGCCTGCGTGAGCTGATCGCCCGCAGCGACGTCGTGCTCAACAACCTTCGCCCGGGCGCGATGGAGCGGCAGGGCCTCGGGTACGAACAGCTCACCGCGATCAAGCCGGACGTCATCGCGGTATCGGTCAAGATGTGGGGAAACGATGGGCCACTGGGCCATCAAACCGGCTACGCGCCCTGCTTTGCCGCGCTGGCGGGGCTGGCGTCGCTGGTCGGCTATCCCGGCGGCCCACCGCTCGGGATGAGCATGCGCTACGGGGATTCCACGGTCGGGGCGGCCGCCGCCTACGCCGCCGTGGTGGCCTTGCTGCACCGGGACCTCACCGGCGCGGGACAATTCGTCGACGTATCGGCGGTCGAAACGTTGTCCGCCATGATCGGGGACCGTTTGCTGGAGGAGAGCCTCACCGGAAAACCATTGGGCCCCACCGGCAACTACCATCCGGACCTCTGTCCGCACGGCTGCTACCCGTGCTCGGGCGGCTCCTGGGTCAGCGTGGCCGTCGCGGGTGACGCGGAATGGCGGCGATTGTGCACCGTGCTCGGCGCCGCGGCGCTGGCCGATGACCGCCGCTACGCCACCGCGGACGAACGGCAGCGGCATGCCGAAACACTCGACGCCGACCTCGCGCGACTCACCCGCGCCCACGACGCCGGACAGCTCGCACACCGCCTGCGGGAGGCCGGAATAGCGGCGGCAAAGAGCGCCACGGCGATCGACGTGATCGGCGACCAGCGACTCTGGGACCGGGGGTTGTACCGCTTCGTCACCGACCACCGCGAGGGCCAGCGCCCGGTGGTGGGCCCCTCGTGGCGGCTGGACCGCAACCCGGCGGTGATCGAGCGCGGCGCACCGGACCTGGGCGAGGACACCGAGTACGCGATGCGCGAGATACTGGGCGCATGAGGGGGACACTTGCACACACCGCGGCTTTGGTCACCGGCGCCAGCAGCGGCATCGGGGCCGCGACCGCCAAGGCGCTTGCGGCGGAAGGCGCGGCGGTGGCCCTGCTCGCACGCCGCGCCGACCGGCTCGCCGAACTCAAGGCCGACATCGAATCGGCCGGGGGCGCCGCGCTCGTCGTCGCGGCAGACGTCACCGACGCCGAACAGGTAGCTGCCGCCGTCGAGCACACCGTTGCCGAACTCGGACGCCTCGACACGGTCGTCAACAACGCCGGACTGATGCAATCCGGGCCGGCGGCCGTGGCCCGCCTGCAGGACTGGGATGACATGGTGTCCGTCAACGTGCAGGGCGTCTTGTACGTGACGCGAGCCGCGCTGCCGCACCTGATCGACGCCGCCGCCGACTCGCCGCGCGGTGTCGCGGATCTCGTCACCATCAGTTCGACCGCCGGCTGGGTGGCCCGGCCCAACACCGCCGTCTACTCACTGACGAAATTCGGGATCAACGCTTTCAGCGAGGGCGTCCGCCAGGAGGTGCTCGGCCAGCGCGTCCGCGTCGGCGTGGTGGGCCCCGGGACGGTGGACACCGAGATCTTCTCCCACCTGGCGGCGCCGTCGCGCCAGGCCATCGAACGGCAGACCGCGGGCATGGTCATGTTGCGGCCCGACGACATCGCCGACGCGGTGCTGTTCATGGTGACGCGTGACCGCAGGGTGGCGGTCAATCACATGCTGGTGCGCGCCGCCGAACAGACCTGGTGAAGGCGCACTGAGAAGTGGCAACCAATCCGGACGGCCTCGTTGATTCGGGCGCAGTGGTGGCCGATCTGGCCAGGATTTTGGTCGGCGGTCTTGGTCCAGACGTAGGGCCGGTCGATCCAGGCCCGGATGTCGGCGTCGAGTTGACGTACCGAGGTGTGGGTGTCGCGGCCCGGTTTCTTGGTCGACGAGTTGAGCCAGGAGGAGCTGGTCGGGGTGACGTGCGGACGAATCTGGGATGTGCTGTGAGCCAACGCTGTACGGCGGGGATCGTATGGGCGGAGCCGTCGTCGAGGACTACGTGCATGTCGAGGTCGGCGGGCACTTTGGCGTCGATGGTTTTCAGGAACGCCACGAACTCCTGGGCGCGGTGGTGGCCGTGCAGTGCGCCGATGACCCTGTCCGGTGGTCAGGTCCAGGGCGGCATACACCCGGCAGCAGGGGAAACACCGGCTGGGACCGACTCAGCTCCTGGATCTGGGTCTTTTCGTCCACGCACAGCGTCAGCGCCCGCTAGGGTGGATTCACGTACAGCCCCACCGCGTCGCGGACCTTGTCCATAAACAGCGGATCTTTGGACAGCTTTCGCGAATCCTGTTGGGTGGCGCCAATCCGAACGCCCGCCAGATCCGCGACCGCGCCGTCTGGCTCATGCCCAGCTCGGCGGCCAACGATCGAGCGGGACCAGTGGGTGGCATCGGTATGCGTGGTCTGCAGGGTTCGGGTGATCACCACCTCAACCTGCTCATCGCACACCGTACGTGAACTACCCGGCCACAAACCGCGACCGCCATTTACGGGCCGCCATTTACGGGCATTGCTGACACGAATATCGAGCTTGTCGGCGATCGCGGTGTTACCCGACCCGTCAACGGCTGGTAACACAATTCTCGACCGCGTCGTCAACGCATTCGCGCTCTTCGACCGCCTGGACCATGCCACCAACGGGCACGTTCCGAATCGGTCAACGTCGGAGCAAACCAACGACTTACGACACTAGGGCTCGTCGTCATCTTCGGCGCGCAGCAACTTCTCGGGGTGGTGAAAAGTGTTGGTGCGTGGCTGTCCACGATCCAGGTGGGGTGGTGGTATCCACTCGGTGTCGTCTTTGGCGTTCTTGCGTGTGCACCAGCCCCCTGGTCGCAACAGCCGATGGTGGGGGCCGCAGGCGAAGGTGAGATCGTTGACGTCGGTGGTGCGACATTGCGCATAGTCGGTGACGTGGTGCACTTCGCTGTAGTAGCCCGGCACGGTACAGCCCGGCGCGGAGCATCCCCGGTCCCTGCCGTACAAGACGATCCGCTGACCTGGAGATGCCAGCCGTTTCGTGTGATAGAGCGCCAAGGCTTTGCCGTTGTCGAAGATGGCGAGGTAGTTATGGGCATGGCGGGCCAAGCGGATCACGTCGCCCATCGGCAGAATCGTGCCGCCTCCCGTGAGGCCTCGTCCGGCGGCGGCTTCGAGTTCGGCAAGCGTGGTGGTAACGATGATCGAGGCGGGCAGCCCGTTGTGTTGTCCCAGCTCGCCAGAAGCCAACACACCGCGTAACGCGGCGTTGAGCGCATCGTGATTGCGCTGGGCCGCCGATCGCGCATCCCCATCGATCGCTTGCTGGGTGGGCGTGCCGTCGAGGCAAGGAGTCTCGTCGAGGGGGTCGCACATACCGGGGGCGGCCAGTTTGGCCCACACGGCCTCGATGGTGGCCCGAAGTTCGGGGCTGATCATTCCCCGCAATTCGCTCATCCCATCGGGCTGCTGACTGCCCATTGTCAACCCGCGCCGCCGTGCGCGGTCGTTGTCGGTGTAATTACCGTCGGGGTTGAGGCAATCGGCCAGGGTTTCGGCGAGCCCGGCAAGTTGCTCGGGGCGATATTGCGTACCCTTCGTGGCCAAGTCCGCCTCGGCCCGCTCACGAGTGACTTGGTCAACCCAACCGGGTAGTTGGTGGTAGAACTTGCGGATCACCGCGATCTGCCCTGCGCCCAGCTCGCCCGCGCGTTGCGCGGCGGCGGCCCCGGCCAGGACCGGCGGCAGCGGTTCACCGGTGAGCCCCCGCCGGGGCCCCAGATCACCGGCCTCTTTGATGCGCCGGGCTGCTTCGCTGCGGCTGATCAGCGTCCTCTCCGCGATGGCATGAGATAGCTTGCCGCCCAACTCTTCGGCGGTGGCCTGGCGGCCCAGATTGTTGATCAGCTGATGCTCGGGCACCGGCAGCCGACGGCGAACCCTCTCGCAACGCTCCAAGAACGCAAACCATTCCGGCGTGGTCAAGGTGTCGAAGTCCAGGTCCGCCACACGGTCCATCGCCGCGTCCAGAGCATCGAAGGCCGCCGTGATCGCCTCACGGTCAACGGCGCCACCGGAACTCATACTGCAACGCTATCGGGAGGCACCGACAGAATACGGCATGGTGATACCACTGAAACCACAGTGACACAAGTGATTTCAGGAACTCCCAGGACGGGCCGTCGGTCAACGCATCTCGCGGCGCAGCACCGCGCCGTCAGGAACTCCCAGAACGGGCCGTCGGTCAACGCATCTCGCGGCGCAGCACCGCGCCGTCAGGAAGTCCCAGGACGGGCTGTCGGTCAACGCATCTCGCGGCGCAGCACCGCGCCGTCAGGAAGTCCCAGGACGGGCTGTCGGTCAACGCATCTCGCGGCGCAGCACCGCGCCGTCAGGACTCCCAGCACGGGCAGTCGGTCAACACCTCCGCGCCACCGTCGGTGATATGCACGGTGTCGCGGCGCAGCACCGTGCCGATGCCCGCTTCCCACACGTATGCGGTGACCGCCAACACCATCCCGACGTCGAGCCGGTCGTCCTCGCCGGCGGCGCAAAGCGTTTCGGACACGACGGGCGGGTCGAAACCGAGCCCGAGGCCGTACGCAACCGGCATGGGCGGCAACGGTTCACCGGCGGCGCGATATGCGGCAAGCAGCTCGGCGGTGGAAGCGCCGGGGCGGCAGGCCGCAATAAGCCTGTCGTGCAACGCCGCTGAGCGCCCAAACAGGGAGTCAGAACCCTCGGCCGCACCGGCCGGCCAAGTGCGGCCGGCCTCGGCGACGTAACCGTCGGCCAACGCGCCGGCGGCGAAGGCCACCAGGTCACCGGGCCGGACCTCTCCGCCCGTCCGCGCGCGCCGCCACGGCTGCTCGCGCGAAGTCACCCACGCCGCGTCCTGGATGGCGGGTGTGCTCACCCCGCCCGCGGCCATGGCCTCCAGCATCGCGCCCGCGAGCGTCCGCTCCGCGACGCCCGGCCGCAGTTCGCCGACGGCAGCGGCGATACCGCGTTCCGCCACTCGAAGCGCCGCTCCCATCGCCTCGATCTCGTCGGGCGTCTTGACGCGGCGCGCGGCACGCATGGCCGGCTCGGCGTCGACGATCTCGGCGCCGGGGAACGCCTGAGGCAGCAGCGCGGCGAACATCGGCGTGATCGCATCGGTCCCGACGCGGCCGGCCGTTGCGGCGCCGTCGATGTTCTTCAGCACTTCGATGAGCGTCAGCGGGTTCCACGCCAGCCCGTAGAGGTGGTCGCGGCCGATCTCCTCCGGCACTCCCTCGTCGTCCGTGCTGTTGAGGTAGATGTCACCGGTCGCGCGCACCACGACGCAGACCGGCCCGAACGGGCGCGTCCCGGCGATCCACAGCTGCGGGGCGCCGGTCACGTACCGGACGTTGGCCTGCCGGCCCAGCACCAAGACGTCCAGACCGTGAGCGTCCATCTGCGCCAGCGCGCGCTGCCGTCGGCCTGTCCGCAGCGCCGGGGCGTCGGGCGCGACCTCAGTCGCCATAGGGGGTGGAAGGGCCGTAGGGTGCGTACGGGTAGTCGGTGATCGGCGTGTAGCCGTCGTCGGTGATCACCACGATCTCCTCGCTGCGATAGCCGCCCGTTCCGTCCTCCCATACCACCGGCTCCAGCACGAGAACCACGCCCGGCGCCAGAACGAAGTTGTCGTCGAACTCCTCCCCGAGGTCGGTGCCGATCATGGGCGCCTCGGCGGGATAGGTGCCGATTCCGTGCCCGAGGTAGAAGTGCGGCAGCCAGGGCTTCCGGCCGCCGTTGGCGGCGATCGCGGCACGCGCCAGGTCACCGGACGTCGCGCCGCCCTTGGTCACCGCGAGCACCGCATCCAGGATCGCCCGCCACTGGTGGAACTGGTCCTGCTGGCGGGGCGACGGGAGCTCGCCGACCAGCCACGTTCGTCCGAAGTCCGAGCAGTACCCCGCGTAGGTGATGCTGATGTCGGTCCACAGCACGTCGCCGGCCGCCAGCTCTCGGCCGGAGGTGAGCAGCGGCAGCGCCAGATCGCCGTGGGTGGTCCATACCCCGGCCTTCCGCGACGGCGGCATCACCTGCCAGATCGCCTCCAGCATGTTCGTCGTCGCGCCGAGTTCGAAGGCGCGGCGCACGAGCATCGCCGAGAGATCCGTCTGCCGCACGCCGGGCGCCAACGCGCCCTGCACCTCCGACATGGCCTCTTCGGTGATACGGCAGGCGCGGCGCAGGCAGGAAAGTTCGTCACGCGTCTTGACGAGCTGTGCACCGCCGAGGACGGTCGTCGCGTCCGACGGCGGTCCGGCGGGGAAGAGGGCGGCCGCCGACCGCCGCATCGCACCGGTTAGCTCGTCCACCGCGATGGCCGCGCCGGGTGGGACCAGCCCGGCCAGGATGCGAGCGAATTGTGCTACACCAGAGTCGAATTCGAGGTATACCGGACCGTGCAGGTGGTCCTCGGGGACCGGCGGGTCCGCGGCGGCTCCACTGCGGAACGGCAGGAACAAGTGTGGGTGTGCGTCGTCGGCCAGCACGACGGCCACCGGGCGTTCGACGTGTGAGAGGCCCGCATCCAGCAGTGGCCAGGTGACACCGGTCGCGTACCCGACGTGTCCGTTCATCAGCAGGATCAGGGCGTCCACGCCGCGCTCGGCCATCGCGGCGCGCAGCCGCGCGCCGGTCTCGGCACGCATGCGGGCCCAGTCTGGCTCGTCCGGGATGTCGATGGGCGAGCCGCGGCCGGGAAGCGAGGTGTAGCCCTGGATCATCGTCACCTCACCATGCCACGGGAAGTTCAGTGAACGCACCAAGCCGGAGCAAATCAAGCAATTTGTTCAAGGCCGACTCGTCACGGTGAGTTCATCGACCGGACGCCCGTGTCCGGCCCGCGGACCATATGGTCGCGTCATGAATCCGCTGCAGCGGGTCGCCCGCAACCCGACGGCCTACCGCTGGCTGGTCCTGAACGGGCATCGGATCGCCGAGCGACTCGAGGCGGTCCTCCGGTTTGCCAGCAACGGGCGCCTCGGTGTCTTGGACCTGTTGGGCATCCCGAACGTGCAGATCACGACGTCGGGTCGCAAGACGGGCCTGGCTCGCACGGCGACGGTGCAATACGTTCCCGCCGCCGACGGGATGTTGGTGGTCGGGTCGAACTGGGGGCGGGAGCGCCACCCGTCCTGGTCGGCGAACCTCAAGGCTTGCGAACGCGTCATCATTCGCCGGCGGGGCGACCGCATCGTCGCCAAAGTCCGGTTGCTCACGGGCACGGAGCGTGAGGAGGCCTGGGCCACCGCCCTGGCGCACTGGCCGAACTTCCGTATCGCCCAGGCCCGGGCCGGCGGCCGCCGGTTCCGGGTGTTCCTTCTCACGCCGATCGATCCCGGCCAAACCCGCGTCGCGCGCGAGCAGGCTAGCTCGGCTTCCTGAGGTGGGGACCCAGCAATTGCTGCCAGCCGCGCGACATCTTGTCGAACTCTTCTTCGCAGCCGCCCGCCCGGTCCTCGGGTAGGTCGCCGGAGGCGACAATGCTGGCGTTGGCCGACGGATCCGAGCCGTAGATCCAGCACTCCCAGTTGTACATCCGGGTGATGTCCATAGAGTGCCCGTCCCAGAACGGCAGATCGTTGGCGTCACCGGATTCTTTCGCGCTCAGCTTCCACTCCTGGGCGGTGTTGGTCGCGATGCGGACCCCGTTCGGGTAGGGCTTACCGTCGGCGCCCGGGGACAGCAGCATGAAGGCGGACAGCTGGTCGGCGACATCCTCTTCGCGGCCGGTGAAGGCCAGGTCGTAGATCGCGAGCGTGGCGTGGCCCAGCTCGTGATAGGCCGCGGAGACCGCTTCGTCGACCGCGGGGGTCACCGGGTCCGGCACACCGTTCGCCGCGGCGAGCCGCTCGGCGTGCTCCCTGGCCTCGTAACAGAGCTCTATCTCGTTACTCGGCGGATTGTAGAAATCGTTGTCGGTGTTGCATTGCTTACCAACGACGCCCAAGTCCGACGGCAGCACCAGGGTGTCCTCGATGTGCTGCGCGAGGCCCTCCAAAACCTTTGCGTCCTGCAGGATTTGGCGACCACGCTGCGCCTCCGGCGTCTGGGCGTCCTCGTAGCGAATCTTCACCGTGCCCGCCGGCGGCGGCGCTTCCGGCGCTTCCTGCGTCGACGGCGCTTCCGGCGCCGCCTGCGTCGACGCCTGGGACCTGGGCACGGCCTGGTGCCCGCCCGCTCCGCCACAGCCGGCCGTCACAAGGAGGCCGGCACACAGCGCGACAACCGTGCCGGCTGTCCCCATCGCGCCGCCTCTCGTCGATCAGATCTGCCAGAACGGTACGACATCTCGATCGATCGCAGGGCGAACTTTGGCGCGTGTTCAACCAAAGCCCGGGGCAACCCGGCGGCCTGTTGCGGACCCGTTTCAGGCCGCGCGGCGCAGATGCCGGATGGACCCGGACGCCCCGGATTCCGGACCGGCCGGGGCGGAGGCCCAGCCCACGTAAGACAGGTACAGGCCCACTATCCCGACCACCACCATGCCCGCGCGCCACCAGCCGCCCCCGGAACCAACCCAGGAGTCGGCGGCCGAGACGTAGGCCCGGGGAACGGCCATCAGCAACAGCCCCTTCAGAGTCGTCAGCCAACCGAGCACCGACACCATGATCGCCGCGGCGCCGCGCCAGGATCGATGCAGCGCGACGACGACCAGACCCATCGGTAGCACGAAAGCGCCAGTCAGCCACGGCCACATGGGGTTTGCCGCGAGACCGGACAGCAGCGTTCGCATCTGCGGCGCGTGCGCGAGCGCCGTCGCGGTGACGATGACCAGGTATGGCCCGATGACGCGGGCGAACATGCGTGTCCGATCCGCGGGTTGTGGTGCGGCAGTCATGGCTGGACCTCCCTCTCGCTCCGTCTCGCAGCGGGCATCGCGGAGATGCCCCTTGGAGCCATCCGACACCCGCTCGCGGTGCAGCGCTAGGGACCGAAGTCCTGCCGCCGCAGGCCTCTTGTCTGCTTGTGGGTCGGCGTGTGGGTCGGCGTGCCGGTCAGCCCCCGTTCCCCTTCTTCAACCGGGCGATCTCGCCGCCCCAGACCGATTGGGCGCCGGCATCACCGATCCGGTAGATCTGGATCATCGATGCGACCCCGACGGCGAGGGCCACCACCCCGACAACGATGTTGGTTGCGACGCGGCGCTTTTCGAATCGGTGTTCGGTCAGGCGCAGGACGACCAGGCCGATGGCAACCGCCAGCAGGGCGGCCGAGAAGTAGACCATCGCGGCGCCGCGGTCGGCGTGTTCGTTCAGTATGGGGCTGGGCGTGGCCCGCAAGTCATACAGCCATTGACCGGCGTTGATCGTGATGGGCGTCAAAACCATTGTGACGGCCGCCAATATCAGCGTCAGCCACAACAGCTGGCCGCGCCGGGCCGGCGTCCAGAATGCACACACGATCTCGAGGGTGGCGGTCAGCGGTGCGAGTACCACCACGAAGTGCAATAACAGGGCATGGGCCGGTAGGCCGCTGATGACATCCATGGGAAACTCCTGGGCTGATGGTCAGTGGGCTATGTGCGGCCTGTCGCGGCTACCGGCTCAACCACCGAGGCCCTTCTTGACGGCCGCGTCCTGCTTCTGCCCGACATCGGTCACGAAGTCCGGCGGCGCCAACATGTCCCGCGGACCGTCGAACTCCAGCGAAACGAAGGCCCTGCCCTCGGTGAACAGCAACAACGTCACCCCCTTGGAATTGTCCGGGGAGTTGCCCAGCAGCGTCGTTCCGCCGGCGCCGACGCTCGAGGGCTGGATGGTCGGATCCTTGATGACGTTGCCCTGCCCGCCCTTGGCGGCATTCAGCGCGTTCGTGGCCGCCCCGGGATCCGCGAGCACTTGGATCGTGTCCTTGATGACGCGACTGCCGTCATCGGTGCTGAACGTGGTCGCGGCACCGGGCTGGCCGTTCGGGTTGGACGTCGGGGGGCTGCCGTTGAACGGGATCGGCGCATCGATGTCGGACGCCTGAATCAACAGCTTGCTGTAGTCGGCCGTCGGCTGCGCCGATGCGGACGGCGACGATGACGGGCCCGCTGAGCTGGGGCTACTGCCGGCCGGGCTGGTCGACCCCGTGGTGGACCCCGGCGCCGACGATTTGCCACCACAACCCGCCAGCGACACCGTCAGCGCCGAGATCGCCGCGATGCCCGCGACCACCGTCTGAGAAAACCTCATCGCATCGTGCTCCCGTCCAGTCCGGCGACCTGTGAAGTCCGTCCGAATCGCACAGTACATCGCTCAGCGGCCGACGCGGGGTTACGGTCCGATGCGAGGCGAGCGCTACTCGAGCTGGTCTCGCAGGGAACGCAGGGTACTGGCCAGGATCCGCGAGACCTGCATCTGCGACACCCCTATTCGCTCGGCGATCTGGCTCTGCGTCATCGATTCGAAGAACCGCATCCGCAGCACGTCGCGCTCGCGCTGGGGGAGTCCGTCCACCAGCAGGCGCACCGCCTCCCGGTTGGTGATGTGTTCGATCTGAGGATCGATGTCCCCGACCGAATCCGCAACCAGCCGGGGCGTCCCCGAACTGTCGGCGCCGACGGGCGCATCCAGCGAATCCAGTCGATAGGCGTCACCGGCAACCAGGCATTCGATGATCTCCTCGCGAGGGACCTCCAACACCTGGGACAGCTCACCGGCGGTGGGCGCGCGGCCCAGCTTCTGCGACAAATCGGCTGTCGTGCGGCTGATTTGAACATGCAGCTCACGCAAGCGGCGTGGCACACGCATGCCCCAGCTATAGTCGCGGAAATAGCGGCGGACCTCGCCCATCATGGTGGGGACGGCGAACCCAATGAAGCTCGGACCCTTGTCGGGGTCGAATCGGTTCACCGCGTTCATCAACCCCAGGCGAGCCACCTGGATCAGGTCGTCGAGGCCTTCGCCGCGGCGGGCGAAATGGCTCGCCACGTGGTCGGCCAGCGGCAGGCATCGGGCCACGATGCGTTCACGCTGCCGGCTGTACTCATGCGATTCGGCGGGCATCTGGCGGAGCGCCAGGAACATTTCGACCACATCGTCGTAGGAATCGTCGGAACGGTTGCTGGCGGGCCGGTGCGAAACCGGCCGGGTGATCAAGTCGGTCATCGGCTGAAGCGCCTCCTAGCGGCCCGACGGCAACGCGGGAACGGGGGCACGCATGAACAGAAATGCATTGCTGGCACACATCCTTTGATGTCGTGTGCAGCGGACGGCGCAACTGCGCGCAGTCGCCTCTCTGCACCCGTGTCAGAGCTGGATCGGGTGTTGCAGCGCACAGGCAGGCGGGGAGGGTGACTTCGGTGACTTCGGAGTGCCATCGCCGGAGCCATTCCAAGCCCAGCAGCCGTGCGGCTGGCTGGCCGCTTTGAGCTAAACGGCGACAAGTCCTCAACGAACTTCAGTTGCGACTATACGCCTCCGCACCTGACATCGCGATTGGTCACCGAAAGATCGGCCCCGGGCGGCCCAGGGCCGCCGGGCCACGCGATAGCTAACTCTAACTACGGCCTGCCATTCGATCGCCCTCTTTTAGCCTCGACAGCAAATCATCGCTCGTAGCCCGGCGGCGATCGGCCGGAGAGGAACCCGCCCCCGGTTCTCATCCGCGCGTCGGCTGGGTAGTGTCGGCTGATGCCGAATAGCCGACCGGGGGCGAGATCCAACCGCCTTGGTCGGAATTCGTTATCGCGCAGCGCCTCTGGGAGACGCCGATGAGCGGATCCGATCTTCTGCGCGGACGGGGCGCGGTGGTGTCCGGCGGCAGCCGTGGAATCGGGCGGGCCGTGGCCGAGGAGCTGAGCCGCCTGGGCGCGGCGGTGGTCGTCAATGGCCGAGACGCCGAAGCCGTGGGGGAGACCATCACCGCCATCGGGGCGTCCGGCGGTCGCGCGACCGGGGTGGTAGGGCCCGCGAACGACGGCCGGGTGGCCGCGGCCCTGGTAGACGAATGCCTCAGCGCGTTCGGGACGCTCGACATCCTCGTCAACTGCGCGGGGATTGCCGAACCGCCCGGTTCGTCGATCCTCACCATCCCGCCCGAAGAGTTCGACCGCCTCATCGACGCCCACCTCGGCACCGCCTTCCAGACGTGCCGAGCGGCCGCCCGGGTGATGGCAGAGCGGGGGCGGGGCGCGATCATCAACACCGGCTCGGTGGCGTTCCTCGGCGACTACGGCGGCACGGGCTATCCCGCGGGCAAAGGCGCCGTCAACGCGTTGACGATGGCCGTCGCGGCCGAACTGAAGGCCTACGGGGTGCGGGCCAACGTGGTCTGCCCCGGCGCCAGGACGCGGCTCTCCACCGGTCCGGCCTACGAAAGCCACATCGAGGATCTCCACCGCCGGGGACTGCTCGACGAGCTGACGATGCGCGCGTCGCTCGACGGCGCTCCCGCTTCCTTTGTGGCGCCGCTCTACGCCTACCTGGCCAGCGATCTGGCGCGCGACGTGACGGGCCGGATGTTCGTCGCCGCAGGCGGATTCGTCGGCAGCTTCGACCGGCCGACACCGCGGGTGCTGGCATACCGCGATCACCGTCGCGCCGCTCCGTGGTCGATCCACGAGCTGCACGAGAAGATCGGCGGCGCCGCGCCGGGGCCGTGAACGGCGGGAGTGGGTGTGCGCGGCGGTCCCGCGGCCTACGCTGACCCGAGAACCGCAGGAGGGTGACAATGCAGCCGAATCCGCTCGACCCCGTTGCCAGCGAACGCCTGTCCCACGCCGGCAAGGTGTTCACGTCCGACCTCTCGATCAACGAATTCGCCCTGCTGCACGGGGCGGGGTTCGAACCCATCGAACTGGTGATGGGTGTTTCGGTCTACCACGTGGGTTACCAGTTCACCGGGATCCGGCAGCAATCCGAGTTGCCGGTGCTCACCGAGGCGACCTACCGTGCGCGCTGGAACGCGATGTCGCGGATGCAGGCCGAGGCCGACTCGCTCGGCGCGGACGGCGTGGTGGGGGTCCGCCTCGAATGGCGCCATCAGGGCGAGGGCGAACACCTCGAGTTCATCGCCGTCGGCACCGCGGTGCGGTTCGCCCAGAAGCCGGGGGCGTACCGCCGGGCCAACGGCCAGGCCTTCACCAGCCACCTGTCCGGACAGGATCTGACGACGCTGTTGCGGTCCGGCTACGCCCCGGTTGCTTTCGTGATGGGAAACTGCGTGTTTCACGTTGCGGTGCAAGGGTTCCTGCGCACGCTTAGCCAGGTCGGGAGGAACGCCGAGATGCCGCAATGGACGCAGGGCAACTACCAAGCCCGCGAGCTGGCGATGTCGCGCATGCAGGGCGAAGCCGAGCGGGACGGCGGAAGCGGCGTCGTCGGCGTGCATTTCGCGATCTCCAACTATGCGTGGGGACACCACACGGTCGAGTTCTACGTCGCGGGAACGGCCGTGCGCCGCACCGGCGAGGGGCAGACGCTGACGCCGTCGTTCGTCCTGCCGATGAGCGATTGATGACGAGCCTCGATTACGACCGGGTCAGCGGCGCCGTCGGGGCGGCGCTGGGCGGTCCCGGTGGAGTCGGCATGGTGGTCAGGGTGTTCTGCGGCGTCCCGGGAGTCCTGGTGACGCCGGCCCGGCGGGGACTTCTGCGGTCGCAACCGGAGCGCATCCAGATCGGCGACTGGCGGTACGAGGTCACGCCCGACGGGCGCCTTCGCGCAGCCCACGTGGTGGGCGGTGTCGTGCTCGCCGAGGAAGTGCTCGCCGCCGGCGCGGTCGGTCCGCACATCGCGCGCGCACTCGGACAGTTGGTGAGCAGTTACGGCCCGCCGATCATCCCCAACATCGATGCGGCTCTCGAGGTACTCGAAACCGCGCCGCGCTATTAGGACGCTATTAGGAAACAGTTCGGCGCGGTGCCGGTCAGAGGCGACTGGCGGCGAAATCGGCGGCCTGGTCGACCATCCCCGCCTCCACATAACGGCGGTGTGCTGTGACGTCGCCACCGCCGGTGCAAATGGGGTCGCCGGGCACGCACAACTCGATGGTCTTGGGCGCGTAGAGCGGGCCCACCGTCACTGGCGGCTCATTGATGATGCTCATGAACTGGCTGGACGGCTTCCCGAAGAGCGTGACGGCGGCGACATGGTTGGCGACGTCGGTCGGCATGGGCTGCAGCGCCGCCACAAGGTGCGCCCCCTCCGGGACGGCGCTGGACGTGACGAAGCCCATCACGGCCGCGCCCTGGGAGTAGCCCCCGAGCACCATCTTGGTGCGGGGACACGTCGCCGCCATGTGCTCGACATGCGACCCGGCGTCGCTGATGCCGTCGACGGCCGTCGGAAAATCGGTCGTCGCCGGGTAGTTCACCGGGTAGACGCCGACGGACTTGCCTCCGACGTGCGAGCGCAGCGTGTCGACGAAACTCTGTCCCACGTGCCCCACACCCGGCGGCTCGGTGGTGCCGCGGGCGAACACCACCTCGACGTCGGGGCACGGGTCGCCGAAAGCCGACGGGACGGGTGCGATCGGCAGCATCGCGAGAGGCGCCATCGCGGCGCACACGAGACCGATGAGGGGACGTGGTATCACGCCGAAATCTTGTCACAGGAGGGTTACGGCCGCTCCTCGAGCGATTCGGCCCGCACGCCCCCGCGTTGCCGGTGCACGAACGAACTGGCGGAACTCAGGACGCCGCGGAATGCGTAGGCGGCGGCCACAATCGAGAGCAGAATCAACACGACGAACATTGGCAACCAATTGCTGCGGCTGTGGTCGACGTCCCACCAGATGATGGTGAACAACAGGACACACAGGAAGAGGACCGCATCGCGCCAATTCCCCCGGTACGACAGCGCGGCTTTCCGTAACGCACGGCTCCTGTCGGCTGCGTCGACCAGGTCGTCGATGCGCTCATCGATCGTGCGTTGCAGATCGGCTCGTCGTTGGGTGTCCTCCGGAGGCAGCCGGTCGAGCAGGTCCATGTCCTGTTTGATCACGCCACGGTAATCGGGTCCCTTGAATTGACCGGCCGCGATGGCCAGCATCGCTCCACCGAAGACGGGGGCGCTGTTCAGCGCGAGTTGTCCCAGACCCACCACGTTCGCTCCTATGGTCGTCGTCAACGCCGGCCCGTTGAGAATCGCCGAACCGTGTCACCCGATCAACCATCCAGGACGAGACGCGCGATCTGTATGGTCAGGACGCCTTTGACGGGCGGCGGCGCGCCTGTGTGGGCTCCGCCCCCCGGAGCGGGTCGGTAGCGCGTGCGATTTGCGGATAGGCGATCGCCGGGCCGATCCAGCGCAACAGATACCGCCGTAGGTCGGAACCGCTTCGAGGCGGCCGTCCGGGGTCGGCGAGGAACGAATGCAACACCCGCAGGCAGAACTCGTTCAGTTCGTCGAGGCCCGCCTCATCGAAGCCATAACGCGGCCAGTCGATGTCGTAGCGGTGCAACATCGACCGACCGAAGGCCAGCGCGGTGTCGGAGATGATGCTGACCTTTTGGCCGCCGCGGTGACGCTGATTCAGGACGACTTGGACCTGGTTGTCCGAGGCCAGTTCCTCGATCGCGAATGCCATGCCTTCGGTCAGCGCCACGACCGGATGGGTGATGCCTTTGAGGTGATCCGCCATGCGGTCGAGGAACCCGTCGGCCGATCGCATGGCGCTTGCCACGAGCAACGCCTGGGTTCCGGGGAAGTAGCGATAGACGGTTTGCCGCGTCACCCCGAGTGCCCGCGCGACGTCCGCGATCCGCATCGCCGAGCCGCACTCGGCGATGATCCGGTCGGCGGCATCGAGGATGCGCGTGATCGCCTCCTCGTCGGAGGCGGGCGTGTTGCCTGCCCATCCGTGGCTGCGCATGCGCTGGATCATAACGTCCGCGAGTGGCACTCAATGCTGATCAGCAGCGCTCCACTGGTGGCGCTGCGACCATGGCAGAACACCGCGCCGAGCGTATGTATGACACCGCAGCTTGGGGTGGCGACCACCCGCCCGCGGCGGCTCCGGGGACGAAGAGGCCAGTAATGCGCTACGACATGGTGATCACCGACGGTCGATGGTGCGCCACGCCACCGAACACCTCTGCTCGGCGCGCACCTGGACATGCGGGCCGCCGTCATGGGCCTGGACCGGGCAACGCTCAATGACGTCCGGCCCTCGGCGGCGGAATTGAGGCGCATGGACTCGATGCTCGAAGAGCACTCGGCGAAGGGTTCGTCGGCGTGTCTTCGCAGCAGTTGTTGTCCGGCAAGCTCGACGGTGAGGTCTGCAGGACACGCACGCCGCCCTCGACGTACGCCAGGCCGCGCGAACTGCGCCGCTTGAACGCTATCCTGGGGCGCGGCAACAAGATTCTGCAATTCGGGCCTGACATCAAAGCCCTGCCGCCGGCCATCTACGTGATGGAGGCGCTCGCGCGGACGGTGAACGCGCTCGACGCCGACTTCCGCTGGCAGCACCCGCCGGTGCCGTTCGAGGTGTACGCCGACGCAAACTCGTTGGTGGTCTTCGAGGAGTTCGGCGCCGGCGCCGCGGCGTTGCACCTGCAGGACGAGGTGGACCGCAACCGGTTGCTGCGCACCGAGGAATATCGTCGCTGGTTCTGCAAGGACTGCGACAAGAGATTCGGCCCCGGGTGTGGCACCGCGATTAATGCGGCGCCGAGATCGTCGCCTGCCCGACGAATCGGCGGTGGGGTAGTCGTTCGGGCAAGTGGGTCTGGATCGCTGCGGCGTTCATCCCGTCGACGCGTTCCTCGACTTGGTGGTGGAGCATGGCGATAAGTTGCGTTGGCGCACCGCGATTTCCAGCCGCCGGCCCGAACCGCTGCGCAACCCCGGACAAACTGGACGACTCGCTCGATCGCCACGCCGAGCAGCTGGCCTTCGCCGCAGGTGCGCCCTCGGCCGCGCTCGGCAGCCAACAGCTGGTCCATCAGCGGCCGACCAAACCGCTTGCGGCAGCACATGATTCATTCCTTAGCGGCCCGCAGAATGAGGCGTACGGCCTCGTCAAGCTGCCCGGCGATCTCGGGAAAGGTGACGAACCGGGCCGTCATCAGTGCGCCCGCAAAAGTCATCTGGAGGGTCGATCTCACCGCGCGGGGCCAACCGGGTCCGAGCGCGGCGCCGATCCGCCTGGCCACCTCGTCGCCGATCTGTTCCCGGATGGGCTTGACCGCCGGGTCGTCCGCCATCATCGCCGCCCCGCAGGCGGCCGTCAGCTCCGGCTCGTCGGCGACCATGACCGCCATATCACGCAGGGTCGCGCTGACGCGCGCTTCGGTGGTCTCGTTGACATCGGTGTGCAGCGGCAGGTCACGCAGGAAGCGCAGGTACACCGCCGCGACCAGCGCGCTCTTCGACGGGAAGTAGGTGTAGGCGCTGGCCGGTGACACGCCGGCGCGGGTGGCGACCGCGCGCATCGTCAGCTTCGCGTACGACGATTCGCGCAGCTCGTCGAGGCCGGCGTCGAGGACCTTCCGGATGGTCTGCCCCGGCCGCCGATCCGCCCGGCGGCCCGCAACGGCGGCGGTACTGGCCGCGGACACTTTGGACACCGGTCCAGTGTAGGGAGACGCCGCCGGCGCGGCCCGCGGCTCGGTCATAGGGTGGCGCACATGGCGGAGGACGACCGGCGGCGGTGGGACCAGCGTTACACGGCCCAGGGGCCGCCCCCGCTCGGCGCGGTCGGCCCGCCCGGCGCCCTCGCGCGCCACGCCGACGTCTTTCCCACCGTGGGAAGTGCCCTGGATGTGGCGTGCGGGCAAGGACTGGCCGGCGTGTGGCTCGCCCGGAGGGGCCTCGAGGTATACGGGCTCGACGTCTCGCCGGTGGCCGTGAGCCAGGCGTGCGATCTCGCCCGCCGTGCCGGCGTCGGCGAGCGGTGCCGGTTCGACGTCGTCGATCTCGACCGCGGGCTGCCGGCCGGCGCGCCTGTTGACGTCATCGTGTGCCACCGGTTCCGCGACGCCCGCCTGGACCGGCCGATCCGCGATCGGCTGGCGCCCGGCGGCCTGCTCGCGATCGCCGTGCTCAGCGAAGTGGGCGCGGCTCCGGGGCCGTTTCGCGCGGCGCCGGGTGAGCTGGCCGCGGCATTCGCCGATCTCGAGGCGATCGACTCCGGCGAAGGACAAGGCCAGGCGTGGCTGCTGGCGCGCGCGTCACGGTGATGGCCAAAGTCTCTGTGCTGTTACGTGATTCGTAATCCCGGCCATAGTCCGCGGTGCCCGGGCGCTGGCCCCTGCACGCGGAATCATGCGAAATGGCGGCGGTTTTCGGTAATCGCCCAGGGGAGAGCCGTCGTCCGGTAATGTCACGTGGCATGGAGCGTCGCGTGCTGGAAGCGATCATCTACGAACGCGAACCGCCGATCGCCCGGATCATCCTGAATCGGGTTGACAAGGCCAACACCAAGGACGCGGTGCTGGTTACGGAGGTCGACGGATGCCTGCGCGAGGCGGACCGGGACAACGAGATCAAGGTCGTCATCATCAAGGCCAACGGCAAGGGCTTCTGCGGCGGCCACGTGGCCCGCTGGGGCCCCGACGAAAACCCCTACCCGGACTTCGGAAACACGTTCGAGGACCTCTACAAGGGCACCGCGGACCTGTTCCTGTGGCCCACGTTGTACCTGTGGGAGTTTCCGAAGCCGACGATCTCGCAGATTCACGGCTATTGCATGGGCGGCGGCATCTACCTCGGGCTGCTGACCGACTTCTGCGTGGCGTCCGAGGACGCGTATTTCCAGATGCCGCTTGCCCAGAGCCTCGGCGAGCCGGGCGGGCACACCATGATCGAGCCGTGGTTGATGATGAACTGGCACCGCACCATGGACTGGCTGTTGCTCGCGCCCACGCTGTCCGCGCAGCAGGCGCTCGACTGGGGCCTGCTCAACAGGGTGGTGCCGCGCGAGGACCTCGAGGACACCGTCGAGGACATGGCCCGCCGGATCGCGCAGATCCCGCTCACCACGCTGATGGCCGTGAAGAACAACGTGAAGCGGGCCTGGGAGTTGATGGGCATGCGGGTTCACCTACAGGTCAGCCACATCCTGACCAACATGGTCGGAGCCGCCTCCGACGTTCAGGCGCGGCGGGCCGAGCTCAAGCAGTCCGGCATGAAACCGCGCGACTTCGTCGAGCGCGACGAGAATTCCTAGCGCGAGCAGACGCAAAAGCCCCCGCCGCACGGCGTGTCGGCATGCTTTTGCGTCTGCTCGGGGAAATATCGGCTGCGCTCGGCAACTACCGGCTGCGCTCGCCGGCGACCCTGCGCCCGGCGGCATGCCTGGCGGCGACGTAGCCGAACACCATCGAGCTGGCGATGCTCGCCCCGGCGCCGGGGTACGTGCGGCCCATCACCGTTGCGGTCGTGTTACCGGTGGCGTACAGGCCCTCGATCACCAGGTCCTGCTCGTCGAGCACCTGGGCGTGCTCGTTGGTGACGACGCCGCCGCAGGTCCCCACATCCGCCGGGAAGACCCGGGT
This sequence comes from Mycobacterium saskatchewanense, assembly GCF_010729105.1. Classification (NCBI taxonomy): domain Bacteria; kingdom Bacillati; phylum Actinomycetota; class Actinomycetes; order Mycobacteriales; family Mycobacteriaceae; genus Mycobacterium; species Mycobacterium saskatchewanense. Next base: position 666,715 of record NZ_AP022573.1, read on the forward strand.
CGCGTAGTACGGCGCTCGGTCCAGCGGGCCGACGGCGGCGTTCGGGCGGTAGCCGGGGTCGCCCAGGCAATCGTTGTATGCCGACTGACCACGCCCGAAGTCCGGGTCCAGCCCCTTGGCGGCAAAGTGGTTGAACCGCTGGATGGTCCGCGCCAACTCGTCGGCGGGCAGGTCGATGCGATCGGCGAGCTCGGCGACGGTGTGGCCGGTCTTGACCGCGCCGGTCTCGCTCAGCCCGGGTGGCAACCCTTGACTCCGTTTGAAGGGGTTCGCGCTCGTGACGTACCGCCGCACGTAACCGTCGTCGAAGACCATCCAGCACGGCACCGCCTTGTTGGCGTACATCGCCTTGCCGACCTCGACGTAGGAATTGGACTCGTTGCAGAACCGGCGTCCCGTGGAGTCGACGTAGATGGCGCCGGGCCGCTGCCGGCCAGATCCCAGCGACGCGGCCGCGGCGCCGCCGTTGGGGATGAACACCGAAGGCAGCCACCAGGCTTCGTCGAGCAGATCGGTCTTCGCGCCGAGCCGCATCGCCGCCTGCAGCGCCTCACCGGTGTCGCCGGCGTTGGCGATCGACCACTGCGCGTCGTTCGGTTGGTCGCCGCTGTACCGGCGGCGCATCTCCTTGTTGTGGCCGAACCCGCCCGCCGCCAGCAGGACGCCCTTGCGCGCCTCGACGTTCAGGGTCACACCCGCGCGGGATACCCGCGCTCCGACGACCCGCCCGTCCTCGACGATCAGATCCTCCATCGCGGCGTCGGTCCACAGCGGCGGCTGCCCATCGCCGAGTTCGATGAGCGCCTTGAGCATCTGACCGATGAGCGAGGCGCCGTTGGTCAGGATCTGGCGCCGACGGATTCGCGCGGCGGCGGTGCGCAGGAAGACCTTGCTCGCCACGGCGAACGCGCGCGGCGAACGGTTGAAGTACTGCACCGAGCGGAGTTCGTTGGTCAGCACCGCGAAGCCATAGTTCTTGGCCAGCGCCGGCTGCAGCTTGTCGCTCCAGACCCCGAGTTCCGCCGCATCGAAGGGGATCCCTTCGACCGCGCGGCCGGATTCGTTGCCGCCCTTGTGATTCGGGTAATAGTCGCTCCACCCGGCGCACCGGATCAGGCGGACACCCCTGCGGATGAGGAAGGTGAGCATCTCGTAGCCCGCGGTGAGGAACATCTCGCGGCGTGCGAGTGACGACGGCGCGCCGATGTCGCCGACCACGTCGGCGAGATAGGCCAGGCCGTCCTCGTGCGAGTCGGCGATGCCGTCGGCGCGCATCAACGGGTTGTTGGGCAGCCAGACGATGCCCCCGGAAAGACCCGTCGAACCTCCGACGAGGCTTTGCTTTTCGAGGATCAGCGGCTCGATGCCGCCGTCCAGCGCGGCCAGCGCGGCCACCATGCCGCCGCCACCGCTGCCGGCGATCAATAGGTCGACGGAGCGGTCCCAGTGGGTGGTCATCGCGCCCCCGCCCCGAAACCCAGGTCCGCGATCGGCACGTCGATGGTCGTGTTGGTCTTCTGAATCGCCGGCACCAGCCGCTCGTGCGGCAGGCCCGCGAGGAACCCGTCGACGACGCGCTCGAAGTTCGAGATCAGTCCCTCGAGCTGATCCGACAGCCGCATGTACTCGAAACCCCGGCAGTGCAGCCCCTTCTGCTGGCGGGGCAGGTTGGAGAAGTCCTGCGCGGGGATCGGCGGCCAACGCGGATCGTCGGGCGCCATGGGCTGCGGCGGGGTGGGCCGGCCCGCGGAGGCGTCGCCGGGAAGTCGTGTCAGAGACCAGATCTCGAACAGCGTCTCCTCCGCACCAAGCGGGCGAATCCGGTAGGAGGATGCGCTGCTGTAGGTCGGCAGGATGAAGTAGTGCGGGAAGCAGAACCCGATCGCGTCCGTGATCCCGCGGCGGACCAGATCGTTGAGGTCGGGCATGTTGCTGCCGCGGGCGCGGTGCCAGCCGACCACCGCGTCGTTGAGGGCGCCGCGCCACACGGTCATCGCCTCGGCCGGGTCCGGCGGCAGCGCGATCGTCTGCAGGCCCTCGGCAATACGAATGTCGTTCTCGTGCGTCATGCCACCCATCCCGGTGCCGAGTGTGCGCATGAAGTACAGGCTGCTGGCGACGACGGGGTGCACGGTGTCCCGTGCCGGGCCGCCGTTTCGCGCGGATGGCAGCAGTTGGGGGTGGGTCTGGGGGACGTGGTAGCCCTCCATGAACGCCGCCGTGGCGAGCTTCCAGTTCACCGGCAGCCGACACGACTGCCACCATTCGGTGCGCAGCGTCTCGACCTTCCAGGCGTCGTAGATCGATGCGAACGGCTCGAGGCAGTCCCGCAGCGCGGGCGCGCCGTCGTCCAGGTTGATCCACGCGCAGCCGCCCCAGAGCTCGCACCGGACCGAGACGAGCCGGAGGTCGTCGGGGCGCATGTTGCCCTCGGCGAAGGCCTCGGGCCGCGCCACGAACGTGTTGCGCCCGTCGACGTTCCAGCACCAGCCGTGGAACGGGCACACGAGGGTGCGCCCGGCACCGGCGGAGCCGTTGCCCTGCACCAGTTTCACGCCGCGATGACGGCACGCGTTGTAGTAGGCGCCGACGGTGTCGTCGTCGACCCGCACCACGACGATCGACTGGTCGAGGATCTCGTACTCGACGTAGTCGCCCGGCCTGGGAATCTCCTCGAGGCGGCATGCCATCTGCCACACCCGTGGCCAGAACAGCTCCGCCTCAAGCGCGTAGAACTCGGCGTCGTAGTACCGCTGCTTGGGAATCCGGTCGGCGGCCCGGACCGCCCACGGCACGGGCCGCCGTGCCCAATTCGCCTCGGGCCGCACCGAACCCCGGTCTACCACCATCGCGCCATCCTTCGTTCACACAATCCGTGAAGTCCGCCCCTGCCAGTAGCGTTCGCGCACGCGCCTTTTGTAGAGCTTTCCGTTCGGGTCGCGCGGCAGGATGTCGAAGTCGACGGAGCGGGGACACTTGTACCCGGCCAGGTGCTGTCGGCAGTACTCGATGAGCTCGGCCTCCAGACCGGGTCCGGCCACGACGCCCGGCGCCGGCTGCACCACGGCCTTGACCTCCTCGCCGAACTCGTCGTTGGGCACGCCGAATACGGCGGCGTCGGCCAGCTTGGGATGCATGACGAGCAGGTTCTCCACCTCTTGCGGGTAGATGTTCACCCCTCCCGAGACGATCATGAACGTCGACCGGTCGGTGAGGTACAGGTAGCCGTCCTCGTCGACGAAGCCCATGTCACCCAGCGAGCGCCAGCCACAGTCGTTCGACACCGACGCGGTCTTCGCGGGGTCCTTGAAGTAGTCGAAGGCGGGACCGCCCTCGAAGTACAGCTCGCCCGGCTCGCCGGGCGGCAGCTCGTCGCCGTCGGCGCCGATGACGTGGACGGGTGACATCGGCCTGCCGACCGAGCCGGGATGGGCCAGCCACTCCTCGGGCCCGATCGTGGTCCCGGCGAATCCCTCTGTGCCGCCGTAATATTCGTGGATGATCGGCCCGAACCATCGCATCATTCGGTGCTTGACGTCGACCGGGCACGGCGCGGCGGCGTGGATCACGCAGCGCAGGCTGGAGACGTCGTAGGCGTCCCGGACGGCCTGGGGCAGCTTGAGCATCCGCACGAACATCGTCGGGACGAACTGGGCGTGGGTGACCCGGTGCGTTTCGACCAGCCGTAGCACGGTCTCGGCGTCGAACCTGGGCACGATGATCGACGCGGCGCCGACGCGGTTGACCGCCATGGTGTAGTTGACCCCGGCCGCATGGTAGAGCGGAGCGGGGGAGAGGTACACGCTGTCGCGCTCCATCCCGTACTTGTGGGTGAGCGCCAGCTCGAGCACGGCCTGCGCCCAGGATCCGTTGCCGTCGGTCGGCAGCGGGCGCCGAACGGCCTTGGGCCGCCCCGTCGTTCCCGACGAGTAGAGCATCTCCGAGCCGTCCGACAGCGGGGGTGGAGCGCCCGCCCCGGCGACGGCGTCCTCGTAGCCGCACCAGCCCGCCAGTCGGGCACCCAGACTGAAGCGGGCTTTGACGCCCGCCCGCGCCAGGTGTTCTGCAAGGTCGGGCGTCGAGGCGTCCACAAACAGCGCACTGGCGTCGGAGTCGTCGATGACGTAAGCGGCCTCGTCCGGGGTGAAGTGGGTGTTGACCGCGGTGTAGTACAGCCCGGAAAGCTGGCAGCCCCAGGCGATCTCGAAGAACTCCGGCCGGTTCGGCAGCACCAGGGCCACGCCGTCGCCGCGGCGCAGGCCGGCGTCGTAGAGGAGCGCCGCGACCCGCCGGCTCCGCTCGTACAGCTGGGAATACGAGATCGTGTCGCCGTCCGCGACGACGAGGGCGGGCGCGTCGGGGGCCGCGGCGGCGTGATCGGTGATGTTCACCGGGGGACCGTCAGGAGGTGGCGGCGCCGTCGGTCGCTGCGGCCGCGGCCGCCTGGCGCCGGGCCTGCTCGGACGGCAGCACCTTGTCCTTGAACACCGTCTGGATGAGCTCCTGCACGTCCTTGCTGATCGACGCGAGCGCGACGAGGTCGTTGGAGCTCTGCCAGTGCACCCGCATGCCCATGAGTTCCCACGCGCGTTTGAGGTTGGCCTTGGTGGCCAGCAGGGTCGTCATCGGCGCCTGGGCGATGTGCCGGGCGATGGCCTCGACCCGGTCGCCCAGCTGCTCGCGGGGCACCACCTCGTTGACCAGGCCGTATTCCAGCGCCTTCTTCGCGTCGATCACCTCCGCGAGGTACAGGTAGTAGGCCGCCCGCCGCCAGTTCATGAAAACCCATGGCTCGATGGAGCATTCACCCGACGGCATGCCGAAACCCTGCAGCGGCGGGTAGGAGAAGTACGCGTCCTCGGACGCGATGACGATGTCGGTGGTCAGCCCGTAGTGGGTGCCGCCGCCGACGCAGTAGCCGTGCACCTGGGCGATGGTCGGCTTGGAGAACTCCCACAGGTTGAGCACCGGCTTGACGAACAGGTCGGTCTGCGGCTTCCACGGCGTCCCCATCACCTTGGCGCCCTCCACGAATGCCGGGTAGTCGACGGCGTTGTTGCCGATCGCATGGCCCGAGCAGAAGCCTTTGCCGTTGGCCTTGAGGATCAGGACCTTGATGTCGTAGTCACGGTCGGCATCCAGGAGGGCGGCGTCGACTTCTTCGGCGAGCTTCTGGTCCTGGGCATTGGCCTTTTCCGGCCAGTTCAGCGTGACGCGCGCAATGGGGCCTTCTTTTTCGTAGATGATTCTCTCGCGGGTCTCGTTGAGATCCATGTCTGCTCACCTTTCGTTAGGACATGATGACGCCGATTTCGGCGCCGATGTCGTAGACGGTCCCTACCTGGCCGGTCCATTGCACGGTGCCCGATGCGCCGGCTTCGATTTCCTGTTCCACCTTCTCCGTGGCGATCACGTAGATCGGCGTGCCCTCCTCGACATGCTCGCCGGCATCGACGAGCAGTCCGGTCAGCTCGGCCTCGGAGACGGCGACCGACACGCGCGGGATGCGGATCACGAAGTCAGCCATGGATTTTGGCGCGATCGCGGGTGTCCTGGAACGTGGCGAACGCGGCGTCGACGATCCGGGCCGGCGACGGATACACCTGCGCCTCAAGCGCGGCCGCCGCGGGGGTTGGCACGAACCTGGGCGCCACCCGCTGGACCGGCGCGGCCAGTTCGCCGAACAGCTCGGAGTGCAGGATCGCCGCGATCTCGGCGCCCGGGCCGGCGAATTGCACGGCGTCGTGGGCGATCACGACTCTTCTGGTGCGCCGGGCGGAATTGACGATCGTCTCGACGTCCAGCGGGACCAGGGTGCGCAGGTCGACGACCTCCGCGCTGATGTCGTGTTCGGCCAGCGTGGCCGCGGCCGCCAGCGCGTCGTGCACGCTGCGCCCGTAGCCGATCAGCGTCACGTCGGTGCCCGGCCTCTTGACGTCGGCGCGGCCCAGCGGGATTGCGAATCCGGGCTCCAGCGGGACGGGACCCTTCTTGCCTTGCAGCCGGATCGTCTCGACGAACAGGCAGGGGTCCTCGTCGAAGATCGCGGCCGTGAGCAGGCCTTTGCCGTCGCGCGGGGTGGAAGGCACGATCACCTTCATCCCCGGGATGTGCATGAACCAGGCTTCAAGGCTCTGCGAATGGGTGGCGCCGGTAGCCAGGCCCCCGTAGACCTGCGTGCGGATGGTGATGGGGGCCGTCGTTCTGCCGGCGGTCATGAACCGCAGCTTGGCGGCGTTGTTGATGAGCTGGTCGGCGGCGATGCCGATGAAATCCATGATCATGATCTCGGCGACGGGCAGCAGGCCGTCGATCGCCGCGCCGATGGCGGCGCCCACGATGGCGGCTTCGGAGATCGGCGTGTCCAGCACCCGGTCGTGACCGTACTTCGTCGACAACCCCGCGGTTGGGCCCGAGGCCCCGGGATCGGCGATGTCCTCGCCCAGCAGGAAGACTCGGTCGTCGGACCGCAGCGCCTCGTCGAGCGCGAGATTGAGCGCCTCGCGCATCGTCATCTCTTCTTCTTGCATGCTCACACCGGGAAACCGATCGGGGTCGCGTACACGTCGCGGTCGAGTTCGTCGATCGATGCCGAGTCGGCGCTCATGACCGTCTGTAGCGCGATCTCGACCGCCGCCCGCGCCTCAGCGTCGATGCGGTCGAGTTCGTCCTCGCCACAAAGACCGGATTCGGCCAGCCGGGCGCGGAACCGCGGCACCGGGTCGGCCGCCATCGCCGCGGCGAGTTGTTCGTTGGGAATGTAGGGCATTCGGTCGCCGAAGTAATGACCGCGGAAGCGGAAGGTGACGCACTCGAGGAAGGTCGGGCCTCCGCCGTCGGGGCCGAAGCGCGCCCGGTGCAGCGCCTCGTCGAGCGCAGCTTTCACCGCCAGGGGGTCGTTGCCGTCGACGCGCACACCGGGCATTCCGTAGCCCGCCGCCCGGTCGGCCACGTGTTCGATCTTCATGGTGTCCGAAGTTGGGGTCATCTCCGCGTACTGGTTGTTCTGGCAGACGAAGACCAGCGGAAGATCCCACAGGGCGGCCATATTGGCCGCTTCGTGGAACGAGCCGGTGTTGGTCGCACCGTCGCCGAAGCTGACCACCGTGACGCGGTCCAGGCCCTTGAGTTTCGCGGCCATCGCAAGTCCCACGGCAACCGGGGGCCCGGCGCCGACGATGCCGGTCGAAAGCATCACCCCCTTGCCGGGATTGGCGATGTGCATGCTTCCGCCCTTGCCGCGGCTCGCCCCGACGGAGCGCCCCATCATCTCGCCGTAGATCTCCTCGAGCGGGACGCCCTTGCCGATGAGATCGTGCAGCCCGCGGTAGGTCGTCACCAGTTGGTCGTCGGGCCGCAGGCTCACCCCCATCGCTGCGGCGATGGCCTCCTGCCCGCGCGACGGCCAGTACACGCACATGAATTCGCCGGTGCCTATGCCCTTGGACAGCCGGTCGTCGGCCGCCTTCATAAGCACCATGAGCTCGTACAGGCGACGCTCGGCTCCGGTGCCGGAAACGCGTTCGGTCACGGCGCCACTCATGCACCCGACCACGGCTTCACTTTGAGAAAGCCGCCCGCATCCACCCGCAGTTGCTGGCCGGTGATGTAGCGCGCCGCGTCGGATGCGAGGAACAGCACGGCCTCGCTGATGTCCTCGGGCTCGACGTAGGGGATGGGCATCGCCTGCACCACCGGAAAGACGGGTTCGGCGTCCGCGCGCGTCGGTTCCTTCAGGTCGGGCCGGAAGGCCCGGTACATCGGGGCGCTGTGCAGCATGTCGGTGTTCACATTGGTGGGATGCACCGCGTTCACCCGGATGGAGAACGGGGCCAGCGCCAGGGCAAAGTCGTTGACGTAGTGCGCGGCAGCGATTTTCGCGAAGGCGTAGCCGGCGCCCCCGGGTCCGCCGTCGATGCCGGTGGTGTTCATCGACGACATGAAGGCCGCGTTGGATCCGATCACGATGATCGACGCGCCCGCCCGCAGGTGCATGAGGCTGGCGTGCACGAGGTTCAGCACGCCGATCAGGTCCACATCGACCGCGTCGGCGAACGCCTGGGGCGGCAGTCCGGCGGTCAGCGGGCAGATGCCGGCGTTGGCGACCACGATGTCGAGGTGGCCGAACTCGGCGACGCCCCGGTCAATCGCGGCGGCCAGGGCGACGCGGTCGCGGACGTCGGCGACCGCGGTGTAGGCCCGCCGGCCCTCCTTCTCGACCAGCCGCGCGGTCTCGTCGAGGTCCTCCGGCCGTGCCAGCGGGTACTGATTGGTCTCGATATCGGCGCACAGGTCCACCCCGATGATGTCGGCGCCTTCGGCGGCCAGCATGCGCGCGTGGGAGCGTCCCTGACCACGGGCGGCCCCGCTGATCACGGCGACCTTGCCCGTTACCCTGCCCATCGTCCGCCCTTCGTGGCCACCCCCACGCGAACGGGCACCACTAGTACCGTTGTGCCCCAGGGGGATTCGCGGCCACACCGATGGTTCGGACGCAGCGGCGCCAGCACGTGCGCGCCCACCGCATCGGGGATTCGGGTCGGTCCGATGATCGGCTCCATCGCATCTCTTCCGCGAAAAACCACCCGTGGCCTGCAGCGGGGCTATCGATATCCCTTACAGTAGCTAGAATATCTAAAATAGCAAGGAATGAACCCGAGGGGGTTGCGATGCCGGATGTACACCGGGGCGTCCCGAACGGCGTCCTGCAGGGCGTCCGCGTCGTCGAGCTCGCTTCGTGGACGTACGTGCCGTCCGCCGGTGCCGCCCTGGCGGACTGGGGCGCCGACGTGATCAAGGTCGAGGGCGTCGCCTTCGGGGATCCCGGGCGCGCACTGGTGGTCGGCGGCTTCACCCGCGAGACAGCCCGCCCGGACGCCGACTTCATCCTCGAACTGGGCAACCGGGGAAAGCGCAGCATCGCCCTCGACATCAAGTCGGAACTGGGACGCGAGCTGTTCGGCCGACTCTTGGCCAGCGCCGACGTCTTCCTGACGAACTGGCTACCGGGCGCGCTCGAGCGGGCGCGGCTGACCGTCGACGACATCCGGGCGTTCAACCCGAACATCATCATCGCCCGGGGGACGGGACTGGGGGTGCGGGGCCCCGACCGGGACCGCGGCGGTTTCGACGCGGCCACGTACCTGGCGCGCGGCGGCGTCGCGTACACGCTGACGCCGTTCGGCTCGGAGAACCCGGCCGTCCAGGGGCCGGCGTTCGGCGACCTGCAGGGAGGAGCGACGCTGGCCGGCGGCGTGTGTGCCGCGCTGTTCCACCGGGAGCGAACCGGCGAGGCGACGATCGTCGACTCCTCGCTGCTGTCCCAGGCCATGTGGGCGATCGCGCCGTCGATCTGCGCGGCCGACTTCTTCGACATCGACGGTATCCCCGGCGCCCCGCCCGGGCTGGCGATCAACCCGCTCGTGAACAGGTACAAGACCAAGGACGGCAGGTGGATCCAGCTGGTCTTTCTGCAGCCCGACAAGTTCTGGGCCGGTTTCTGCCAACGCATGGGCCTCGCGGAGCTGGCGGACGACGAGCGGTTCGTCCCGTCGAGCAACCTGATCGCCAACGCGGCCGCGGCGACCCAGATACTGAACGACGCATTCGCCGGCCACGACCTCGCGCACTGGCAGAAGGTGCTCGAAGACGAGCCCGGGGTGTGGGGCGCCCTCGCGACCCCGCGCGAGACCCTCAACGACCCGCAGGTCGAACCCAACGGGTATGTGGTGACCAACGTCGACGACTACGGCGAGGAGTACCGGATCGTCGCCGCGCCCGTGCAATTCAACGAGACCCCGCCCGGCCCCGCGCGGGCCCCCGAACACGGTCAGCACACCGAGGAGATTCTGCTCGAGCTCGACGTCGACTGGGACGACATCGCCCGGGCGAAGGACCTCGGCGCCGTCCTCTAGCGACCGCGCCGCTGGCGTTAGTGACAAAATATACCCACAGGGGTATATTCGCGGCTGCGGTCGGGATACCCCCCTGGGTACTATGGCGGTAAGTCGACATGGATGGAGGACGCAGTGATTGGTGATCAGGGCAGCATCGACGCCGTGCTGAACCGGTTGCGCCGGGCCCAGGGACAGCTTGCCGGGGTGATCTCGATGATCGAACAGGGTCGCGACTGCAAGGAGGTCGTGACCCAGCTCGCCGCGGTGTCGCGCGCGCTGGACCGCGCCGGCTTCAAGATCGTCGCAACCGGCCTGAAGGAATGCGTCACGGGCAGCACGGCTGACGGCGGTGCTCCGCTCAGCGAAGCCGAACTGGAGAAATTGTTCCTGGCGCTCGCCTGAGGCGGCCGCCGGAGAACCGGACGGAAAGGGGAATGCCATGAACCTGGGCATCTCGACGTCGCTGACCACCTCGTTCGACGACGCGGTCGCGCGCACGCGTGCGGCCCTCGCGGAGCAGGGTTTCGGCGTGCTGACCGAGATCGACGTCAAGGCGACACTGAAGGCCAAACTGGGCCACGACATGGAGGATTACCTGATCCTCGGGGCCTGCAACCCGCCGCTGGCGCACCGCGCGATCGACGCGAATCGCCAGATCGGCCTGCTGCTGCCGTGCAACGTCGTCGTGCGCACCGACCCTGATCATGCCGGCGCCGTGCTCGTCGAGGCGATGAACCCGGCCATGCTGGTGGAGGTCACCGGGGAGCCGGGCCTGCGCCCGGTCTCCGAGGAGGTCACGGCCAAGCTGCAGGCGGCCATCGACTCGCTGCGCCGCGACGCCCCCGTCGCCGCCGGCGAATAGCTCGGGAGGAATCCGACGTGTCGGACCACCAGCACCACCACGAGGTCCTCGACGGCCTGTTGCCCCAGCACCGCGCGCTGCGCAAGCAGATCCCCGAGGTCTACAAGGGATTCGCCGCCCTGAGCGGTGCGGCCCTCGCCGATGGCGCGCTCAGCCGCAAGATGAAAGAGCTCATCGCGATGGCGATCGGGGTCGTCGAGGGATGCGACGGGTGCATCGCGTCGCACGCCCAGGCCGCGGCGCGGGCCGGGGCCACCCCCGAGGAGGCCGCCGAGGCCATCGGCGTCACCTTCCTCATGCACGGCGGCCCCGCCACCATCTACGGCGCCCGGGCATACACGGCCTTCTGCGAATTCGCCGAGACAGCCACACCGCAGTCCTAGCCGCCGTTCCACGCTCCGCGCAGTCGACGAACGTCATGAATTGCCGGGACCAAGGTCATTGCGTGCCAAGAACCTGCTGACCTCGGCCGCCGCGCGTCGTAGGTTGCTGTGCGAGGAGCACATAATGACTGCATTCATGCGCGCGAGCGACGCCTTCACCTGGGCGATGGAAAGCGACCCACGGCTGCGGTCCACGGTGGTGAGCGTGGTAGTCCTCGAACGGTCCCCGGACTGGGACGAGGTCCGCGAGCGTTTCGACCTGATCAGCCGCAAGCTGCCGATGTTCCGCCAGCGCGTGGTGGGCTCACCCGCCCCGGCACCGCCACGCTGGGAGTACTACCGAGACTTCGACCTCGACTACCACCTGCGGCGAGCGGCCGTCCCCGCGCCCGGAACCTTCGACAGCGTGCTCGAACTCGCCCGCGTCGCCGAGATGCAGGCGTTCGACCGGGCCCGGGCGCTCTGGGAGATCACACTGATCGACGGCCTGCAGGACGGCGGCGCCGCCATGATCTGCAAGTTTCACCACGCCCTGACCGACGGGATTGGCGGCGTTCAGATCGCGATGAACCTGTTCAACCTGTCCGAAGACACCTACGGGCACGAGGCCCTACCGCCCGAGCCTGCGGTGCACGAGCCGTCGCCGCTGAGCGGCTACCGTGACTCGTGGCGCTACGACGCCGGAGTGCTGGGCGGCGCCGTCGCGGGGGTGGCCAGGTCGACGCCGCGCCTGGTATACGCCGGCGTCCGGCGGCCCGTCGCCACCCTCCGGTCCGCGGCGGCCACCGCGGCGTCGGTCTATCGGACGGTCCGGCCGATAAGCCGGACCGGTTCGCCGCTGGTGACCGAGCGCGGCCTGATCCGACGCCTAGGCGTGCACCAGGTGCCGATGCCGCTCCTGCGGGAAGCGGCGCACCAGTGCGGCGGGGCGTTGAACGACGCGTTCGTCGCCGGCGTGGCCGGCGGGCTGCGTCGGTACCATGAGAAGCACGGGATCACGGTGGGCGACCTGCATCTCACGATGCCGGTCAGCCTGCGGACCAAGGCTGACGACATCGGCGGCAACCGGATCACCCTCATGCGGTTCGACGTGCCCGTGGGCGAGCCGGACCCCGCCGCCCGCATCAGGGCCGTCAACCAGCGGACCGGCGCCGTGCGTGGGGAGGAATCACTGCCCTACACCCAGCTGATCGCCGCCGCGCTCAACCTGATGCCGCGCTGGTACATCGGTTCGGTGCTGCGGCACGTCGATTTCCTGGCCAGTGACGTGCCCGGGGTGCCGGTGCCCGTCTTCCTGGGCGGCGCCCCGGTCCGCTCGCAATACGCCTTCGGCCCCACCATTGGCGCTTCGGTCAACGTCACGCTGCTCACCTACGTCGACACCTGCGCCCTGGGCATCAACGTGGACACCGCCGCGATCCCCGACTTCGACGTCTTCCACGGTGCGCTGGTCGCGGGATTCGACGAAATACTCTCGCTGGCAACTTGATTCGCCTCCGGTCGCGGTGGATGGGACATGACCGCGACACATAAACGTCTGTGACGACACGCCGAAACGCAGAGCAGCCGTTTATATCTGGTGAAGCCCCGCGCCGCGGGGGCGACCGGTCGCGAAACGATCACAAGGGCATACCGAAATGGGCCCGCGGTCTGGCGCAACGCGGAAGTTCCACAAATCATGGCACAAGGCGCCTTTTGAGGATCCAGCGCCGCGACGACGCGCACGCACCGGATTCCCCGTCCGCTGTCGGGTAGCGGATTTCGTTACGGCGCAACAGGAGGTAACCACGGCATGATGGCGAACTGGATTCCCGCCCACACTTCGTTCGGTCCACACTCGGGTCGCATACTCGACACGGCCCGGGGCATTCTCATCGGCCTACGCCGCTGTCCCTCGGACGCCGCGTTCGACGAATTACACAGCGCCGCACTGCGTCACAAGGTCCCGGTGTTCGCCATGGCGTGGGCTCTGGTGCACCTCGCCGGCGACGGGGAGAAGACGCCCAGCTTCACCGATGCCCAGCGCGCGGCTCGCCGTGAGTGGGGTTCACTGTTCGGCAGGCCGGCCGCAATGAGCTGCTGAGTTGGCACGGCCGGGGTCCTGGGGGGTACCGCGGCCGGCCAGCTCGGCCAAACGGCAGGGGTCGGCTAACCTGCAGCTGCCGGAACGTGATCCGCGCAGTCCACCCGAAGCTCGTCCACCGGCAGCGCGGTGTCGTAGAACTTGCACCAATAGGTGCGGGGACCCAACGCCCCTAACTGGCTGCACGTGCTGCACGCGCGGCTGACAGAAACCAGTCCCGCATCATGGAGTTTGCCGATCAGGGCCACCAATCCGTCCAGGAGCGCCTCGGCGTCGGCGCGGTCGAGCTGGGACGCCGCGATCTCCGCCGGGGCGCTCCACCGCGAAGCGCTCGCGGCGATCCGCCGCCCGGACGGCGTGAGGGCCAGCTGCTGGCTCCGTCCGTCGTCGGGGTCCCGGCGGCGCGCCACCAGCTTCTTGCGGAGGAGCGCGGCGACGGCGTCGCTGACGGTGGCGTCCGAGACATTCAGTTCGTGCGCCAGCGCGCTGCTGCGCGCCTGCGGCGGCGGCCCTACGTACAGCCACACCAGCACCCGCATCTGGGTGCTGGACAGGTCGTGTCGCTCTGCCACCCGCCGTGCCAGCACGTGTAGCGCGTCACCGACGCGATCGAGCGCGGCGACGACCTTCGAATCGAGGCTGGGATGGCGCTCCCCGATGTGCTTCAGGGCTTGACTCCAATCGGGCGCCACGAGTCACGCATACGGCAGGCTCCTCGACTCGTGTGTTCCTTCAGGCCGATGCTCGCGATCAGGCTATCGCGCGTCACCGGTGAAAATCAGGGTGATCGTATATGTAGGACTCCTTGGTATTCTGACTAGCATCTAGCGGGTATCGACCGGCGACCCACCGCCGCGCCGTCCACCGACGACACGAGGACCGCAGATGCCCAAACTATCGCGCAGCGACTGGTACGACCTGGCCCGCGATACCAACTGGACCTTCCGCTACGTCAGTGAAGACGCCGTGTTCCCCGAGGAGCTGTCCGGCACGGAGCGCGTCCCAACGGAGGCGTGGCTCAAGTGGGACGAGCCCTACAAGATCGGTTATCGCGAGTACGTGCACAACCAGGTCACCAAGGACACCACGACATACTCGTTGAAGAACACGATCCGGCGTTCAAAGCTGTTCGACAAGCTCGATCCCGGCTGGAAATCGGTGATCGTCGCGCACTACGGCGCAATCACGATGCCCGAGTACCTGGCGTCGATCGGGGAAGCGCGGATGGGACGGTTCGGGCGCGTCGCGGCCTGGCGCAACACCGCCACATTCGGCACTCTCGACGAGGTCCGGCACGGCCAGATTCAGGCGTTCTTCCCCTACGGGCTTCTCGACAAGGAGCCGCGCGGCGACTGGGCCCTGAAAGCCTTTCACACCAACGAGTGGATCGTCCTGGCCGTGCGCTACCTATTCGACGACATGTTCGTCGCCAACGACGCCGCGTCCATCGCCCTGCAGCTGACCTTCACGCTCGAAACCGGTTTCACGAACCTGCAATTCCTGGGCATGGCAGCCGATGCGATCGATGTCGGCGACTTGGAGTTCGGCGCCCTGATCTCGTCGATCCAGACCGATGAGGCGCGCCACGCCCAACAGGGCGAGCCGACGATCAGGGTCCTCATCGACAACGGCCACAAGGACTGGGGACAGTTCCTGATCGATCACATGTTCTGGCGGTCGTGGCGGGTCTTCGCGCTGTTGACCGGGCTGTCGATGGACTACTACACACCGCTGGAAAGCCGCCGGATGTCGTTCAAGGAATTCATCGAGGATTGGGTGGTCAAGCAGTTCGCCGACCAATTCCGCGACTTCGGTCTCGAACACCCTTGGTACTGGGACGAATTCATCAACGAGCTGACCTGGTATCACCACGCCATCCACCTGGGCGTGTGGTATTACCGGCCCACCGTGTGGTGGAATCCCGACGCGGGTGTCTCGGCCGCGGAGCGGCTCTGGCTGGAGGAGAAGTACCCCGGCTGGAACCGGGACTTCGGTCGGCACTGGGACGTCATCACCGACAACGTCCGCAAGGGCGACATCGCGGCGACGCTTCCCGAAACCCTGCCGATCACGTGCAACCTGTGCCAACTGCCGATCGTCCGGGCCGCCGGGGTCATCGTGGGCGCCCACACCGACCCGGCCCCGTTGACCCACGTCCACAACGGCCGCAGATACCTGTTCTGCTCCGAACCGTGCCGCTGGATCTTCACCCAGCGCCCCGAGCGGTTCGCCGGACACCAGTCGCTGATCGACCGCGTGCTCTCCGGTGAGATCAGCCCACCCGACCTGGGCACGGTACTGCAATATTTCGGCCTCTCGCCGGACGAGCAGGGCCAAGACGCCGACAACTACGCCTGGGCGCGGGAACGCTGAGAGGGACGATCGTGGCGCTGCTTCCGCTGACCGCACTCTTTCGCGGTGACATTCTCGAGTTGCTCATTCCCGTCGATGACGCGGACACCGTCGAGCAGGTGGGCCGGCAGGTCGCCCATCACGTCGTCGGCCACCGCGTGGCGCGCCGCGACGCGCCGCTCCGCGTCCGTCATGACGGCCAAATCCTGGCGCCGGAGGCCGTCATTGGGACCTTGGGCGTAAAGCCGCTGGATCATATCGAAGTGTCCTACGGTGACTGACCGGTACGGCATTGCTTCCGAATGGAGGGTCGTGGCCAGCGTCGACGAGCTGTGGGAGGGCGACGTCGGCGAGTTCTACGCCGGCGATCTCCCGATCCTTCTGGTGCACTTGCGAAGTGGTGAGCTTCGGGCATTCGCCGGCACCTGCCCGCACGCCGGCTTCCCGCTGGCCGACGGTGACGTTGAGGGCAGTGTGCTCACCTGTTCGGCCCACAGCTGGGAATTCGACCTCGACACCGGCGCCGGGCTCAATCCCGATAACTGTCGGCTGCAGCCCTACCAGGTTCGCCGCGACGGCGACCACATCGTCGTGGCGTTACCACCGAATGGAGAAGCCCGTGACGTCGTCAACCGATGAACGGAAGCTGGTCGGACCGATCGTTCGCGGTTTCGACCCCGACATCGTCAGTGCCCTGACCGAAGCCATCCGGGCGGACAACCCCGACTCCGACATCCTCGTCGAGGATCACTCGGGCTACGTCCGCATTCACGCGCCATCGTTTTTGAAGGTGACCAGGATCAGCCTGGAACTGGCCGCCGGGCAACAACTCCCGTTGTCGTCACTCGAGCCGGCGATCGCGGGATTCGCCGGCCGGATGCGCTACGTCGGCGACGACGAGCTGCACTGGTATCTGGAAAGGAAGGATTGAGCCGATGGCCACTGCGTCACCGCGCCGACTCAAGACGTGGAGCATCGCCGGCGACACGCGGCGCAAGCCCACCGAATACGAGATCGTCACCGGTCAATTCCATTACCACTTCAACCGCAGACCGGCACCGTTCGACCTCGACCCCGACAGCCCGATCAACCGCTGGTACCTCGAACACCGCGAAGGGTCCCCCCTGCGCGCCGCTGATTGGGAAGGATTCCGCGACCCGGCGGCGTTAAATTATCGGCGCTACATTGCCCTGCAGCACGACCGCGAAATCTACGCCGAGGGGGTGGTCGACCACCACGAGTCGCTCGACCACGACTCGAATTTGGATCCCGGATGGGTCGAGACCCTCGAACGCATCTACGTTCCTGCCCGGTTCGTTTTCCACGTTCTGCAGATCACCGGCCTCTACGTCGGCCAGCTGGCGCCCAGCGCCTACATCACCAACGCCGCGTTCTTCCAAGCCGCGGACGAGCTCCGCGCGTTGCAATGGATCGCCTACCGCGCCAAGTCCCTGTCACTCACCCACGGCGCCGCACTGGCGAATTCTGAAGCCACCCGGTCGATCTGGGAAAACGACGAGGCCTGGCAACCCGCACGGGAACTCCTCGAGCGGCTGCTGGTGGCCTATGACTGGGGCGAGGCCTTCACGGCGCTGAACCTTGTCGTCAAGCCAACCCTCGACGCGCTGTTCAAGGAGGCCTTGCCCGAGCTGGCCGCCGCGCACAGCGACGGGCTGACCGCCGCGCTGCTGCGGGAGTCACGGGTGGACACCACCAGGAGCCAGGACTGGAGCGCCGCGCTCGTCCGCTACAGCGTCGCGGCGAATCCCGCCAATCGCGGCGTCTTTGTGCAGTGGCAAAACACCTGGCAGCCGCTGGCCGACCGCGCGGTCGACGGGTTGGCGACGATCTTGGCGACTGCTCCACAGCCGGCCGACCCGTCGACGGTCCGCCGGCAGGTCGACGCGTCGGTGGCTCGGTTCCGTTCGTCGTTCGATACGTAGCGCCGTCTAGCGCGTCCAGGCGGGCGACTCGGCGGCCTTGCGCAACGCCTCGGTGATGCGCTGCTCTTTTTCGGCGAAGCGCTCCGTCGGTGCCGGGACCGAGATGGCAACCACGCCGTCGCCCGCGGTGCGTCGCGCGATGGCCGCCGCCGAGATCCCGGGCGTGTGCTCGTCGCGGTCGAAAGCGATTCCGGTGCGGCGGATCTCGGCGACTTCGTCGTGCAGCCGCTGGGCGACCTCGGGTGCGAACCGGGAAATCAAGTTCTGACCATCCGCGTCGTCGAGCGCCGCCAGGGCGGCCTTGCCGTTCGCGGTCGACTCGAGCGGGAAGCGGACGCCGACCGCGGAGACGGCCCGCAGGCGGTGCGACGACTCGATCTGGTCGATGAACCACATGCGCTGCCCGCGCAGGACCGACAGGTCGACCGTCTCACCCTCGGTCGCGCGGGCCACCCGCTCGATCGTGGGCCGGAAGAACGCCGCGATGTGTGCCCCGTCGGCCCGCCCGAACCCCAGCAGCCGCTCGCCGAGGGCGAACCGACCCTGGGAATCGACACTGGCCAAGCCCACCTCGACCAGGCCGACCAGCAGGCGGCGTGCCGTCGACTTGGCCAGCCCCAGCCGCTCGCCGAGGTCGACCAGGCGCAGCCGTCCCGGCTCCGCGGCGATCTCGTCGAGCGCGGCGGCGGCGCGACGTAACACCTGGATGCCCTCGTCGCGACCAGTTGGCAAACTTTCCCCCATCGATTGCACCACTCCACTATAGTGTTCCGCATCACGGACCATGAAGACCGAAATGCGGATCAAAGGAGTTCCCATGGGTGCGCTACCGGCGGGGCGGCACTTTTTCCGGACCGACGACGGGTACGAGGCCGCCCGCCGCGGCACCGTGTGGCACCAGCGCGTGCCCGAACGCTATCCGGAGGTGATCGTGCAGGCGGTCGACTCCGCCGACATCGTCGCGGGCCTCCGATACGCAAAGGCCAACGGGCACAAGGTCAGCATCGTCTCGGGCGGCCACAGCTTCGCGGCCAGCCACCTGCGCGACGGCGCCGTGCTGCTCGACGTCAGCCGCCTCGATCACGCCACCATCGACGCCCAGAAGAGGACCGCCGTTGTGGGCCCGGGTAAGGGCGGCAGCCTGCTCATGTCCGACCTGGAGGCGCTGGGCCTGTTCTTTCCCGGCGGCCACTGCAAGGGCGTCTGCGTCGGCGGGTACCTGCTGCAGGGCGGATATGGCTGGAACAGCCGGGTTTTCGGCCCCGCGTGCGAGAGCGTGATCGGCCTCGACGTCATCACCGCCGACGGGGAACAGGTCCATTGCGACGCCGAAAATCACCCCGACCTCTTCTGGGCCGCCCGCGGCGCCGGGCCGGGCTTCTTCGGCGTGGTGACGTCGTTCCACCTGAAGCTCTATCCGCGGCCCGCCGCCTGCGGCACCAGCGTCTACGTCTACCCGTGGGACGTCGCCGACGAGATCTACACGTGGGCGCGCGGCATCAGCGCCGAGGTGGACCGTCGGGTCGAGATGCAGGCCATCGCGACGCGCAGCCTCCCGGAGATGGGCATCGACAGCCCCGGCATCGCGTTCGCGTCCCCGGCCTTCGCCGACTCCGATGAGGAGGCCGAGCAGGCCCTCGCCATCTTCGGCAGCTGCCCGGTCGTGGACAAGGCGCTGGTGAAGGTCCCGTACATGCCGACGGACCTGCCGACCTGGTACACCGCCGTGATGACCCACTATCTGGCCGACTACCGCTACACGGCGGACAACATGTGGACGTCGGCGTCGGCCCGGGATCTGCTGCCGGGCATCCGGACGATCCTGGAAACCATGCCGCCGGCCCCGTCGCACTTCCTGTGGCTGAACTGGGGCCCATCCCCGCAGCGCCAGGACATGGCCTACAGCGTCGAAGACGAGCTCTACCTGGCGCTCTACGGCTCATGGAAGGACCCCGCCGACGACGACAAGTACGGCGACTGGGCCGGCTCCCGGATGGCCGCCATGTCGCACCTGGCCACCGGCATCCAGCTGGCGGACGAAAACCTGGGGAACCGGCCGGCGAGGTTCGCCACAGACGAAGCGATGGAGCGGCTCGACAAGACGCGGGCCGCCTACGATCCGGACGGGCTGTTCAACAGCTGGATGGGACGGCTCTGATGACCGGCTTGTACCTCGGCTACCGCAACGACGACGCCGACACCCCGTTCGGCAAGTTCTTCACCCCGCAGATGGCGCCGCTGCCGGGCCATGTCGTCGAGGCACTGCACCACGGACCGCAGGGCGGCATGGCCCTGCTGGCGTTCGACGACGCCGCGAGCGTCGCGGAGCCGGGATACCAGCAGACAGAAAACGGGTACGGCGTGCTTGACGACGGCAGCTTCGCGGTGGCGGTGCGCACCGACATGCCCGGAGTCACTCCCGCGATGTGGGCGTGGTGGTTCGGCTGGCACGGCTGCGACACCCGCCGCTACAAGCTCTGGCACCCGCGCGCGCATCTGTCGGCCGAGTGGAAAGACGGGGGACGGGAGCGGGGATACCTGGGCCGCTGGTCGATGATCAGCGAGTACATCGGCTCGACCCTGCTCAAGGGCGCGATCCAGTTCGTCGAACCGGCGGCCCTCGGCCTGCCGCCGGACGCCGACGACGCGGTCGCGATCTGCGCCCGGCTGGGCTCCGGCGACGCCCCGGTCGACGTCGGCTGGTTCGTGCACCACGTTCGCTCGACACCGTCCGGCGCCGAAATGCGCTCGCGGTTTTGGATGGGTGGGCCGCACATCGCCGTCCGGAATGCCCCCGGCATGGCCTCCCGCGCCGTGCGCCCCATCGCATCGCGCATCCTTGGCTCCTCGGAGGCCACCGCCCGTAACTTGTTGGTCCACTGCGCGCAGGAAATGAATCATCTCGCAGGATTCCTGCCCGAACTGCACGGGACGCTCGGCGAGGAGTAGCGCGGCGGCGGAAACGCTTGCCGCGCTTAGGGCGAGGGCTTCGCCACCTGCGGCAGGCGCACCACCACGAACGCCTCGACGACCGTCGCCTGTTCGAAGCCCTCGACCTCCACGCGCCACTCGTACAGCCCGGGTTCCAGCGGTATGCCGGCCGGGATGTTCAACGCGAGCGGCATGCGCACCGACGTTCCGTGGATCGCCCCGGGAGGACGACCGGCCTCCGCCGATGCCTCGAAGGAAATGCGCTGCGGGCCCTGCGTTCCCACCACCGTCACCGGCTCACCGTCGGTGGTCAACAGCTGGCAGGTCAACTTGTGCGGCTTGTTGGTCTCGTCCCAGTCGATATCGAGGAACAGCACCAACGCGAAAGGGGGAGTGGGCGTTTGGCATTGCCGCCAGCCCAACCCGAGGGCGTGGACCTTGCCGGATTGGGCATCGGCCTGGGCCGCATCCGCAAGAAACAGGCTGATCTTCATGCGTCGGCCGAAGCCACAATCGATCGTTCGGTCCTCACCGCGACATCCAACCCCTCCCGTGGCCGATCCTCACGAGATCGTAGCCTGCTCGCGTGGGCTGGATCCGCCTGGTGCCGGGCCGGAGGCGGGGACTTTCCGGAGGCGGGGGACTTCAGTGTCCCGCGGTGTCAGGCGTTGTCGTTCTTCGGGGCGGGGGCGTCTCCGCTGGTCAGCTTCTCCGGGCAGTAGGCCTGGGCCGCAAGCGCCGTGAACTTGGCGGCGCCGTCACCCTGGAACCCCGGGTTCTTCTCCTGCAGGTTCTGGACGATCTCGGCCCCGTCCATGCCGTTGTCGGCCAACGTGCACACCGACTTGCCCGCCGTCACCGCGCGGTCCGGGCTCAGGTAGACCAGCCCGGCCTGGTTGAGCGTGTTGAGGAACGCCTGATCCTTGCTCGTCAGGTCCGCGTGGGCGGGGGCGGCCGCGCCGATCGCCACGGCGATGCCGGCCAGTAGCAATGCCTTCTTCATAGTTTTGTGATTGTTCCAAAGCGGCGCGGGGCTCGGGCCAACGGGACTTTAACGGAACCTGGACGGCACCTACCCGCCAGATGAAATACCGACCCGCCAGATGAAATAACGACCCCGCCAGATGAAATAGCGACGGGCCTATTCGGCGGGCGGCAGTTGCCGCGGACCCTCGGGCGCGCCGAGCCGACGCGGGCTTTCTCGCTCGACAAGCTCCAATCGCGCGTCGCGCTCCGCGGACCCGAGTGTTCGGCCGCTCGCGCCTTCCGTCGGCGTGTCCGCCAAGGCCGCATAGCCCGTGGCGCCTCCGCGCCACGAGGCGATGCGGCCCTCCGGGACGGCGGCCTCGGCGGGCTCCGATTCCCGCGGCGGCCGGCCCGCAGAGCTTTCGGAGTCGATCGTCACCTTGCGCGTGCGCCTGAACGAGAAGGTGATCTCCTCGACCTCTTCGAACACCTGGCGCGCGGTGCGCAGCGGCGCGGTCGTGTTGTCGATCACTCGTGCGACGAAGGGCGGCACCAGGGGCCGAACCCAGCGGGCCGCGGCCCTGGTGGCGTCCGGCAGCGACGGGATCAGCGGGGTTGCCCGCTCCTCGTGCCGCTCGATGTCCGCCGCGCGCCCGGGCGGCGCCGGCAGGTTTTCCGGCGTACGCACCTCGTCGCCCGGGTCCGCGGGAAGCGCGGCGACCGCGCGACTGGCGGCGGCCTCCGCCTCGGCGGCGATGGGCAGATACATGTCCTCATCTGTCGGCTCGACATCGCGCGACGACGACGCGGGCAGCGCACTTTCGAGGGCATCCTCGACCCGGCGCCGTTGCCGCGCGCGATCGATCTCGATCTGCGCCTCGACGGCGAGCCGGGCCTGGGTGAGTTGGTGTTCGGCCCAGAGGATTTCGGCCTCGCGACGCACCTCGGCTCGCTTGATCGCGATCGCGGTGTCGGCCTCGAGCTCGGCGCGTTCGCGCTCCGCGCGCGCCCTCACCCGGCGATCGTGGGTGGTCTGGCCGCGCCACAGCCCGAGGATGAGGGGCAGCAGGTAGAGCAGCGCGCACGACGCGTCGGTGGCCAGCCTCAGCGACAACGCCCCGGCATCGGCGGCCGTGAGGCCGTTCATTGCGACCCAGCGAACCCCCAGGCCGCGGCCGGCGCCGGCGACCTCGGTCCGGCGCGCCTCGTCGACGGCGCGCTGCGCACCCGAGACCCGGGCGTCCAACTCGGGCGACTGGCGGTCGCGTGCCGCCACCGCGTCGTCCAGCTGCCGCTGCGCGTCGGCGAGAAGGTCGTTGGCCGTGCGTGTTTCAGGCCCAACGCCGGGCACGCCGGTGATCTGCGTCTGCGGGCAGGCCGGGGTGGGGTGGTATTCGCAGCGCGCCACGACCAGGGCCCGGTCCTGTTGCTGGCGGGCGTCGTCGACGGCCCGGTCCAGGGCACCGCGCGCGTCTCTGGCCTGCCGCAGGGCGGCCGACGCCTGCGTGACCGCCGGCGCCGACTCGGCGGTGCGCAGGGCCGCTTCGTCCAGGCGGCGATCGATGGCGCTGGAGAACACCGCGAGCGCGGCGAGCTCGCCGACCACGACCCCGACCAACGCCGCGACAGCCGCGCGCCCGCCGAGAGCCCCGCGCCCGCGGCCGGGCCCACCGGCCGTGGCGCGGGTGATCGCGCCGACCAGCACGCCGAACGCCAGGGTCAACGGAAGCACGACCGGCGCGGACCAGCCCGTCGACTCGCCCAGGGCGAGGCCGGCGACCGCCCAGGCGACCGCCCCTCCAACCAAGACGATCGCACCGGCGACGGCATGGGCGGATCGTTCGTGGTCCTCGCCAAGCTCGCGCCGGTGCCCGCCGCCGAGCCAGGTGAGCAGGCCCTCGACCCGGGCCGGGGCCCGGGACGCGGTCGAGCCGGACTCAGTGTTTTCGTGGGCGCCCATCAAACTCCAACACCTCCAAACCATCAGCGTCCCAGGGCACCGGCCGACACACCGAATTGAACGGCCCGGCTGTGGTGGGCTTCACACGCGGGGGATGGGCGCGGCCGGCCGAGCCGTGGTAACCGCCGTGGTCAGCTACCGTCGATCCCCGCTCGGCTGGGGCCGAATTTCCTGCGACGCGGGCGGATCAGCGACCGTTCGGTCGGGCGACATGAGACGGTATAAGCCTATGCAAAACCATGATTATGTCACCTACGAGGAATTCGGTCGCCGATTCTTCGAGGTCGCGGTCACGCCGGAACGCGTCGCCGCCGCATTCGCCGACATCGCCGGCAACGAGTTCGCGATGGAGCCGATCGCTCAGGGGCCCGGCAAGATCGCCAAGGTCAGCGCGAACGTCAAGATCGAGGACCCGCGGGTCACCCGTCGGCTGGGCGACACCATCACGTTCGTCATCCACATCCCGCTGTCGATCGACCTGCTCCTGGACCTGCGGCTCGACAAGCAGCGCTTCAAGGTGTCCGGGGACATCGCCCTGCGGGCCACCGCCCGCGCAGCCGAGCCGTTGCTGCTGATCGTCGACGTCTCCAAACCGCGGCCCTCCGACATCACCGTCAACGTCTCGTCGAAGTCCCTCCGCGGCGAGGTGCTGCGCATCCTGGCGGGCGTCGACGGGGAGATCCGGCGCTTCATCGCGCAGTACGTCGCCGAGGAGATTGACGCGCCGGCCTCGCAGGCCGCCCAGGTCATCAACGTCGCCCACCAGCTGCAGGAGGCCTGGCCGTAACCGACCCGGGTTTCCGGTTCGACGCTCTCGGGTACCAACGGTTAAGGCCCGCACTGTTGATCGCACCGTCGCGCCCGGGCTCCCAACCCACCGTCTCAGGAGGAGTGACAGTTGGCACGCGTAGACGTTTCCATGTCGTCGGGTCTGGACCCGGAAGCCGCCTGGAAGCTGGCCTCCGATCTGCGTCGCTTCGACGAGTGGATGACGATTTTCAACGGCTGGCGCGGGGAGGTCCCGTCCACCATCCAAGAGGGCACCTGCGTTTCCTCGTGCATCAAGGTCAAGGGTTTCCGCAACGTCGTCCACTGGCAGGTCACTCGGTACGACGAACCGAAAGAGATTGAGCTGCAAGGCCGTGGCCGCGGGGGAGTCCGCATCGGGGTCGCGATGAGCGTCGACGGCAACTACGAGGGGTCGGAGCTGCACCTCACCGCCGACATCCGCGGTGGCGTTCTCAGCGGACCGGTCGGCGGGTTAGTGGCCCGGATGCTGCGTAGCGACGTGCGCCAATCCGTGAACAACCTCGCCGCGCTGCAATGACGGTGCCGCGGTTGCGGCGGCCCGTCACCGCGCCGGGCGGCTGACCACCCAATCCCGTTCGGCCTGCCGAATCCGCCTGCGGTCCATGGACAGCCAGGCCAATCCGGCGCCGAAGCCCAGCAGGGCGACGATCCCCGCGGTGACACCCGCCCCGGCATCACCGAGCGCGAAGTTCACGACGCATACAACGAAAGCCAGCGCCGCGGCGGCGACTATCAGCAGTCCCGGCGTTTGCGGGGAGTCCATCGTCCCGTGGGCCGCCTCGCGGTCGACAGGGCTGCGCGTGATGTGCCCCATGGGGGCCTCCTCTGCTGTCGCTTCCGTTCGTCCGGTCCGATCGGCTTATGTCGTCCGGCTTATGCCGCTTGACTTACCCCGAATCCCGCCGGAACAAACGACTTCGGGGCCGCGGCGACGCTAGGCCGGGTCGTGCGGGCGCAACCGGCGCACGGGATGGATCTCGATGGCGTTGATCGTCAGGGCCCGTCGGCTGATCCGCCAACCCACATCGGTCAGCGCGTACTCGTCGTCGTAGCGCAAATGCCAGGCCACGTCGGCCAATTCGTCGCCGCGGCGGTTCCAGTGGCGCGCGACACAGACCACGCGCCCCGTGGCGGCGTCCGGCCGCGGGGCGCCGTCGTAGACTTCGCCGACGATCGCGTGCTCGGTGCGCTCGACCGTCGCGACGGCGGCGACGGCGGCGGCGATGGCCTCGAGCCCGCGGTGCCGACGGACGGGTCCGAGCTCGCCCGGGGGATCCGGCACCGCCAGCTCCGCCTCGGCGGTGAAAAGTGCCGCGGCAGTGCGAAATTGGCGATCATCAATGCTGGCGGCGTACCGGTGCACCAGGTCGCTCAGCGCGCCGCGGACGTCGGCAGACAGGTTCATCGGGGGCAGCTCACGAGGGCAGCGACAACCGTTGCGCGCAGGCCGACAGCATATCCTTGGCCTGCTCGATGTCGGCCGTCGGCGGCATACCGAGCACGATCCGGTCGGCCCCCTGTTCGACCAGGCCGCCCGCGCGGTCGGCGTCGATCTTGGTGACCAGGTGACCCAGGGACACCTCCAACGCCTCCGGGTCACGGCCCGCCGCCGCCGCCTCCGCACGCATCAACGCGAGCAGGGCAGCCAGCTCCGGGCCCGCCACACCGAGGGGCTGGAACCCGTCGCCCAACCGTCCGGCGCGGCGGGCCGCAGCCCGGCTATGGCCGCCGATGTGCACCGGAAGATGTTCGGCTGCAATGGGTTTCGGGTAGGACATCACGTCGTCGAAGCTGAAGAACTCACCGTGGTGCGACACGCCCTCGGGCCGGTCGGCCCACAGTGCCCGCAGGACGGCCAGCTGCTCGTCAGCGCGCCGACCCCGGCTGTCGAAGTCCGCGCCACACGCCTCGACCTCCTCCCTGAGCCAGCCGACGCCCACGCACAACCGCAATCTGCCGCCCGACAGCACGTCCACCGTCGCCGCGCGCTTGGCGAGCACAACCGGATGGTGATTGGGCAGCACGAGCACGCCGGTGGCCAAGCCGAGCCGGTTGGTCTGGCCCGCCAGGAACGCGAGCATCTCGAGCGGGTCGGGGATGGGGCAGTCGGACGCCATGCCGACCCGGCCCGACTTGTCGTACGGGTAGACGCTGTCGTAGCGGGTGACCAGGACGGTGTGCTCGGCCACCACGATCGACTCGAAGCCGCACAGCTCGAGGTGGCGCGCGAAGCCCACCATCCACTCGGGGTCCGCGGTGATCCCGTCGGTCACCGGGGCGACGACCGATACCTTCATGGCCGTTCAAACTACAGGGCAGATAGGGCGTGACCGCTTGTGTGGCGCCGAAGGCGTCAGCCAAGCGTCGGCGCGATCGAGGCGCGGAAGGCCTCGGCCAGCGCGGCCGCCCGGCGATCGGTGAAGACGTCCTCGAGCAGCATCGCCCGGCCGTCCGGGCCCGTCAGCGGTACCCGCCAGTTCGGATACTCGTCGGTGGTGCCGGGCTGGTTCTGGGTCCGGCGGTCACCCACCGCGTCGGTCAGCGCGGCCGCCACCAGCCGCGACGGCGTCCGGGCCACGTACCGGTGCAGCGCCAGGACGATCGATTCAGGATCGTCGTCGCCGTCGCCGAGGAGGCCGACGCGGCGCAGCTCGGCGATCCAGGCGGCCAGCTCCGCGCGGCTGGATTCGAGCTCGTCGGCGGCGGGCCGGGTCAGCAGTCCGAGGGCGTCGCGCAGCCGCACATGGTCACCGGCCAGGTAGCCGGTCGTCGGCGGCAGGTCGTGGGTGGTGACCGAGGACAGGCAGTACTCCCGCCAGCGTTCGGCCGGTAAAGGTCCACCGGTGCCGTCGCGATCCAGCTCGAACCACAGGATCGAGGTGCCGAGCACCCCCCGCAGCAACAGGTAGTCGCGCACCCACGGTTCGACCGTGCCCAGGTCCTCGCCTACCACGACCGCCCCGGCGCGGTGGGCTTCCAGGGCGACGATGCCGATCATGGCCTCGTGGTTGTAGCGCACATAGGTGCCCTCGGTGGGCCTTGCGCCGTCGGGGATCCACCAGAGCCGAAACAGTCCGATGATGTGGTCGATCCGCACTCCGCCCGCGTGGCGCAGCACCGCCCGGATCAGCGCCCGGAAGGGCAGGTATTCCCGCTCTTCCAGCCGGTCCGGCCGCCATGGCGGCTGGGACCAATCCTGGCCGAGCTGATTGAACTCGTCGGGGGGCGCCCCCGCGGTCACGCCCAGCGCCAGCACGTCCTGCAAGGCCCAGGCGTCGGCGCCGGCGGGGTGCACGCCGACGGCCAGGTCGTGCATGATGCCCAGCGCCATCCCGGCGCGCACCGCCTGCGACTGGGCCGCGGCCAGCTGCTCGTCGAGCTGCCACTGCAACCAGCGATGGAAGTCGACGACATCCGCGTGCTTCCTGACGAACTTGGCGACCCCCTTGCCGGCCGGCTGCTGCAGCGACTCCGGCCAACCACGCCAGTCGCTGCCATACTCCTCGGCGAGCGCGCACCACGTCGCAAAGTCGTCGAGCGCGCGCCCCTCCCGCTTACGGAACGCCGCGTACGCCAGTTCCCGGCCGGCCGATCGCGGCACCCGGTGCAACAGCTCGAGCGCTTCCCGCTTGGCCGCCCACGCACCGTCCCGGTCGATGCCGTCGAGCCGCCTGGCCCTGCGCTGGACGTCGGACCGCAACCGGCGCACCCGGCTCCGTTTGATCAGGCCGGCGAATTCCGGGACCGCCTCGACGCGCAGGTAGAGGGGATTGACGAAGCGCCGGGAGGTCGGCAGGTAGGGCGACGGCTCCATCGGGGCCGCCGGGCTGGCCGCGTGCAGGGGATTGACCAGCACGAAGTCGGCGCCGTGGCACGACGCCGACCACACCGCCAGGTCGCTCAGATCGGTCAGGTCGCCGACACCCCAGGATCCCCGCGACCGCACGCTGTAGAGCTGGACGGCCAGCCCCCACGCGCGCCGGGCGCCGAGCCGCTCCGGCAGGCCGAGCCAGTCCGGCGTCATGATCAGCGCCGCGCTCGTCTCGATGGCCCCGGACCGCAGGTGCACCCGGTGATACCCGACCGGCAGGTCCGCGGGCAGCACGAAGCTGGCCTCGCCGACGAGGCGGCCGTCCAGGTTGAACGGCGGAGTGAAGTTGTCGACCTGCTCGGCGCACGACCGCACCGTGCCGTCCTCGAGCTGAAGCCACACCTCGGCGGGGTCGCCGTGCGTCACGTGCACCCAGAACTTCGTCGGGGCGCCGGTGCGCCCGACGATCGTCGGCGGCAGCCGGCGCGCCCAATACGCGCGCAGCTCCGCGACCAGCGCGGCGTTGCGGTCACGCTCGCTACCGGCGGCCACGCCGAGGGCCGCGAGCACGGCCGTCAGGGTGGTCTCGGGGACCGGGACCTTCCGACCGGTCCAGTCCTCGTACTCGGTCGCGATGCCATACCTGCGGGCGAGTTCCACCAGCGAGGGCGCGAGCTCCGTCATACCGGTCATCGTCGCAGGGTTCGGCCGTCACGACTCGGTACGCGCGGCATTCTCCAGGCGAGCGCGATTTCGCCCGGGTCACCCGTCGTTTCGCCGAAAGCTGAGATTCGGCAGGACGAGCCGCGCGTTCGCGGCTAGCATGAGACCGGCGAATCCGGTCGGGGGGTCAGTGGGGTACACGAAACTGCAGTTCGGCGGCGCGAGCCGCGGACGGCCCCGTCGGCAACCGGCGACTGGACGAAGCGGCGGGATTCGTGCAAACAGCGAGATGTAATAGAGGCGGAAACGGCGCCGCGTGGCGAGGGTCCCACGGGTGCCTTACGGTTGTCACGGTTGTGGAAGTAAGTCGCGCTTGACTGGTCCGGAGGGACCGTTTGCAGGCGTTCTAGCAGACCGGATGGTGGAATAACGTGGCGGAAGAGAGTCGCGGGCAGCGCGGGTCGGGGTACGGCCTCGGGTTGTCGACGCGGACGCAGGTTACGGGCTATCAGTTCCTTGCCCGCCGAACCGCGATGGCGCTGACCCGCTGGCGCGTCCGCATGGAGATCGAGCCCGGACGGCGGCAGACCTTGGCCGTCGTGGCGTCGATCTCCGCGGCGCTGGTGATCTGCCTGGGCGCCTTGCTGTGGTCGTTCATCAGCCCCTCCGGCCAGATCAACGAGTCGCCGATCATCGCCGACAAGGACTCCGGCGCGCTGTACGTCCGGGTGGGCGACAAGCTGTACCCGGCCCTGAACCTGGCGTCGGCGCGGCTGATCACCGGTCGCCCCGACAACCCGCACCCGGTGCGGTCGAGCCAGATCGCGAGCATGCCGCACGGGCCGCTCGTCGGAATCCCGGGCGCGCCCAACCACTTCGCGCCCAAGAGCCCCACCACCTCGTCCTGGATGGTGTGCGACACCGTGGGCTCGACCGGGGTCGGCGTGCCGTCGGGCGTGACGGTGACCGTCATCGACGGCACCCCGGACCTGAGCAACCACCGTCGGGTCCTGAACGGTTCGGACGCCGTCGTGCTGAACTACGGCGGCGACGCCTGGGTCATCCGGCAGGGACGCCGGTCGCGCATCGACGCCACCAACCGGTCGGTGCTGTTGCCGCTCGGGCTGACGCCGGAGCAGGTCAGCATGGCCAAGCCGATGAGCCGCGCCCTGTTCGACGCGCTGCCGGTGGGCCCCGAACTGACGGTGCCCGAGATCCAGAACGCGGGCGCCGCCGCGACGTTCCCCAATGCCCCCGGGCCGATCGGCACGGTGATCGTCACCCCGCAGATCAGTGGGCCGCAACAGTATTCGCTGGTGCTGGCCGACGGCGTGCAGACGCTGCCGCCGCTGGTGGCCCAGATCCTGCAGAACGCCGGGCCGGGCAACACCAAGCCGGTGACCGTGGAACCGTCGGCGCTGGCGAAGATGCCGGTGGTCAACAAGCTGGACCTGTCCTCCTACCCGGACACCCCGCTCAACGTGATGGACATCCGGGAGAACCCCGCCACCTGCTGGTGGTGGGAGAAGACCTCCGGCGAGAACCGCGCGCGCGTCCAGGTCGTGTCCGGGCCGACGATTCCGGTCGAGCAGAAGGACATGTCCAGGGTGGTTTCGCTGGTGAAGGCCGACAGCACCGGCCGCGAGGCCGACCAGGTCTACTTCGCCTCGGACCACGCGAACTTTGTGGCCGTCACCGGCAACGACGCCGGCGCCAAGACGACGGAGTCGTTGTGGTGGCTCACCGATGCGGGCGCCCGGTTCGGGGTGGACGACACCCGCGAGGCGCGCGAGGCCCTCGGCCTGAAAACCCAGCCCAGCCTGGCACCGTGGGTGGCGCTGCGGCTGCTGCCGCAAGGCCCGACGTTGTCCCGCGCGGACGCGTTGGTGGAGCACGACACCCTTCCGATGGACATGTCCCCTGCAGAGTTGGTGGTACCTAAGTGAAACGTGGTTTTGCACGGCCGACGCCGGAGAAGCCCCCGGTAATCAAGCCGGAGAACATCGTCCTCCCGACTCCGCTGAGCATCCCGCCGCCGGAGGGCAAGCCCTGGTGGCTGGTGGTGGTGGGCGTGCTGGTGGTGGGCCTGCTGATCGGCATGGTCTCGATGACCTTCGCCAGCGGCTCGCACGTCTTCGGCGGCGCCGGCGCCATCTTCCCGATCTTCATGATCGGTGGCGTCGCGATGATGATGTTCGGCGGCCGGTTCGGCGGCCAGCAGCAGATGAGTCGGCCGAAGCTGGACGCGATGCGCGCCCAGTTCATGCTGATGCTCGACATGCTGCGCGAGACCGCGCACGAGTCGGCCGACAGCATGGACGCCAACTACCGCTGGTTCCACCCGGCACCCACCACGCTGACCGCCGCCGTGGGCTCTCCGCGGATGTGGGAGCGCAAGCCCGACGGCAAGGACCTCAACTTCGGGGTCGTCCGCGTCGGCGTCGGCATGACCCGTCCCGAGGTGACCTGGGGTGAGCCCCAGAACATGCCGACCGACATCGAACTCGAGCCGGTGACCGGTAAGGCGCTGCAGGAATTCGGTCGCTACCAGAGCGTCGTGTACAACCTGCCGAAGATGATCTCGCTGCTGGTCGAGCCCTGGTACTCGCTGGTGGGGGACCGCGAGCAGGTGCTGTCGCTGATGCGGGCGATCATCTGCCAGCTGGCCTTCTCGCACGGGCCCGACCACGTGCAGATGATCGTGGTGAGCGCGGACCTGGACGAGTGGGACTGGGTGAAGTGGCTGCCCCACTTCGGCGACCCCCGCCGCCATGACGCCGCGGGCAACGCCCGGATGGTGTACGCCTCGGTGCGCGAGTTCGCCGCCGAGCAGGCCGAGCTGTTCGCCGGCCGTGGGTCGTTCACGCCGCGGCACGCCAGCTCGTCGGCGCAGACGCCGACGCCGCACACGGTGATCATCGCCGATGCCACCGATCCCCAGTGGGAGTACGTGATCAGCGCCGAGGGCATCGACGGGGTGACGTTCTTCGACCTGACCGGCGGGTCGATGTGGTCCTCGGTCCCGGAGCGCACGCTGCGGTTCGACGAGCGCGGCGTGATCGAGGCGCTGCCCCGCGACCGCGACACCTGGATGGTGATCGACGAGAAGCCGTGGTTCTTCGCCCTCACCGACCACCTGAGCATCGCGGAGGCCGAGGAGTTCGCGCAGAAGCTGGCGCGCTGGCGGCTCGCCGAGGCCTACGAGGAGATCGGCCAGCGGGTGGCGCACATCGGTGCCCGCGACATCCTGTCCTACTACGGGATCGACGACCCGGCCGACATCGACTTCCACGAGCTGTGGGGCGCGCGCACCGACACGATGGGCCGGTCCCGCCTGCGGGCCCCGTTCGGTAACCGCTCCGACAACGGCGAGTTGTTGTTCCTGGACATGAAGTCGCTCGACGAGGGCGGTGACGGTCCGCACGGCGTCATGTCCGGAACCACCGGTTCGGGTAAGTCGACGCTGGTGCGGACGGTGATCGAATCGCTGATGCTGAGCCACCCGCCGGAAGAGCTGCAGTTCGTGCTCGCCGACCTCAAGGGTGGGTCCGCGGTCAAGCCCTTCGCCGGGGTGCCGCACGTGTCCCGCATCATCACCGACCTGGAAGAGGACCAGGCGTTGATGGAGCGCTTCCTGGACGCGCTGTGGGGCGAGATCGCGCGCCGCAAGGCCATCTGCGACAGCGCCGGCGTCGACGACGCCAAGGAATACAACTCGGTGCGGTCCCGGATGCGGGCCCGCGGGCAGGACATGCCGCCGCTGCCGATGCTCGTGGTCGTCATCGACGAGTTCTACGAGTGGTTCCGCATCATGCCCACGGCGGTCGACGTCCTCGACTCGATCGGCCGTCAGGGCCGCGCCTACTGGATCCACCTGATGATGGCGTCGCAGACGATCGAGAGCCGGGCCGAAAAGCTCATGGAGAACATGGGTTACCGGTTGGTGCTGAAAGCGCGCACCGCCGGTGCGGCGCAGGCGGCCGGTGTGCCCAACGCGGTGAACCTGCCGGCGCAGGCCGGCCTCGGCTACTTCCGGAAGAGCCTCGAGGACATCATCCGGTTCCAGGCCGAATTCCTGTGGCGCGACTACATCCCGCGCGGGATCAACGCCGACGGCGAGGAGACCCCTGCGTTGGTGCACAGCATCGACTACGTCCGCCCGCAGCTGTTCACCAACTCGTTCACGCCGCTCGAGGTCAGCGTCCAGGGACCCGACGTCGCGACGACTAACGGGTCGAACGGCTCCCACGGGGACCTGCTCGAGCCCGAAGCCGTCGAGGAGGACGAAGAGGGCATCCGGGTGCCGAAGGTCGGCACGGTGATCATCGACCAGCTCCGCAAGATCGACTTCGAGCCGTACCGGCTGTGGCAGCCGCCGCTGAGCCAGCCGGTGGCCATCGACGAATTGGTCAACCGGTTCCTCGGCCACGAGTGGCAGCAGGATTACGGCACCGCGCAGGACCTGGTGTTCCCGATCGGGATCATCGACCGCCCCTTCAAGCACGACCAGCCGCCGTGGACGGTCGACACCTCGGGACCGGGCGCCAACGTGCTGATCCTGGGTGCCGGTGGGTCGGGCAAGACCACGGCGCTGCAAACGCTGATCTGCTCGGCCGCGCTGACGCACACCCCCGAGCAGGTCCAGTTCTACTGCCTGGCATACAGCAGCACCGCGCTGACCACCGTCGCCCGGCTGCCCCACGTGGGTGAGGTGGCCGGTCCGACCGACCCGTACGGCGTGCGGCGCACCGTCGCCGAATTGCTGGCCCTGGTACGCGAGCGCAAGCGCACCTTCCTCGAGTACGGGATCGCCTCGATGGAGGTCTTCCGGCGCCGCAAGTTCGGCGGCGAGCCGGGCCCGGTGCCCAACGACGGGTTCGGCGACGTGTACCTGGTGGTCGACAACTACCGGGCGCTGGCCGAGGAGAACGAGGTCCTGATCGAGCAGGTCAACGTGATCATCAACCAGGGCCCGTCGTTCGGCGTGCACGTAATCGTCACCGCCGACCGGGAGTCGGAGCTGCGGCCGCCGGTGCGCAGTGGGTTCGGTTCGCGCGTCGAGCTGCGCCTGGCCGCGGTGGAGGACGCCAAGCTGGTGCGGTCGCGGTTCGCCAAGGAGGTTCCGGTCAAGCCGGGCCGCGGCATGGTGGCGGTCAACTACGTCCGCCTCGACGCCGACCCCCAGGCCGGCCTGCACACGCTGGTCGCCCGGCCCGCCCTGGCCCGCACGCCGAACAACATCTTCGAGTCCGACAGCATCGTCGAGGCGGTCAGCCGCCTGACGAGCGCCCAGGCGCCCCCGGTGCGCCGCCTGCCCGCGATCTTTGGCGTGCAGCAGGTGCGCGAGCTGGCGGCTCGAGACACCCGCCAGGGTGTGGGCGCTGGCGGGATCGCTTGGGCCATCTCGGAATTGGACCTGTCGCCGGTCTACCTCAACTTCGCGGAGAACTCGCACCTGATGGTGACGGGTCGGCGCGAATGCGGGAAGACGACGACGGTGGCCACGATCATGTCCGAGATCGGCCGGCTGTACGCGCCCGGCTCCACCTCGGCACCTCCGACGTCGCAACCCTCGGCGCAGGTGTGGCTGGTCGACCCGCGCCGGCAGTTGCTGACCGTGCTGGGCTCCGACTACGTCGAGAAGTTCGCGTACAACCTCGACGGTGTGCAGGCGATGATGACCGAGCTGGCCGCCGTGCTGGCCGGTCGGGAACCGCCACCCGGGCTGTCGGCCGAGGAGCTGCTGTCGCGGTCGTGGTGGAGCGGTCCGGAGATCTTCCTGATCGTCGACGACATCCAGCAGCTGCCAACCGGTTTCGACTCGCCGCTGCACAAGGCCGCGCCGTGGGTCACCCGGGCCGCCGACGTCGGCCTGCATGTGATCGTCACGCGCAGCTTCGGCGGCTGGTCCTCGGCGGGCAGCGACCCGATGCTGCGGGCCCTGCACCAGGCGAACGCCCCGCTGCTGGTGATGGACGCCGACCCCGACGAGGGCTTCATCCGCGGCAAGATGAAGGGTGGCCCGCTGCCCCGTGGCCGAGGCCTGCTGATGGCCGAGGACACCGGTGTGTTCGTCCAGGTGGCGGCGACCGAATTCCGCAAGTAGCCGGTCGATGGAGCCGGGGCTGACTTGGTCAGCCCCGGCTCTACCAGCTGAGGGGAAGTTCCTTCAGCGCGAACGTCTTCGACGGGAACTTGATCTCGGGGGAGTAGTCGGCCGGCAGCTCGAAGTCGGGGATCTGCTTCAGCCATTCCGCGACGATGATCGTCAGTTCGATCCGCGCGAGATGGGAGCCCAGGCAGCGGTGCGGTCCACCGCCGAATCCCCAGTGCCGGTGCACCTTTCCGTCCATGACCAGCTCGTCGGTGGACACCGAGTCGCTGCCGTCCCGGTTGATCGCCGCCATGCACAGCCGAACATGTGTCCCCGGTGGCAGGGTCATGCCGCCGATCGTGACGAATTGCGTCGTCACCCGCGGCGCCACCGGCGCCGACGGCTCCAGCCGGACGATCTCTTCGATGAAAACCCGTATCTGCCTGGGGTTGTCGCGCAGCTTGTCGCGCAATTCCGGCCTGCGGGCCAACTCGAACAGGGAGAACCCGATCGCCGCGGTCACCGTGTCCAGGCCTGCCAGGATCAGCAGGTGACTCATGCCCAGCAACTCCAGGTCGGTGAAGTTACCGTCGCTGGCGATCACCCGCGACAACATGTCGGAGCCGGGGTTGTGGCGGCGCTCCTGGATCAGTTTGGCCAGGTAGGCCAGCAGTTCCTCGCCCTTGGCGATGTCGTCCGGGCTCAGATATGGCTTGTCGGCGACGACGGCGTCCTTCAGGGCGATCAGGTGGTCCCGGTCCTCGAGCGGCAGGCCGTAGAGGTCCAGGAACACCTGGAAGGGGTACAGGCGTGCGAAGTCCGCCATCACCTCGCACTCCCCGCGGCCCGCGAAGGCGGCGATCATCTCGGAGGCGTGGCGCTGCAGCACTGGCCTGGACTTACTCAGTCCCTGCGGGCTGAAGAACGGTTGCAAAATCTTGCGGTACCGCGTGTGCTCCGGCGGGTCGAACGCCAGCGGCACCACCGGCAGGGGGTAGCCCGGGGGCTGAAGCGCCAGCCTCGACGAGAAGACCTGCGGGTTGCGCAGCGCGGCGAGCACGTCCTCGCGGCGCGTGAGGTAGTAGTGGCCGTTCATGAAGACGACCGGGCCCGCGTCGCGCAGCGTTTTCCATCCGACGCCCCGATCGGCGGACATCGGAAGCTTGAAGTAGTCGAGCCGCGGTAGATGGAACGTGCCTGGCTGGCTCTCGCCAAGAGTGCTCATGCGCCCTGATCTCCGCTTGTCTGGGTCTCTTTGGGATAAACCACGACTGCGTCGGCGTGCGATGCCGTCGGTCTGGTGGCACACCAATATCGCATGATGACCAGGCCGTCACCACCGGGGGATGACGGGCAGGATCGGCCGACCGATTTCGGGCACCGTCTTCTACACTTTGTCGACGGACTGATCTGCCGATCGATGTGCAAGTCCGGTTCGCCCGTTCTCCAGCCGTCGAAGAAGGAATTCGCGTGAGGGTTCGTCTCGATAAGTCCAGGTGCGTGGGTCATGCCCAGTGTTACGCCGTCGATCCCGACCTGTTCCCCATCGACGAGTCGGGTTATTCGATCGTCGAGGAGCACGAGGTCCGTCCCGAGGACGAGCAGCTCACGCGTGACGGCGTGGCGTCCTGCCCGGAGATGGCCCTGATCATCGAGGACGACTAGCGCCGCGTCCGCCTATCCGGCGCCGATCGCCGAAATTGCCGAGGGCTCGCGCGCCAGTAGCGACCCGCCGGGCGGAAAGCAAACTGGAGTTGAACACTCGGTTGTTCTCAGTGAACGGTGGTTAGCCGGGATTGAACAATGGTGGGCAGCGAGTGAACAGTTGGAATCGCGTATCGGTGTCTCGGATGTCAGCCGCTAATGTCGTTGGCGAGCGACAGTTCCGGCACGAACGAACTGTCGCTCGGTTGCTGACAGCGGGTGTGATTGGTGCTGATAGTGCACGTTGTTCCTGATCAGAAGTCCGGGAATGCTGGTGGTACGCCACCTGACCGGATGCAGCGAACGAGTGCGTTGTTTGCCGCCGACCACTCCTGCAAAAGGTTTGCTGCTCGAAGGTTCGGGCCTGTCGGCAACGTCAGAGAAGGTCAACGAAGCCCCGGTCTCGAAGACCGTTGACGAAGGTCGTGCGCGCGACCGCCACAAGCTCATAGAGTTCTTATATGAGAGCCGAGATCGCCACCGCGATCGCGGCCGACTGAGGAGGACACGGTGTTCGACTTCGGAGCGTTACCGCCCGAAATCAATTCCGGTCGTATGTATGCGGGTCCGGGAGCCGAGTCGATCATGGTTGCCGCGACGGCGTGGGACGCGCTGGCGGCGGAGTTGCAGACCGCGGCCAGCGGCTACGACTCGGTGATCACGGAACTGACGAGCGCCCCCTGGGTGGGTCCGTCGTCGACCGCGATGCTGTCGGCCGTCGCTCCCTACGTGAGCTGGCTCAGTTCGGCGGCCGGCCTGGCTGAGGAGAGCGCCGGCCAGGCCCGCGCGGCCGCGGGGGCGTTCGAGGCCGCCTTCGCGATGACCGTGCCCCCGCCGGTGATCGCCGCCAACCGAGTCTTGCTGATGACGCTGATCGCGACCAACTTCTTCGGGCAGAACACGCCGGCGATCATGGCCACGGAAGCCCAGTACCTGGAGATGTGGGCCCAGGACGCCGCCGCCATGTACGGCTACGCCGCCTCTTCGGCGGCCGCAACCCAGCTGACGCCCTACCCGTCGCCGCCCAACACGACCAACCAGGACGGCACGGCCAACCAGGGGCTGGCGGTTGCGCAGGCGGTCGCCGAGCCCGCCGGCAACTCCGGACAGACCGCGGCGGCGACCACCCAGCTCACGCCCGCCGCCACGGTGCCCAACCTGCTCCAGGAGCTGTCGACGTACACGGCCACCACTTGGCCGTTCTCGATGATCCAGAATCAGATCCAGGACTTCCTGATGTACGGGCTGCCCACCCCGGCCAACAACTGGTTCGGGATTACGCCCGGCCTGTACAACGAGGCGCGGCAGTTCCTGCAGGCCTACTTCGGTGTCGGTATCGCGAACTTCGGCTGGTCGATCGGACAGCAGCTCACGTTCGGTGCGGGTACCACCGCCGGTGCGGGCGGTGCCTGGTTCCCGACGCCGCAGTTCGCCGGCCTGCACCTGGGGGCCATCAGCGGGGTCAGCG
The DNA here is from genome assembly GCF_010729105.1 of Mycobacterium saskatchewanense. NCBI lineage: Bacteria > Bacillati > Actinomycetota > Actinomycetes > Mycobacteriales > Mycobacteriaceae > Mycobacterium > Mycobacterium saskatchewanense. The sequence goes on from NZ_AP022573.1 coordinate 704,641, forward strand.
CCGTCAGCGGCAACACGGGCAGCGGGGCGCTGCTGGCCAGCGCGGGCTCGGCCGGCAAGGTCGGCGCACTGTCGGTGCCCGCGAGCTGGTCCAACCCGGTGGCCGAGGCGACCCTGGTCAGCGCGGTGTCCGAGGAGACCCCGGCCGCCGGTGCCGGCGGCAGCGGCGCGACCAACGGCCTGCTGCGCGGCATGCCGACCGGCGCCGTCGGCAGGCGCAGCGCCGGGTACGGCTACACGAACAAATACGGGTTCAAGCACAGCGTGCTGACACGACCGCCCTCGGCCGGATGACGAGCCCACATGAACACCAGTTGTCCACCAATGAACAGTTGGCCGCTAAGGAGGCGCGGGCAGATCGGATCCAATTAGTCTCACTAGCAAGCCATGTCTGAATGAATTTCAGCAGCAAGAAGCATTCCTTGAAGGTCACGAGCCTGAGGTAGAGGAGGGATTTTCAATGTCGTTCGTTACCACGCAGCCCGAGGCGCTGGCTGCAGCCGCGGGTACTTTGCAAGGCATCGGCTCGGCGCTCAGCGCCCAGAACGCCGCGGCGGCCGCACCCACCACGGGAGTGGTGCCCGCCGCCGCCGACGAGGTGTCGGCGCTGACCGCGGCGCAATTCGCCGCGCACGCCCAGATGTACCAGGCCGTCAGCGCGCAGGCTGCGGCCATCCACGAGATGTTCGTCAACACCCTGGGCGTCAGCTCGGGGTCGTACGCGGCGACCGAGGCGGCCAACGCGGCCGCGGCCGGCTAGGGGGTCAGGACATGACTATCGACTTGGGTTCGTTACCTCCAGAGATCAGCTCCGCGCAGATCTACGCCGGTCCCGGCTCGTCGTCGCTGATGGCGGCGGCCTCGGCCTGGAACGGCCTGGCGGCTGAACTGACCTCGGCCGCTCTGAGCTATGACAAGGTCGTCACCTCGCTGTCCAGCGAGGAATGGCTGGGGCCGGCCTCGGCCTCGATGGCCGCGGCGGTGCAGCCGTACGTGCAGTGGATGACGACGACGGCCGGCCAGGCCGAGGAGGCCGCCGCCCAGGCGCAGTCCGCCGCGGCCGCCTACGAGACGGTCCTGGCCTCGGTGGTCCCCCCACCGCTGATCGCGCTCAACCGCTCCGAGCTGTCGCAGGCGATGTCGACGAACGTCCTGGGCCAGAACAACGGGATCATCGCGCAATTGGAAGCCCAGTACGCCCAGTTCTGGGCGCAGAACGCGGCGGCGCTGTACAGCTACGCCGGCCAGTCCGCGACCGCGACCAAGGTGACGCCGTTCCAGAGCTCGCCGAACATCGTCAACCAGGCGGGTGTGACTCAGCAGGCGGCCGCGACGGCGGCGGCGGCGACCACCCCGGCCGCGTCGCTTCAGCAGCAGCTGCAGGGCTTCCTGACGCAAATCCAGAGCCAGCTGGGCCTGCTCGCCTCGCCATCCGGGACGAACTCCCTGGTCAATCAGCTGTCGAGCTCTAACCCGCTGCTGACCGAGCTCTGGTTCCTGGTCAGTGGGCAGACCGTGCTGCCGTCCAACATGGGTACCTTCCTGAGCGGCTACTCGAACTACGCGAGCTTCTTCTACAACACCGAGGGTCTGCCCTACTTCAGCGTCGGTATGGGCAACTTCGGTGTCCAGATCGCCAAGACCACGGGCATGATCGGCGGTGCGGCGCCCGCCGCCGCAGCCGCCGTGCCGAAGGCCCTGCCCGGCCTTGGCGGTCTGCTCGGTGGCGGTGCGGCGGCCCACACGGCCGCGTCGATCGGTGGCGCGAGCTCCATTGGCAAGCTGTCGGTGCCGGCGTCCTGGGCGGGCGCCACCAACGCGGTGAGCCACGCCACGGCCGTTCCGGTCAGCTCGATCAGCGCCGCCCCGGAGGCGGCCGGACAGCCGGGCAACCTGCTCGGCGGGATGCCGCTCGCGGGCGTCGGCAACGGTGGCGTCGGCGGTGCCGGACCCCGCTACGGCTTCAAGCCGACCGTCATGGCCCGGCCGCCCCTCGGCGGGTAACCGCTCAGGTTCGGGCGTCCGGCACCGCATGCCGCGGGGGCCGGGCGCCCGTTCGGCGGTGCCATCGGTACAGCACTGGCACATGGCACGGCGGACGGGTGGCGGCACGAGTTTGCAAGGCTTGCGGACAGATCACCCTCGCTCTCGTCATGACGGGCCGGCGCAGGGGTGCTAGCTATCCCGCGCCGTCTTCCCAAGCCGTTCTGCGTGCCTCACGTGCTCGGCAACGCAGGCGACGAATGCTTGACAGGCCGCCGAACGCGCGTGTGGGTGCGAGGTCACAAGGTGCACCTGGCGGCGCATGTCGGCGCCGGCGACCGGGCGCAGCGCTAGCGTGGGATCGTTGTCGGCGCGGGTGCGGGCAACCGATTCGGGCAGCAGGGCGATGCCTAGATTCTTCCGAACGAAATGGATGACCTCGTCGACGCGGGTCACCTCGAAGGCCACCCGCCGGGCAACGCCGGTGAAGCCTCGGTCCGTTTCGTGCCGAAGGCCGTAGCCGGCAGGAAAATCGATGAACGGCAGGCAAGCAAGGTCGGCCAGCGACACCGATGAGTAATGCGTAAGGGCGTGTTCGGCGGGCATGACCGCGATGAGAGACTCGCCGAACAGGCGGGTGAAGGTGAGTCGGGCCGCCGACCCGGACACGTTGGACCCGACGATCGCCGCGTCCAGCTTGCGCTCGCGAACCGCCTCGACCAACACGTCGCTGCCGCCACTGCGCAACGTCACGCTGACGTCGGGGTAGCGCTCGTGGAACGTCGCCATCAGGGTTGCCACGTCTAGGCTTTCCGACGGAACCTCCATCATCCCGACGGTGAGGCGGCCTCCGACCTTGCCACTGAGCGCTTGGGCGTCAGCGGTGATCTGGTCGATGCCGGCCACCACCTGACGGAGCAGCGGCATCAGCGCTTCGCCGGCTGGGGTCAACGAGACTGACCGCGTTGTCCGGTCGAATAATCGCACGCCAAGTTCGTGTTCGAACCGGCGAACTTGCTGGCTCAGCGCGGATTGCACGACGAACATGGCGTCAGCCGCCTTGGTAAAGCTGTTGGCTTCGGCCAGTGCGACCACGTAACGCAGCTGCTGCAGGTTCACGGCGATCAATTATTCACCGCTGATGATAAATCGCATCATATCTATTAACTGGACTCCTTGTTGCGGCGGCTCCAGCATTAGACGCATGGCTACCGACGCGGCACGGGCACCCCGGGTTGCTCGCGGCATCGCAGTGCGCCCGGAGCCGCCACTGGCCAGCAACGACTGCTCGGTCACCGCGGTGCGCGATGACATCACCGCCCAGTTCGAGGCGCTGCCCTTTCTCGGTGAGTTGCGCTGTCAACACAGTCGGGTCGTTGCCGGTTCGCTCGAGGAGGTCATCTTCACCTACACCGTCGGCGGATCGGGCATCGCCGACAGCGGTTGGCTGAAGTTTTGCTTCCGGTACTACTCGGACTGGGACCTGCAGACCACGACGCCCACGGGTCGTGACTTCGCGAGCGCCCGCCTGCTGAGCCGTTCGCTAATCGGCGGCGCGACTGCGGACAGCGCGGCGACCGTACAGCGACTCGCCACCCGCTACGACGTCAAAGGCGGCGAACGGCCCTTTCAGAAGTCACTGTTGATCCACGCTGTGGACGGCTATCTGAGACCCGGCGACGTGATCGAGATCCGGCTCGGCGACCGCCGTTTGGGCGGTCCGGGCACCCGGGTGCAGACATTCGTCGAGGACGCATTCGAGGTACACCTGTTCGTCGACCCCTTGGGCACCTCCCGCATGGCGCACGCCGGCGTGCACCGAATCGCGGTGGTGCCCGGTGAACCCGAACGGGTCGTCGTGCATGGCCCTCGGATCGTCCGCCGCGGCACTCCGACCGCGGAGCTGCACGCGCATCTGGAGGATCGATGGGGCAACACGTGCACCGATGTCGCGGTGACGCTGCGCGCGCAGATCGATGGCGTCACGGTGGCGAGCGCGACGACTCCAGGCGTGGGGTGGTCGTGGGCAGCGCTGCGCGTGCCTGCCGTCACCGCGCGCTTTACAGTCGCGGCCGAGACGGGTACCAACCCGGTCGCGTGCGGTGAAACCGCACTGGACGTCGTCGAGGATTTCCCGTCGCCGCGAGCATACTTCTGCGACCTGCATGTCCATTCCGACGATACCGTCGGAACCCAGAACACCGATTGGAATCTGCGCTACGGCCGCGACATCGGAGCGCTTGACGTCCTCGGCTACACGGCCAACGACTTTCAGATCACCGATGATGCCTGGGACGAGGTCGTCGCGGCCTGCCTAGACATAACGCGCAGCGGTGACTTCGTGTGCTTCCCGGGCGTCGAGTGGTGCGGTACCGCCGGTGTCGGGGGTGACCACAACGTCGTCTTCCTCGGCGAGGACACCACGCTGGCCCGCTCGCTCGAATGGCGCCAAGGCATGGCGAGCACGGTGCCGGCGCCGCAGACCTGGCCTATCACACAGTTGTACGCCGCCTACGAAAAGGATCCCGAGTCTTACCTGCTGATCCCGCATGTCGGGGGACGGCGGGCCATCCTCGACTGGCATCATCCTGAGCTGGAGCGGCTCATCGAAGTCCATTCCACATGGGGAAGCAGCCCCTGGTTCTTGGAGGACGCGCTGCGGCGTGGACTGCGACTGGGCGTCAGCGCCGCCAGCGACGAACATCGCGGCCGGCCGGGAGGCGGCGCGCCCGGAGCGAACATCTTCGGTGGTTTCGGCGGCCTCACCGGCGTTCTCGCCTCCGCGCTCACACCGGGCGACGTCGGTCGTGCGCTGCGCGCCCGGCGCACTTGGGCGACGACCGGAGTGCGCGCGGTGGCGCTTCTGCGCAGCGGCGACAACTGGATGGGCGATGAGTTCACCACTGTCTCAGCCGAATTGCGTGCTGCCTATGCGTTGTATGGCACCACCGGATGGGAAAGCATCGCCGCCTACGACAGTGGCGGCGTCCTGTGGCACCGTGATCTACACGCCGAGTACGGACCATCCGAGCACCTGATTCGTATTCGCTGGGGCGGGGCGCGGCACCGCGACCGCTACCGCTGGGCCACTTGGTCCGGCCGGCTTCGCGTCGAAGGCGCCAGCGTCGACGACGTCAGCCCGTGGGCCATCACCCATCCAGAACAGAACATCGGCGATGACGGGAGTACCGTCACGTGGAACACGATAACGTACGGTTCGGATATCGGTGTGGTGGTGCGGATCTCGGACCTGGACCGCGCGCGAATCGTACTCGACACCAAGGTGCACGAAGAGGACCTGAGCGCCAGCATGACCGTTACCGGGGCCGACCTGATCGCCGACGGGCACCGCGAGCTCGCCCTGGGCGGTCTCAATCTACGGGTCCGCGTCGAACGCATAGCGGAACCGGCCGCCTTGCCGATCACCGTCACCGGGGAGCTGGCAATGCACATTCCCAAGGGCGACAGCGCAGTCTATTTGCGCGCCAACCAGTTCGACGGCCATCAAGTATGGACGAGTCCACTGTTCGCGCACCGGGTGGCGGGACCACGATGAGCTGCCGCGAGAAAGGTCTCACCCGTCGCCTGCACATCGACCTGCTCCGCGTCACGGCCGCCGCTTGTCCGGCATCGACACTCCGTCTGCCCTGACCCGCCGATAGCTCCCGAAGCTGCCGCGCGGCCGCATTGCGTGGGCGGTCGACGCGGCGAGCCCGCCCCTCTCGCGCCTCACCCTGCAAGGAAAACCGTGTTCACCCAACGACCAATCGTCAAGACCGTCTCACTGGTTGCCACCCTGGCCATGGCGATCGTGCTCACCGGCTGCTCGGCCGATGGCACCTCGCCCACGGCGTCGGCTGCGCCGCTACGGTTGGGCTATCTGACGCGCATCACCCATGCCACCGCGCTGGTGGGAATCGCTGATGGTTTTTTCACGGCCCAGCTCGGGCCGCGCGTCAACCTGACCGCGCAACCCTTCAGCCAGGGCACCGAAGAAGTGACCGCACTGCTTTCGGGCCAGCTGGACGCGGCCTACGTGGGCCCCAACCCCGCCTTCAATGGCTGGCAGAAATCGGGCGGCAAAGCCATCAAGATCATCTCGGGCGCCGCGAGCGGCGGCACGTCGATGGTCGTCAAACCCGGCATTACCGGCGCCGCGGACCTTAAAGGCAAGACCGTCGCCGACCCGGCCCTCGGCGGCAACCAGGACGTTAGCCTGCGCGACTGGCTCGCCCGCAACGGTCTCAAGACGAATATCCGAGGAGGAGGTGATGTCTCGGTCAAGCCCACCAGTCCCGAATCGGCGATCGTCGAACAATTCCGCAGCGGACAAATCGCCGGCGCCCTCGACTCCGCACCTTTCGACGTGCAGATGATCAAGGCCGGCGCCGTGCGCTTGTGGTCAGATCCCAGCACCATCACCGTTCTCGTCGTCCGCCAGGACTTCCTCGCGGCCCACCCCGACACGGTGGCAGCGCTGCTGCGCGCGAACGTTCAGGCCAACGACAGGATCGCCACAAAGCCCGAGGCCGCGGCCCAATCGGCCAATACGACGCTGGCGAAGACCCTCGGCAAGGGTCTTGATCCCGACGTGCTCGCCGCGTCATTCCAGGAGACCACCTTCACCAATGATCCTGGAATGGCGTCGCTGCACGAACTGGTCACGAAGGCTGTCGCACTCGGTCTGCTACAGCCACTGGACATCAATGGGCTGTTCGACCCGGAGCCGCTGAACCGGATCCTCGCCGCAACGGGCAAGCCACAGGTGGCCGCGTGACGCACTATCCGCAACCTGTGGAACTCGCCGTGCAGGAACGTGTCGCCCCCAAATCCGCACCGGAAGCGGTGCGGCTCACGAACGTGACCAAGCTTCACGGAACCGGTCGCTCGATGGTCGCCGCACTGAGCGCCCTGTGTCTGTCGGTCGATACGGGGGAATTCGTCTGCATCGTCGGGCAGTCGGGCTGCGGCAAGAGCACTTTGCTGTCACTGATCGCTGGCCTGGATCGACCGTCGTCGGGCGTGATCGACACCGGCGGGCGACGGGTCGCGCTGATGTTCCAGGAACCGGCCCTCTTCCCGTGGCAGACCGCCGCGGCCAACGTTGGCCTGGCCCTGCGGGCCAGCGGGGTCCCGCGCCAGGAGCGGCACGAACGAGTCAGTCGCTTGCTGCGGTCGGTCGGGTTGCACGACTTCGCCGACAAACGCCCGCATCAGCTCTCCGGCGGCATGCAGCAGCGCGTGGCGCTGGCGCGCGCACTTGCCCAGGACGCCGATGTCCTGCTGATGGACGAACCGTTCGGGGCACTGGACGCCCCGACCCGCGATGGCCTACACGAAGAACTCGAGACCATCGTTGCCGAACGAAGCCTGACCGTCGTCTTCGTCACCCATAACGTCGGCGAGGCGGCTCGGCTCGCCGATCGGGTCGTGCTGCTCAGCCCGCGACCGGGTCGTGTCGTCGAAGAGTTCACGGTGCCGCAGCTACGACCCCGCCACGCCAAAACCACGGTGGGCGACGGGTTGGCCGCTCACATCACGGCGCGGCTACATGCCGAAGGTTCCGCCGGCGCAGCCAGCGGGGGAGTGCCATCCGCGGATCACCACCTCACGCCGCCACGGCGCCCCCTTGGCGCTCAAATCAAGTCGACGCTGGCCTCGCTGGGGACGAAGATCCTGGCCGTCGCGTTGGTTCTGGCGGCCTGGCAGCTGGTCTATCTCAGCGGCTGGAAACCGCCGTTCGTGCTACCGGGACCCCAGGTCGTCCTTTACGCCCTGTGGCAGCACCTCAATGAGCCACTACTGTGGCAGGCGATCGGGACCACAATGTACCGTGCGCTGGCCGGGTTCGGGCTGGCACTGCTCATCGGGTCGCTCGTCGGTGCGGTAGTCTCGCGCAATACTTTGCTGCGCAAGGCTTTTGGACCCGTCATCACCGGATTGCAGACTATGCCGGCCATCGCCTGGTTCCCGTTCGCCATCATCTTCTTCGGCCTGCACACCTCGGCGATTCTCTTCGTAATGGTCATCGGTGCAGCGCCGTCGGTGGCTATCGGGGTGATCGCCGGGGCGGACCACATCCCGCCCCTCCTGCTCCGGGCCGCAAAGAACCTGGGGCTGCGCGGACTAGCGCTGTACCGCCACGTCATCCTGCCGGCGTCGATGCCGATGTTCGTCAGCGGCCTGCGCCAGGGATGGGCGTTCGCCTGGCGCAGCTTGATGGCTGGCGAACTGGTGGTGTTGGTGGCCGACACGGCGTCGATCGGGGTTCTGCTGGAGAACGCCCAGAATCTATCCGACATGCCCTCCGCCATCGCCATCATGGTCGTGATCCTGTTGATCGGACTCGTGGTCGACACAGTCTTCACTGCGGTCGACCTGCGCATCCGCCACCGCTGGGGCCTGCTCGAGACGGACCGTCGATGACCTCGCCGCGGCGGGCTGGCGGCACGCCCGTACCCGATGACACTCCGGACATGGCGGAAATTCCCTTCAGGCTCTGGGTCTTCGGCGATGCCCACGTCGGGACCGACCGTCGTCACGGCAGACTGAGCCTGGCCGAGGCGATCACCCAGTCGGAATTCGGTGGATCCGAAGGGGGACCACCCTTCGAGTGGGACGTTGCGATCGACGTCGGCGACATGTCTGGCGGTCATCACCAAGTCCCCGACGACGCCGAGGGCGAGGAGGTTCGCCGACAGTTCGCCGCCTTGCGCCGCCACCGGCGCGAGGATATCTACAGCGTTTGCGGCAACCACGACCGCAGCGGCCTGCACGAGTCCGAAGCGTGGTGGTGGCAGAAGTGGGTCGACCCGCTCGGCGGGCATACCCGGTTCTCCGGAGTGGATCCGAGCGCGCGGCGCTACCCCGTCGTCGGGGTATGGCAGCACTATTCCTTTCGGGTGGGCAACCTGCTGTTCCTCATGCTCAGTGACCGCAACGAGCCCACCCAGACCGTCGGCCGGGGGCCGCTCGGCGGCAACCCCGGCGGCGTCGTCAGCGGGGCAACCTTCGACTGGTGGAACCACATGGTGCTGACCCATCCGGACTCGATCATCGTCACCGTGCACCACTACGTGCTGAAGGACACCACCGTGGCATCCGGCGAATGGGAGGGTGTACGCCGAGGGCCGGACGGCAGCTTGCGTGAGCACTACCACCGACCATTCGAGCGCGGAACCCCGCACGCCGCATCCTATTTATACTGGGTAGACAGCAAACCTGACTCTGGGATCTTCGAGCGCTTCCTCGCCGACCACCCCGGTCGCGTCCAGCTCTGGTTCGCCGGGCACACGCATACGCATCCCGACGACACCTACGGCGGCAAAACGCATATCGAAAAGCGTTGGGGCACATGGTTCGTCAACGCCGCATCGTTGAGCCGGTATCACATGCCCATCACCACGGTGCCGATCAGCAGGCTACTCACCTTCACCCCCGGCAGCCGGGACGTGAGGGTTCAGTGTTACCTGCACACCAGCCAGCACGCCCCGCAGGGCTGGTACGCGAAGGCCGAAAGAACCATCACCCTCGACACAGCATTCACCGCAGCCGGGAAGGTCCGATGAACCGGGGGGTGCCGATCCAGGCGCCAAATCATCGTGAATAACATGCGGTTCGGTAGCTGCCGCGCCTCCCCGAGCTACTGCTTGCGGCGTCGGAACAAGAAGGTCAAACTGCGTCGCCGATTGGCGAACCCGGGCGCGAAGGTGAACTCGTCTGTCTGGTGAAAGAGATGCTCGCCGAACAGAACCGCCCGGTTCTCGCGATGGGGCACGATGTTCGGCTTGGCGCTCTGCTGTTCGAGGAACCGCCTGACCCGGGTCCCTCCGGCATTGTAATCCTCGAAAGTCCAGTCGCTCGGTGCTGTCTTGTCCCACACCACGAGGCCACCTCGACTCGGGTCCAGATTTGCGGAATCCGGAGTGATCCAGAGGTTCACGGCGAAATCGGAATCGTCGGCGTGGACGTCGACACCCGGAAGGTTGGCGTTGTAGACGAATCCCCACCACTGCGCGAAGTAATAGCCGTCGAGCGCCTCGCCGAGCGCCGCCAAGAGCTCTTCGGCTATGGCGAACAGCGAGACGCTGGCGAATCCGTCCTGGGGGAAGGCACCTATGTAGCCGTATTCGTACGAATGACGCCAGACCGTCGACTGCAGGCAAAACTTCCGGACTTGAGCCAGCGCGGCCGGCGTCAGAAATTCGTCGATCACCTGGACCCTGCGCCGGTCTGCGACGATGGCGTTTTGCAACTTTGCGTAGTCGATGCCCGGGTTCAAATACCTTGGCAGGCGCTCCTCCGAAGCGCGTACGTAGGGCGGATCCGCAAGGATACGGCCGTTTTTCCCCTGGACGGACACCCAGGGCGCCGCCCCATCGGACGCATCAATCAGGTCCGTGAGCTGGCGGCGCAAGGCGGGGAGTTCGTCTGTGGCCACGCCAGCGAATGCCCGCTTTTCGGAATCCTCGGCGGCCAGGATATGGGCGATCTGTTCGATGTTGTGCAACGCGAAGTGCGCCGGTATCGAGAACTCGTCGGGCGGTGCCGGGCTCTGTTCGCGACAAAGGGCGGCGAGAGCGCGGTATTCCGACAACGCGGACGCGAAGTGCCCCAACGCCGCGTTCGCCCTGCCAAGCAAGTCCCTGGCGGGCGCGAGGGAGGGTTCCCGTTGCGCCGCGAGCGAGGCGTAGTGAAGCGCTTGCCGATGTTCTCCGACTTCCAGCAGCGACGACGCAAGCATGCAGAGGGCTTGAAGATTGTCGTCGTGCTCGACGATATCCTCGAGGATCTCCGCCGCCGACGCGAAGTCTCTGGCGCGCATCAAACGTTCGGCGTCCCAGAGGCCCGCCGTCGGCGGCGATTCAGATTGCGGCACCCGTCTCCTCAGCTTTTCTGCCCACAGGCTGTCGAAGAACCGTTAAACCTACGGCCGAGACGGCGAATGACGAAACTCTGGTTGCTCCGTCTTTCGCGCTGTCCTGCAATGTCATCGACCAAACCGGCGCCGTAGGCATCTCCGAATCGCGTTCGCGTGGGTACCGGCAAGTCATGCAGGCAGATTCGGCGCTACTTGATCCCGTGGTCGTTCGGCTCGAGTTGCCGCGGGCAATAGTGTTTAGCCGCGACCGTCGCGAATTGGGCAGCACCGTTAGTGGAAAGCCCGGGGTTCTGGTCGCGGAGATCATTGAGCACCTCCAGGCCCGATTCGCCTCGTTGGATCAGGCCGCAGACCGAGTGCGCGGCGCCTATCGCCTGGCTGGGGTCGCCGAAATTGATTCCCAACTGGTGCAGGGAAGACAGAAATGCCCCATCGTCTCCGTTAGGCGGCTCGTCGATGCCGGGTTCCGCGTGGGCAGGCCACGCAACGACGATTCCCATCGGCGTGCCCAGAAGCGCCAGCAGCAGCTTTGCAAACCATGGTCCTCTATACCGCATGAAATGCCGCCCCTCTCCTCGGACGTCCTTCCGGTCGGCGACTCCTGACGAATTGGCCCGCGGCCGAAGCCATTCCGGGACGGCCGGTCCCGGATGCCGCGATCCTTCGACGCTCGATGCCCATGGGATACTCGCTCAACCCGAATGGGATTGGGGCGCCGCTACGGCGGCTTCGCCTTCGGCGCAGACGTGCACCGCGTGGACGCCGGGTTTCATCGAGAGTTCCGCAACCAGGTCATCGAGTTCGGATTCGCTGACGGTCCAGTGCTGCACCACGTCGGGCTGCTCTTGCAACTGCGCAATGACGCGGTCCAGCGCGACTGGCGCTTTGCGCTTGGCGGTGCTCGGAGCGGGCTGGACGCGGGTCGTCCTACTGGCAACGTTGGCGAGCGGCGTTCCCAGCGCGCCTCCCGCGAAGCTGCCCGCGGTGGCAGCCGAGTTGAACAGGTCCGCCAAACCAGCCGCCGGAGCCGCCGCCGCGCTGGTGCTCGGCAAGACGGTAGAGGCGAGCCGAATCGCCGGAGTCGCGCTTGCCCAACTCGCGGGCACGGACAGCTTCCCCACGGCCGGCGCACTACCCAGGACTGCCGACGCGGGCCTCGCCAGGATTCCGGGCGCCCCCGATGACAGTCCACCGGCCAGGCTCCCTTTCGCCATATTCGCGCTCCACGGCTGATAGACGAAGAAGTTCTTCCACTGGCCGATGCCAAGGCTCGAGCTACTGTTGACGACGTTGGTCCACGTCGCCTGGCTGCCGGCACCGGAGATGAAGGAATACAGGGACTCCCAGACAGTCGCGATCTGCGTATTGCCGGTGATTTTCGTTATCAAGTTCTCCCAGAAGGTGGAGTAGTCCGTGGTGAACGTGGTGACGCCCGTGGTCAGCTGCGTGAGAATCGCTTCCAGTTGGGTGATTATCGACTGCGGAGTGACGGCGGCGGCCGTGGTGGCAGCCGCCGCCGCGCCGCCGCTGGTGGTCTGCGGCGCCTCGGTGAACGCGGTCAGCTGAGTCGCGGCCAGCGACGAGCCGGCGTACGTAGTTATGGCTGCGACGTCTTCGGCCCATAGCTGCTCATACTCGGCTTCGGTGGCCTCGATCGCCGAATTGTTCTGCCCGAAGATATTCGTCGCGACAAGCGATGCCAGCTGGGCGCGGTTGGCGGCGATCACCGGAGGCGGCACGGTGGCGGCGAACGCGGCCTCGTAGGCGCTGGCGGCGGTCCGCGCCTGGGCGGCGGCCTGCTCGGCCTGAGCCGCTGTGGTCGACAACCATGTCACATAGGGGGACGCCGCGGCGGCCGCGGAATCGAACGAGGGACCCTGCCATGACGCACCGAGCTCGGCGATGGCCGCTCCGTAGGACGCAGCCGTAGTCTGCAGCTCTCCCGCCAACGCCTCCCACGCCTGGGCCGCGGCAAGCAGCGGGCCAGCACCGGGCCCTGAATAGATCTTGGCGGAGATGAGTTCCGGCGGCTGGGATGCGAAATCCCCAAATATCCCCAATGCCATTGCCGTGCCTTTCCCTGGTTATCCCGCGTTCGGCGGTATGACGATGATTGTCGCTGTGGTTGCGATGTTGTCCTCGGCGACCACACCGTCGGTAAAGCGCGGGATGTTTCCCGCCAGCGCGCGCGTGGGGGTTCTGCCAACCGACCGCGTAGCGGTGTCCCCGAACGCGCGTCCGGCCAGACTCGCCAGCGCGGTCTCGCCGAACATCGCCGATCGACCGTTAGCAGCGACCGCGGGAGCCGCCTCGGCCGCGGTCTCCGGCATCGACGTCGCCGCCAACCTGACGGCCGGGACGGCCGCGGCCCAGCTCTGCGGCACCGACAGCGATCCGATGAGCTCGGCACGGCCGGTCGCCCCGGTGACCGCCGAATAACCCGCCACGTGGGCCCCGGCGGCTCCCGTCAACATGTCGCTGCGCAGCAGTGGCGCCAACACGCCGGTGAGGGCTTTGGGGTGCACCAGCGGGCCGATGCCCTGGATGCCGGTACCCAGGCTGGGGATACTGATCGAAACCTGGTACCAGTTCTTCATGATGTTCGCGACGCCGAACGGCGTGTAGGGGGACGCTCCGGTGGCGTTGATCACCGCGGTGAGGGATTTGATGACGTTGTTCGCGTCCGTGAACGCCGTGAACCCGGTCCAAGTCGACGGGGGAACGAGGTTCGGGGTCTGCCCGACCACGCTGTTCGTAAAGCTCACCACCTGACTCTGCAGCTGGGCGATCTGGGTCGCGAGCTGCTTCTGCACGGTGGCGAGGAACGTGGAGATGTCCGACAGGGCGTCCGCCGAGGTCTGATTGGCCGCCGGATTGCCGTTGGTGGTTGTCGGCGGTTCCCTGAACGAGGCGAGCTGACTGGCCGCCGCCGCGGAGCCCGCGTAGCCGTACATTGCGGCGGCGTCCTGGGCCCAGAATTCCGCGTAGGTGGCTTCCGCGGCGGCGATCGCCGACGTGTTCTGGCCGAAGAAGTTGGTTGCAACCAGCGCGGCCAGCAGTGCGCGGTTGGCCGCGATCACCGGCGGCGGCACACTGGCCGCGAAGGCGGCCTCGTAAGCGCCCGCCGCCGCTTTGGCTTGCAGCGCCGCTTGTTCGGCTTGCGCCGCGGTGGTGGTCAACCACGACGCGTACGGCGCCGCCGCGGCCGCCATCGCCGCCGAAGACGGCCCCTGCCAAGTGCCTGTGAGCTCGGAGATGGCCGACCCGTAAGACGCCGCGGTGAAATTCAACTCTGCGGCTAATCCATCCCAGGCCGCGGCGGCGGCCAGCAATGGCGCCGAGCCTGGTCCGGAATAAAGCCGGCCTGAATTGATTTCCGGCGGTAACGCTCCGAAATCCATCAGCTTCCCCTCGTTCCGGTCGTGAGGGCCCCCAACGCCCTGAAATGCTTGCGCGGACGGGACGGAATTTTCGTGTACGTCCTGCTGTCGGCACATTAGCTGGCTTTGCCGCACTCCAGGTCTGCCGAGACGACGGGCGATGCCCCGTTACTCCCACCCGGGTGGGCGCGGGTCAGGTGGTCGGTTCGGTGGCGACGGCCTAGCTGAGCGGGTGTGGCCTGCACAAATCGGAGATCCGGACACGCATCCGGACGCGAGTGCGGACGACGGGCCGTCCCGACGTCCCGGATAGAATCTTGCCGCGAATAAGTTCGACAACCTTCAAACGCGGGTGGGAACGACCCGGGCAGGACGCCCGCATGACGACGATACCGCGAGGCGACGGACGACCGCCGGGTGCCGCCACGAAAGGCGTTGTCGTAAGGGCCATTTGGGGAGCCCGGCGGCCAGCTCGGGCGCGGACGCACGGGCGGCCCCCGGGTTCAGGCGGGGCGCGTCCGGGCAGCATGCCGGGTCGGCGCGGGGCGCGGCGTTACGCCGGGCGCGGTAATTCCCATGACCCTTCGCATGATCGCCATCCGGCGACGGCGAAGCCGCCCGCGTTGTGTGTGGCGAGTTTGCCGGCGGTCCGCTGCGTTTCGGTGTCGCCCGGAATTCGGCCACACCGAGGGATTCGACTAGGAGTCGCCGCGGCGACGCCGGACACCGAAAACTGAGTCGTTAGCTGTGCGCGTGATCGGCTTTTCTGCTGCCGGATTTTATTGCCTGCCGCAATGCTTTCGGCGCCGGCGATGATCCACGCCCATGGCCACGGCGTCATGCGCACGCGTGCCCATGGATCCTCCCCGAAGCCAAGACCCGCAGGTAGACGACGGAGACCTAACTGCCGTCCAAACGGCGGACTAACCGCCGATGAACGACCGTGGGCGGAGGCGAAGCCGTACCTGTCCCGGCGGCCGCCGAATTTCCCCGGAGCGGCGTTCCGCCGAAGCGACGTACTGTGCTGCCCGACGGAACTTCCGTTGAAACGGCTACTCGACGAGGGAGCTAAAGATGTCATATGTGACCACGCAGCCGGAGGCATTGGCCGCGGCGGCCGGCACCTTGCAGTCGATCGGTTCTGCCCTGACTGCCCAGAATGCGGCCGCAGCGGCTCCGACCACGGGGGTGGTGCCTGCAGCGGCCGACGAGGTGTCCGCGCTTACGGCGGCTCAGTTTGCCATCCATGCCCAGCTGTACCAGGCGGTCAGTGCCCAAGCCACGGCAATTCACGAGGCGTTCGTCAACGCTTTGGGGGTCAGCTCCGGGTCGTACGCGGCGACCGAGGCCGCCAACGCGGCCGCGGCCGGCTGAGGAAGTTGGCGAGCAGCCTCGGCTGGCTACCGACGGGATTCGCCTCCCCGGCGGGGGTCCACCGGACGACGGGTGCCGTGGCTCGTTGGGCCGGCGAGCGCCCGTCCTGGGATCCCGGAACCGGCCAGCTCGGGGAGCGGCGATGCTATGGCTTCCTGTCGCGGCGCTGTGAGTTTGCTGATGAAGAGGCCAAGCGGGCCCCGTCGCTGTTACTGTGTCGTTACTAAAAGTGAATTCGCCGTACCGTTCAGTGAACAATTGCAAACGGGCTCCTTCGGGACGGCCTCCCGGAGAGCGCCTTCATCTACTCTCTCTGCAGAGTGTGGGGGATCTACTTAGGAGGAAACAACTATGTCGTTCGTGACGACACAGCCCGAGGCGCTGGCCGCGGCAGCCGGGACCTTGCAGGGCATCGGCTCGGCGATGAGCGCTCAGAACGCGGCTGCTGCGGCCCCGACGACCGGGGTGGTGCCCGCCGCCGCCGACGAGGTGTCCGCGCTGACCGCGGCCCAGTTCGCCGCGCACGCGCAGATGTACCAGGCGGTGAGCGCCCAGGCCGCCGCGATTCACGAGATGTTCGTCAACACCCTGGCGACGAGCTCCGGTTCGTACGCCGCGACCGAGGCCGCCAACGCGGCCGCCGCCGGCTGATCGAACACACCACGCCGGCCACGCAGTCGGTGATTGACCTCCGCGTACCCAAACACCGCGGTTTGGGTCTGGCGTGCCCGCCGTGCCACGCGACTATCTGAGGAACGACGGGCGGGGGAACTTATCTTCAACTATCCGGTTCGGTGGTTGCTTTCCGCGTAGCCATCAGACCATCCCTGAGAACACAGCAAATCCCGAATATTAAGGAGAAAAGGATCATGGCTACACGCTTCATGACTGACCCGCACGAGATGCGGGCGATGGCCGGTCGTTTCGAGACCCACGCGCAGACCGTTGAGGACGAGGCCCGCAAGATGTGGGCGTCGTCGATGAACATCGCCGGTGCCGGCTGGAGCGGCCAGGCCCAGGCGACCTCCTACGACACCATGGGCCAGGTCAACCAGGCCTTCCGCAACATCGTGAACATGCTGCACGGCGTGCGCGACGGACTGATCCGCGACGCGAACAACTACGAGCAGCAAGAGCAGGCCTCCCAGCAGATCCTCGGCAGCTAGCGCTAAAAGCTGAGGCTGCGTACCCTCTCAGACGTTAGGAGAACACCGAAATGACCATCAATTACCAGTTCGGCGATGTCGACTCGCACGGCGCCCTGATCCGCGCGCAGGCCGCATCGCTGGAAGCCGAGCACCAGGCCATCGTTCGCGATGTGCTGGCCGCCGGTGACTTCTGGGGCGGCGCCGGTTCGGTGGCGTGCCAGGAGTTCATCACCCAGTTGGGTCGTAACTTCCAGGTGATTTACGAGCAGGCCAACTCCCACGGCCAGAAGGTGCAGACCGCCGGCAGCAACATGGCGAGCACCGACAGCGCCGTCGGGTCCAGCTGGGCCTAACTCCCAACTTCAGGCGCGGCAGCACACCACGTCGGTGTGCTGCCGCGTCCTGCGGTTACCGACCACTTCGACTTCGAGGGACAGATGGACCAACAGAGCACCCGCACCGACATCACCGTCAACGTCGACGGCTTCTGGATGCTTCAGGCACTCCTGGACATCCGGCACGTCGCTCCGGAGTTGCGGTGCCGGCCTTACGTCTCCACCGACTCCAGTGATTGGCTGAACGAGCATCCCGGCATGGCGGTGATGCGCGAGCAGGGCATCGTGGTCGGTGACGAGGTACACGAGCAGGTCGCCGCCCGGATGCGGGTTCTCGCGGCGCCTGACCTCGAGGTGGTCGCCCTGCTGTCCCGGGGCAAGCTGCTCTACGGCGTGGTCGAAGACGAGAACCAGCCGCCCGGATCGCGGGACATCCCCGAAAACGAGTTCCGCGTCGTCCTCGCCCGGCGCGGGCAGCACTGGGTGTCGGCCGTGCGGGTCGGCAGCGACATCACCGTCGACGACGTCGCCATCGCCGACAGCGCCTCCATCGCCGCGTTGGTCATGGACGGCCTCGAATCCATTCACCATGCGGAGCCGGCGGCGATCAACGCCGTCAACGTGCCACTCGAGGAAATGCTGGAAGCGACGAAGTCGTGGCAGGAGTCGGGATTCAACGTGTTCTCCGGCGGCGACCTGCGACGGATGGGCATCAGCGCCGCCACGGTGGCCGCCCTGGGTCAGGCGCTGTCCGACCCGGCGGCCGAGGTGGCCGTGTACGCGCGCCAGTACCGCGACGACGCCAAAGGCCCCAGCGCCTCCGTCCTGTCACTCAAGGACGGGTCGGGCGGCCGCATCGCGATGTACCAGCAGGCGCGCACCGCGGGTTCCGGCGAGGCGTGGCTGGCTATCTGCCCCGCCACACCCCAGCTAGTGCAGGTCGGCGTCAAGACGGTGCTCGACACGCTGCCCTACGGCGAATGGAAAACGCACCGAAGGGTGTGAATCGGTCGCGAAACACAATGTTTACCAATGCTTTTGCGCATAACAAGCGGTCGAGATGCGAACGCGGCATACTTCTCTAGAATCATCAGCAAATCCCAAACCAGTGTCACCACGACTCTTGATCGCAAGGCGAGGCAGATGAAATCCGAATTAGTCGAGCTGGACCTCCCGGGGGGCCCTGGCGCCTCGGCGAGTCGATCGACCCAGCTTCCGGCGGCTCCCGCGGGGCTGGCGGCACGGGCTTACTCATTCACCATGAAAGGGGCCGTAGGGCGAT
This sequence comes from Mycobacterium saskatchewanense, assembly GCF_010729105.1. NCBI lineage: Bacteria > Bacillati > Actinomycetota > Actinomycetes > Mycobacteriales > Mycobacteriaceae > Mycobacterium > Mycobacterium saskatchewanense. Next base: position 723,023 of record NZ_AP022573.1, read on the forward strand.
GACTGCGGTAGTGGGAGTTGAAGCACCACAGGCTGATGTCGAGGGAATCTCGCAGCCTCGGGCGGTAGTGGTCGGCATCATGGCCGGCGAGGGCGTCCAGATCGGCGTCCTGCTGGACGCCAACGCCCCTGTCTCGGTCATGACGGACCCGCTGCTGAAGGTCGTCAACAGCCGGCTGCGGGAGCTCGGTGAGACGCCGCTGGAGGCCAAGGGCCGCGGCAGGTGGGCCCTGTGCCTCGTGGACGGAACGCCGCTGCGGGCCACCCAGTCCCTCACCGAGCAGGACGTCTACGACGGCGACCGGCTGTGGATTCGGTTCATCCAAGACACCGAGCACCGCTCCCAGGTCATCGAGCACATCTCGACCGCGGTTGCGGCGAATCTCAGCAAACGATTCGCCGCGATCGACCCCGTCGTCGCCGTGCAGGTGGGCGCCTCGATGGTGGCGGTCGGCGTCACCTCCGCGGCCGCCCTGCTGGGCTGGTACCGCTGGCACCACAACTCGTGGCTGCCCACTGTCTACGCCGCCGTGATCGCCGCAGTCATGCTGGGAGTCTCGCTCCTGATGCTGATGCGGGCGCAGACCCAGCAGGACCGCCGCGTGGGCGACCTGCTGCTGCTGAGCACGCTCGCCCCGCTGTCGGTGGCCGCGGCCGCGGCGCCCCCGGGTGGAGTGGGTTCACCCCACGCCGTGCTCGGTTTCGGCGTGCTCACCATCTCTGCGATGCTCGCCCTGCGCTTCACCGGGCGCCGGCTGGGGCTCTACACCGCGATCGTCACCGTCACCCTGGTGACCGGTATCGCCGCCCTGGCGCGAATGATCGCCAACACCAGCGCCGTGACCCTGTTCACGTCCGTCGTGCTGCTGTGCGTGCTCGTCTACCACGGGGCGCCGGCGCTGTCGCGGCGGCTGGCGGGCATCCGCCTGCCCGTGTTCCCGTCGGCCACCAGCCGGTGGGTGTTCGAGGCGCGTCCCGACCTGCCCACCACCGTGGTGCGCTCCGAGGGTGGCCCGCCGGTCCTCGAGGGCCCGGCGTCCGTCCGCGACGTCCTGTTGCAGGCCGAACGGGCCCGCTCCTTCCTGACCGGCCTGCTCGTCGGGCTGGGCGTGCTGATGGTGGTGTCCTTGACCGCGCTGGCCGACCCGCACACCGGACAGCGCTGGCTGCCGCTCCTGCTGGCCGGGTTCAGCGCGGGCTTCCTGATGCTTCGCGGCCGCTCCTACGTGGACCGCTGGCAGGCCATCACCCTGGCAGTGACCGCCGTGCTGATCGTGTTCACGGTGGTGGCCCGGTACGCGTTGGTCTTGCAGTCGCCGCTCGCCGTCTCGATCAGCGCGGCCATCCTGGTGCTGCTGCCCGCGGCGGGCCTGACGGCCGCGGCCGTGGTGCCCAACACCATCTACAGCCCGCTGTTCCGCAAGTTCGTGGAATGGATCGAGTACCTCTGCCTCATGCCGATCTTCCCCCTGGCATTGTGGTTGATGAACGTTTATGCAGCCATCCGATACCGCTAGTCGCAAGGTGCGGCGTGGTCGCGCGACCCGCGTGACCATCGCCGCGCTCTTGCTTGCTTCGGGTGCCCTGGCCGGGCTGCCCCCGGCGTACGCGATCTCACCTCCTACGGTCGACCCGGCCGCGGTGCCGCCGGACGGCCCGCCCGGGCCGCCGGCGCCCATGAAGCAGAACTCGTACTGCACTGAGGTGGGTGTCCTGCCGGGCACCGACTTCCGACTGCAGCCGAAGTACATGGACCTGCTGAACCTCCAGGAGGCGTGGCAGTTCGGGCGCGGTGCCGGGCAGAAGGTTGCGGTCATCGACACCGGTGTCACCCCGCACCCGAGGTTCCCGCACCTGATCCCGGGCGGCGACTACGTGATGGGCGGCGACGGCCTGTCCGACTGCGACGCGCACGGCACCATCGTGGCGTCGATGATCGGCGCGGCCCCGGCCAACGGCGTGGCGGCGCCGCCCGCGGCGCCGCGCCGGCCGGTCACGATCCCCACGACCGAGCCGCCCCCCAAAGCGCCTCCGCCGCAGACGGTGACACTGTCGCCTCTGCCGCAGACCGTCACCATGGTGCCCCCGCCGCCTTCGGACGCTCCGCCTCCCGGACCCTTCGGAGCCCCGCCACCGCCGCCCCAGGGCCCGCCGCCAGGGCCGGGTGCTCCGGCAGCCCCGGGCGCTCCGGCGGCCCCGGGCGCGGCCAACCACGGCGGCGGCACGGTCACGATCCCGAGCTACTCCGGTGGCGGGCGGATCGCCGCGGTCGACAATCAGCGCGGCCCGCGGCCGCTGGATCCGGCGCCCAAGCCGCCCCCGCCGCCGGCGCCGGCTCCCTCGGCCGCGCCCGACGCCTTCAGCGGGATCGCACCGGACGTCGACATCATCGCGATCCGGCAGTCCAGCCAGGCCTTCGGCCTCAAGGACGCGTACACCGGTGACGAGGATCCGCAGACGCGGGCGAAGATCGACGACGTCGAGACCATGGCGCGGGCGATCGTGCACGCCGCCAACCTGGGGGCCTCGGTGATCAACATCTCCGACGTGACCTGCATGAGCGCGCGCAACATCATCGACCAGCGCACGCTGGGCGCCGCGGTGCGGTACGCGGCCGTCGACAAGAACGCCGTCATCGTGGCCGCGGCCGGCGACACCAGCAAGAAGGACTGCAAGCAGAACCCGGCGTTCGATCCGATGCAGCCGAAGGACCCCCGCGACTGGAGCGGAGTCACGACTGTCGTGACGCCGGCCTGGTTCAGCGACTACGTCCTGACCGTCGGCGCGGTCGACACCGACGGCCGGCCGCTGACGCAAGGCGGCCAGGGCCAGGGGTCGACGAGCGTCTCCGGCCCGTGGGTGGGGCTCGCCGCGCCCGGGACCGATGTCGTCGGGCTCTCGCCCCGGGACGACGGCCTGATCAACGCGATCGACGGCCCGGACAACTCGCTGCTGGTTCCGTCCGGCACGAGCTTCTCGGCCGCAATCGTGTCCGGGGTCGCCGCCCTGGTCCGCGCCAAGTACCCGCAGCTCTCGGCCTACCAGGTGATCAACCGCCTGGAACGCACCGCCAGGGCGCCCGCACGCGGCGTCGACAACCAGATCGGCTACGGTCTCGTCGACCCGGTGGCGGCCCTGACATGGGACGTTCCCGACGGTCCGCTCAAACCGCCGCAGCGCTTGTCGGCCCCGTTGAACATTCCTCGTGCGACACCGGGCCGCGATATGGTGCCGGTGTGGGTCGCCGCTGGCGGGCTCACCGGTGCGCTACTGATCGGCGGGGCGATCTTCGGTACCACGACGCTGATGAAGCGATCGCGGAAGCAGCAATAAGGGCGGAGCAGCAATAGCAATGAAGGCTCAGCGCAGTTTTGGGTTGTCTTTGGCGTGGTCGCGCGTCACTGCGGTGTTCTTGGTCGACATCCTGATCCTGGTAGTGGCCAGCCACTGCCCGGAATCGTGGCAGGGCGAGCATCGCATCGCGTTCTGGGTCGGTGTCGGTCTCGCGGTACTGGTGACGCTGCTGTCACTGGTCACCCACCACGGCCTCACGGTGACCGCGGGGCTGGCCTCGTGGCTGTGGGATTGGTCCGCGGACCCGGGCAGCTCGCTGGCCGCGGGCTGCACCCCGGCGGCCGACTACCAGCGCAAGTACGGGCGCGACAAGGTGGGTGTGCGCGGCTACCAGGGTCGCCTGGTCACCGTGATCGCGATCGACGGCGGGGAGGACCCGGCGGGACGTCATCGCCATCGCACCTCGCAGGCCGCCCTGCTCGTGCAGTCGGTCGCCGCCGGACTGCGCCAGTTCGACATCAACCTCGACGGCATCGACATCGTCTCGGTGAAGGTACGCCGCGGGGGCCCGGAAGACAGCGCCGCCGAGCTGTCGAAGCTGGACGACTGGGGCCCCGAGGAGTGGGGGCTGGTGACCGACCAGCCGGCCTCATACGTTCGCCGCACCTGGCTGGTGCTGCGGATGAACCCGCAGCGCAACGTCGCCGCCGTGGCGACCCGCGATTCGCTGGCATCGACGCTGGTCGCGGCTACCGAGCGGCTGGCGCAGGATCTCGACGGCCAGAGCTGTGCGGCGCGGCCGCTGACGGCCGACGAGCTCGTCGAGGTCGACAAAGCCGTGCTCGCCAACCTCGAGCCCACGTGGAGCCGCCCGGGATGGCGACACCTCAAGCACTTCAACGGGTTCGCGACCAGCTTCTGGTTGACGCCCTCGGACATCAGCACTGAGACGCTGGAGGACCTGTTCCGTCCCGACACCGACGCCACCGTGCTCACGATCCGGCTCACGAGTTGGGCCGGCCGGCCGCAGGTGTCGGCCTGGGTGCGCTACCACAGCGACGGCCGACTGCCGCGGGAAGTCTCGGCGGGGCTGAACCGGCTCACCGGCCGGCAGCTGGCGGCGGTGCGCGCGAGCCTGCCCGCCCCCACGATCCGCACGCAGCTGGTCGTGCCGAGCCGTGGTCTGCACGACGACGATGAGCTGGTCCTGTCCGTCGGTCAGGTGCAGGAGAGCTCGGCGGGCGTGCCCGCGGCGCAATGACGCGCTCGCAATCAATCGCCGAAGACGCCCGTAACGCACTGGTCGCCGGGCTGCTGGCATCCGGTATCTCGGTGAACGGGCTGCAACCGAGCCACAACCCCCAGGTCGCGGCGCAGATGTTCACCACCGCGACCGCCCTGGATCCCGGGATGTGCGACGCCTGGCTGGCGCGGATGCTCGCCGGCGAGCAGAGCATCGAGGTGCTCGCGGGAGCGTGGGCTGCCGTCAGGACGTTCGGCTGGGAGACGCGCCGGCTCGGCGTGACGGAGCTGCAGTTCCGGCCCGAGGTTTCCGACGGCTTGTTCCTTCGGCTGGCCGTCACCAGCGTCGAGTCGCTGGCCTGCGCATTTGCCGCCGTCCTTGCCGAGGCCAAGCGCTACGAGGAGGCGGCGAAGCTGCTCGACGGCGTCGAGCCGCGCCAGCCGTTCGAGGAGGAACTGTTCGCCTACGTCCGCGGTGTGTTGTTCTTCCGCACCGGACGCTGGCCCGACGTGCTCCTGCAATTCCCGGAGGGGAAGCAGTGGCGCCAACCCGAGCTGAAGGCGGCGGGCGCGGCGATGGCGACGACGGCTTTGGCCTCCCTCGGGGTCTTCGAAGAGGCCTTCCGCCGCGGCGAGGCCGCCATCGAAGGGGACCGCGTGCCCGGCGCGGCCAACATTGCCCTCTACACCCAGGGCATGTGCCTGCGGCACGTCGGCCGGGAAGAAGAGGCCATCGAGCTGCTCCGCCGGGTCTACTCGCGCGATCCGAAATTCGCCCCCGCCCGGGAGGCGCTGGACAACCCCAACTACCGGCTCGTGGTCACCGACCCCGAGACGATCGAGGCCCGCACCGATCCGTGGGACGCGGACAGCGCGCCGAGCCGCGCCCAGACCGAGGCGGCCCGCCACGCCGTGGAGGCCGCCAAGTACCTGGCCGAAGGGGATGCCGAGCTGAACGCGATGCTCGGCATGGAGCGTGCCAAGCGTGAGATCAAGCTGATCAAGTCGACCACCAAGGTGAACCTGGCGCGCGCCAAGATGGGACTGCCGGTGCCCGTGACGTCGCGCCACACCCTGTTGCTGGGCCCCCCAGGTACCGGCAAGACGTCGGTGGCGCGCGCGTTCAGCAAGCAGCTGTGCGGGCTGACCGTGCTGCGTAAGCCCGTGGTGGTGGAAACGAGCCGCACCAAGCTATTGGGCCGGTACATGGCCGACGCCGAGAAGAACACCGAGGAGATGCTCGAGGGCGCTCTGGGCGGGGCGGTGTTCTTCGACGAGATGCACACCCTGCACGAGAAGGGCTACCAGCAGGGCGACCCCTACGGCAACGCGATCATCAACACCCTGCTGCTCTACATGGAGAACCATCGCGACGAGCTGGTTGTCTTCGGCGCCGGCTACGCCAAGGCGATGGAGAAGATGCTCGACGTGAACCAGGGTCTGCGCCGGCGTTTTTCGACCGTTATCGAGTTCTTCAGCTACAAGCCGGACGAGTTGGTCGCGCTGACAAAGCTGATGGGGCAGGAGAACCAGGACATCATCACCGACGAGGACGTCGAGGTGCTCCTGCCGTCGTACACGAAGTTCTACCTGGACGAGAGCTACTCGGAAGACGGGGACCTGATTCGCGGCATCGACACGCTCGGTAATGCCGGCTTTGTGCGGAACGTGGTGGAAAAGGCCCGCGATCACCGCAGCTTCCGCCTGGACGACGAGGATTTGGACGACGTGCTGGCCAGCGACCTCACGGAATTCAGCAACGCTCAGTTGCTGCGGTTCACCAGGCTCACCCGCGAAGACCTCGCGGAGGGCCTGGGCGCGGCGGTAGCCGAAAACAAGTCGAGCTAGCCTCCCAGGCCGTCGAAGTTCCTCGGCAGCTAACTTCCGCGGCCGCGGCGGCGGCCGTCGGCGGGTTTTGTTGCAGCCGGCGCAGCGGGTCATGGTTCGCCGCAAACGGTGTCCGTTGCCGCCGCACGGCGAGTCACTCACCGCTCGGCGCCCTGATTGCCTCGATTTGCATTGACACCCGGTTACCCGCAGTTTCTGTCGCGTAAATTCCGATATCTGCCGGCAACTCCGGCTTCCAGCGGGATGCCAAACCATTTGTGTCGTCTATCGTTTGGGGTTGAAATGAGCGGAAAAGCCGCCTGACTTTATGCGCGCCGGATACGCTTTCGTAGCTATGAAGTTCCGATGAGAGGGCGCTGCACCGGGCAGATCGCGGCCGGTGACCTTCTCCGCTGTTGTGCAACCATCAGGGCACCCCGTGCCTACACGTGACGGGAGGTGCGTGAACTGGTCCGATTGACAGCGGCTGTATCGAATCGATGAGAATTCCCCCGATCCGGCCGCGGCGCATGTCCTCCGTCTGGGCAGGTGTGGGCCAAGCGACCGAGCGCGCTGACCCGACGATGCGCACGCCTGCCGGCAGTTTGTGACAGTTCCTGGGCCACGGCCGGGTCGGGCAATCCCGTAAGGAGAAGTCCGATGTTCCATGCTGTGACAAGACTGGGGCCGCCGGCCGAACCGGCCGGTGCATCACGCCCCAGGCCACCGCAATTCGCGGTGCGCGCTCGAAATTCATTCGCAAACCCGCCGAGCTTATCGGTGTCCAGCGAAGCCCCCAACGCGGTTATCAAAGGTTGACGGGGCCGACAATGGACTTCGGAGCATTGCCGCCGGAAATCAATTCCACGCGAATGTATTTTGGTCCCGGCTCGGCACCGATGCTGGCCGCCGCGGCCGCCTGGGACGGCTTGGCCGCCGAACTGCATTCGACGGCGTCGTCGTATCAAACCGTGATTTCGGGGCTGGTCGGTGAGGGCTGGCTGGGGCCCGCGTCGACAACCATGGCGGCAGCCGTCTCGCCGTACATGCTGTGGATGACTCTCACCGGGGTGAAGGCGGAGCAAACCTCGGCCCAGGCATCGTCGGCGGCCGCCGCATACGAGGCGGCGTTCGCCATGACGGTACCTCCGGCGGCGGTCGCGGCCAACCGCGCTCAGCTTGCGGCGTTGGTGGCGACCAACCTGCTGGGCCAGAACACGCCCGCGATCGCCGCGGCCGAGGCTCAGTACGGCGAGATGTGGGCGCAGGATGCGGCGGCGATGTACGGCTACGCCGCGAGTTCGGCGTCGGCGGCCGACCTGAAGTCGTTTGTGCAACCGCCCCAGACGACGAATCCCACGGGACAGACCGATCAGGCCTCGGCCGTCACCCAGGCCACCGGCGCGCCGGCGGCCTCCGGCGCGCAGGAGACCCTCAGTCAGCTGACGTCCGCGGTTCCGGCGGCGCTGCAACAACTAGCGACGCCGGCGGCCGACGGCCCGACGAGCCTCTGGGACTTCCTGGACTCGAACTTCGTCAACGGGTTCGTGTCGGCGGGGTATACCAGCCCCGCCATCGTCCAGCAGACCGTGACGGCGTCGATGGCCGACATCAACGCGGTGGCCGTCGCCGGGGAACCGGGAGCCACCGCACTGCCGCCAATGGGCGCCGGTTCCGGCAACGAGACCTGGGCGCCGCTGGGCACGCCCGTCGTGCCATACAGCTCGGCCGTCGCGCCGCTCGGCTCGCCGGCCGTGCCGGATGTGCAGTTCGGCGGCGTCTCGGCCGGCGTGAACCAGGCGGCAGCGGTTGGGCGTTTGTCCGTGCCGCAGGCCTGGACCGTGGCCGCTCAGGTGGAAAACCATGCCGGCGCGGCGCTTTCGGGTGGCGGGTGGAACAGCACCACCCTGCCGGAGACCCCGGCCGGCGTACCGGGCATGCCGGGCATCCCCGCCGTGAGCAACGCTGGGCGCCACTTCGGCAACGGGCCGCGGTACGGATTCAACGTGACGGTCATGCCGCGCCCGCCGGCCGCCGGCTAGGGGGTCGCCAAAACCTTAGTGCGACACAGGGTTCGCGCAGTGCGGGATGATGCCACGACACGGCGCGGCGCCGCAGCAACGGTCGACAGCCGCGGTTGCGCTTGACGCGTCGACGAGTTCGGTGCACCATGGCCCTTGCATGCACCTCGCTAGGTGAGGCGTCTGCACGGACATAGGCCACTGACCTCGAACGTCGAAAGACGCCCAGGGTCAGGACAGCTCTTCCCGGCTTAAGGGTTGAGCCCAAGTGGCTTCCGGTCGAGATCGGATACGCCGTGTGGTGCCAAAGCTCTGACGAGAGGGGTGCGGCGTCCGGGTAATTTCTCCCGTGTGCCCTCTCCCGCGCGTGCGCATTATGGCATCCCCGTGTGCCCTGGCCGTGAGGAGGTGAGAGCGAGATGAGCTCCGACGACAGTCCGTATCCGAAATCGACGACCATTTCGTTGCGATCCGGCCCCGGCTCTGCTTCCGCAGCCTGAACAGGTTCTCCCGCAAGGACTTACCCGCACGCGATCGCGCCGCTTCGCGTGCGCGGTGCGAGCATGCGCGGGCGGCGGTGATCAATGGCTGCCGGGGCGCGGGCCGCTCGCCTGCCGCGAGGAGAACTCCGATGTCGTTTGTAGCCACCAATTCCGCACCAGCGACCCGGGACGACCGCATATCGTTCTTGGCCGCAACGCAATTGACCGCACCCGCGGCCGCTCTTCAGTCGGGGGGCCGGCGATGACCGCGGTGCTTGACTTTGCAACGCTGCCACCCGAAATCAATTCGGGTCGTTTGTATTCGGGTGCGGGTTCCGGCCCCATGCTGGCCGCGGCATCGGCGTGGAAGGGACTCGCCGCGGAGCTGCGGTCCACCGCGTTGTCGTATCACTCGGTGCTGTCCGCCCTGTGGGGCGAGGAGTGGCACGGCCCCGCAGCCGCGGCGATGGCGGCCGCCGCGATGCCGTACGTGGCGTGGATGGGCTCGACGGCCGCGCAGGCGGAGCAGGCCGGTGCCCAGGCCGAGGGGGCGGCGGCGGCCTACGACGCGGCATTCGCCGCCACCATTCCGCCGCCGGTGATCGCCGCCAACCGCGTCCAGCTGATGGCGCTGATCGCGACGAACATCCTGGGACAGAACACCCCGGCGATCGCCGCCACGGAGGCGCAGTACGCGGAGATGTGGGCCCAGGACGCGGCCGCAATGTATGGCTACGCGGCTTCATCGGCGACGGCCGCGCAACTCGACCCGTTCACCCAGCCGCAGCAGACGACCACCCCCGGCGGGATTGCCGGCCAGGCCGCCGCGGTCACGCAGGCCGCCGGGACGCCGGCCGGCGCCCAGCAATCGACCCTGGCGCAGTTCACCACCGCCGTGCCTGCGGTGCTGCAAAATCTCGCCTCGCCGGCGTCGGCCCCGTCATCGGGCGTCACCTCGGTATTGGATCCCAACAGCAACTTCTGGAACACGCTGACGTCGACCGGGGCGTTCAACCCCGAACAGGTGGTGTCGGCGGTGACGAGCTCGACGCTGCTGGGCGCCGGCGGCAGTGCCACCAGCGACGTGGCGGGGTCGGTTGCGTCGCCCTTGTCCGGTGCTGCTATCGGAGCGGGCGGCCAGGGGATCTCGGGTATCGCGAGCCTGGGCGGCGCGGGCACCCCGGTGTCGGCGGGGCTGGGCCGCGCGTCGATGGTCGGCCCGGTCTCGGTGCCGCCTAGCTGGACGGCGCCCGCACCCCTGACGAGCCCGCTCGCTTCGACACTGGGCGGCACGCCGATGGTCGCCCCGCCGCCCGCAATGGCGACCGGCGCGCCCGGCATGCCCATCGGGGCCGTGGGGGGCCAGCCGTACGGGCGTGCGATGCCACAGTACGGTTTCCGTCCCAGTTTCGTGGCTCGCCCACCCGCCGCCGGCTAGCCCGATAGCCGCCGGGTGGAAGCGTCGTCCTCACATCGGGGGAGAGCGCGGATTGACCGCTCCGCAACATCCTCGCCACCCGGTGGCGCCGCGGCCAGGCCTCTCTGAGGGCGCCTACCACGGCAAACGAGACGTACTGCCCTCACAGTAAACACCCAGTAGCTAACCAGTGCTACTGCAGCTATGGATGCGTACGCTAGATGAAATTCAGGGGAGTAGCGGATGACGATCAACCACCAATTCGGCGACTTCGACGCCCACTGCGCCTCCGGGTGCGCCCGGGGCCGCGTCGTCGGATGGCCTACGACGGTCGGGTCAGTGGTCTACGGGCAGCCCAACCGCAACGGCCGGCAGTAGCGGCTCGTCGGCTCCACGTGGCCGGCACGGACACCGCCGCTGCCATAACGCACAAATGAAGCCGATCTCGTCGGCCAATCTTGATCGGCCTCGGATCGGCGTAGTTCTATGCGTGTCGAATAAACCAATTCTTTTGTTTACGCCGACATAGGAGGTCGCCGGGAATGGGCGCACTGTCCAATTACTAGCGACGTTAGAAAACTGTTAAAAAACCCGCCAAAGCGGCGGCTCTCGTGTGAACCCGCAAGCAATTCGATTTCTGACGAAACGCCTCGGCGCTCGTTAATTTTGTGCTGCGTGGTAGTCGCTGATTAGGGCTTATGGCTGTCCGAAAGTTAGCTCGAATGAGTGGATCTCACACCCGGGGGTCGGCTCATGACATTTACTTTTAACCTTTTGATTACTGCACAGGAACGCAATGCGAATACCGTTCGGTCACGATGGTCGCTACATTGGGCGATGCTTGTGGGTGAACGGAATGGGGCCGTCATCGCCATTTCTCCCAAAAAAGAGATTGGGGCCCTACCGTCGCTCGGCGGAACCGTTTCGATGGATTTGATTAGAGCTTCGGCGCCGATGCGGCAGGAGCAGTTGAGCGGCGCCTACCATGGCGGCCACTTGAGGGGAGTGGAGGATATCGATGTTTGATTTCGGGGCGCTTCCGCCGGAGATCAACTCGGGCCGGATGTACGTCGGCGCGGGATCGGGGCCGCTGTTGGCCGCCGCGGCTGCGTGGGACGACCTGGCCGCTGAGCTGCAATCGACGGCGGCTTCCTACGGCGCCACCGTTCAGGGTCTCGCCGCCGGCCCGTGGACCGGTCCCTCCTCGATCGCGATGGCCTCGGCGGCCGCGCCTTATGTGGCGTGGATGAACACCACCGGCACGCAGGCCGAGCTAGCGGCCTCCCAGGCCAAGCTCGCCGCCGCCGCCTACGAGACCGCCTTCGCCGCGACGGTGCCGCCACCGGTCATCGCCGCCAACCGCGCGCTCCTGATGGCCCTGATCGCCACCAACTTCCTCGGGCAGAACACCCCCGCGATCGCGGCGACCGAAGCGCAGTACATGGAGATGTGGGCGCAGGACGCCGCCGCCATGTACGCCTACGCCACCTCCTCGGCGGGGGCGACCCAGCTCCAGACGTTCGTCGAGCCGCCGCAGACGACAAATTCCGCGGCGGCGCCAATGCAGGCCGCGGCGGCCAGCCAGGCCACCGCCACCCCCGCGGCGGACATCGGAACGGAGCTGTCCCAGTTCATCAACTCGCTGCCGAGCGCGCTGCAGGGGCTGGGCAGCGGCTTGCTGAACTCACCGACCACGTCGGGGAATCTGCTGTCGGGACTCGATCTGCCGCAGTTGGTCAACCTGCCGCCGCTCCCGGCCGGGCTGCAGGCCGACCTGACGGCGTGGAACAACATCTTCAGCACCGCCGCCTCCGGCCCGTATTCACTCCAGGGCCTCAGCTCCATCCCCGGTGGTCCCTTCCTGTCGTTCGGGCAGGCATACGCGTGGGGCCAAAACGGGCAAAGCGCCGCCGCCTACTTCGCTGGACCAAAGGCCATCACGGGGGCCCTGGCACCGCTCACCCAGGGGGCCAGCGCGGTGAAGCCGATGCTCAGCTCGGCCGTCACACCGATTTCGAGCTCCATGGGCAAGTCGGCGCTGGTCGGCAGCATGTCGGTCCCGCAGGGCTGGACCGAGGCGGCCCCCACGATCAAGACGCTCGCCCAGGTGCTGCCCGCCAACACCGCCACCGCCGCTACCGCGTTCGCGGGCGAGGAGGGCGTCTTCAGCCAAATGGCCTTGTCCAGCCTGGCCGGACGCGCAGTCGGCGCCGTCGCCTTCCAGCCCGCGGGCGGCAGCGGGGCCGCGATGGGCTCGCTCGGCGGCATCGTCGCCGAGGCCGACCCCGCCGCCGCCACCATCATCGTGATCCCGGCGCTCGAGGACTGAGCGCCGTGCCGACCCACGTCCGCCCAGCACCATCCACCCAGGCGCGCATCACCAGGCAAGGGGTACAGAAATGATCTACGCAGCGTTCCCCCCGGAGTTCAACTCCGCCAGGATGTACGACGGTCCCGGCTCCGCCTCGCTGCGGGCCGCGGCGGCGGCTTGGGAGGGGCTGGCCGGCGAACTGCAGTCGACAGTGTCCTCGTATTCATCGGTGATCGACAGCTTGACCAACGGGGTATGGACCGGTCCCTCGTCGCTCAACATGGCGGCCGCGGTGACGCCCTATCTCGCCTGGATGCAGGGCACCGCCGCGCAGGCCGCCGAGGCCGCGTCGCAGGCCACCGCGGCGGCCACCGCGTACGAGACGGCCTTCGCGGCGCACGTGCCGCCGACCGAGATCGCGGCCAACCGCAGCCTGCTGGCCCAGTTGGTCGCAACCAACGTCTTCGGGCAGAACACCCCGGCCATCGCGGCGACCGAAGTCCAGTACGCCGAGATGTGGGTGCAGGACGCGGTGGCCATGGACGACTATGCGGGCTCGTCGGCCGCCGCCGCCAATGTCACGCCGTTCCAGGAAGCGCCCCAGATCACCAACGCAGGCGGGTTGGCCAACCAGGCCGCCGCCGTGACCCAGGCGGCCGCGAGCCCACTCGGCAACGTGGGGACCCTGCTCACCCAGGCCCTGGACCCGCTGGGAGCGGGGAACCCGCTGCTGGCCACGCTGTCGAATCTCAGCACCGACTACACCACCACCCTGAACGGGTTGCTGAACTCCTTGTTCGGATCCGGCGCGTCAACTCTGTACACGAACCTGTACAACGCGGTCAAGGTTCCGTTGAGCTTCACCACCGGGTTCAACGACATCGGGCTGCTGACCAACTTCCCCGTCTCGCAGTTCCTGAAGTTCGCCCCGCCCATCGCGTATGGCGCTTTGCCGAAGGACGCGCTGGGCGCCGGCCTCGGGGCCGCCGGATTCACCCGCGGCACGCTGTTCAACGCGGTCACGGGAAGCATGGGCAACGCCGGCACCCTGGTCGGCAAGCTGTCGGTCCCGCCGAGCTGGGCCGCGGCCACGCCCACCATCCGAACGGTCGCCGCGGCCTTGTCCGCCGCCGGGCCGGAAGCGGTGCCTGCTGCGGCGCTCGGTCAGGGTGGGCTGCTCAGTTCGATGTCGGTGGCCGGGATGCTCGGCAGCGCCCTGGGCGCCGGGGCTCCCAGCGCATTGAGCCGGAACGGCGTCCGAGGCCGCGTCAAGCCGATGAAGGAACTCAAGGACGCCCACTCGCCGGAGAAGCTGAAGCGGATCGTCGCCCAGATATCGGAGAAGCCCGAAAGCGTGCAGCACCACAACGTCGACCAGGAGGGTCTCGACGCTCTGCTCGAGCAGCTGGCGAAGAAACCCGGGATCCACGCGGTGCACCTGAAGAAGGGCGACAAGCCACAGGTCGTGCCCACGGACGCGCAAATAGGTTAGCGCCCAACGCGATTGGAGGATGGTCAGTTATGAGACTGCTTCTGGCACTGCTCGGAACGACCGTTGCGATCGGATTCGCGTCGCCGGCATCGGCGGACCCACCGCCGCCACCGGCCGGCGACGACGCGGGCTTCTTGGCCGCGCTGCACCAGGTCGGCATGACCTATGCCAACCCCGACGCGGTCATCGCGTCCGGCAAGGCGGTCTGCTCATGCCTCAACAACGGCGAATCGGGCCTGGAGCTCGTGCACGACGTGAAGACCCACAACCCCGGGATGGACATGGAGCAGGCGTCCAATTTCGCCATGATCGCCGCGAAGTTCTACTGCCCGCATCAGCTTTCCAAGGCGTAGCGCCGCGGTGGCCGACGGTCGACCCGGTTAGCCCCCGGTCTACCTGTCGTTCACCCGGACGTGGTTAGCTGCGCCGACCCGCGCCGCCCGTGCTTGTCCGGACCGATCGCGGGTAACCGGCGGCGGGCGGGAAGGGGGTGCGCTGCATGCAGACATTGAGCGTCGCCGATTTCGCGGTCCGGCTCGCTGTCGGAGTGGGTTGCGGCTCGCTGATCGGCTTCGAACGGCAGTGGCGCGCGCGCCGGGCCGGCCTGCGCACCAATGCGCTGGTCGCCGGGGGTGCGACGCTGTTCGTGCTGTACGCGGCGGCAACCGAGGACAGCAGCCCCACCCGCGTTGCGTCCTATGTGGTGTCCGGCATCGGATTCCTGGGCGGTGGGGTGATCCTGCGCGAGGGAGTCAACGTGCGCGGCCTCAACACCGCGGCGACCCTGTGGTGCTCGGCCGCGATCGGCGTGCTGGCCGCCTCCGGCCACCTCGTCTTCACGCTGATCGGCACCGCCACCGTCATCGCCATCCACCTGTTCGGGCGCCCGCTCGGCCGGCTGATCGACCATGACAACAGCGGCGACGACGACGAGAGCCTGCGCCCTTACCTGGTGCAGGTGGTGTGCCGGCCGAAAACGGAGAAGTATGCCCGTGCCCAGATCGTGCAGAACCTCACCGGCAACGACATCACGCTGCGCGGCATCCATACCGGGAACGTGACTGACGACGAGATCACCCTGACCGCCCATCTGCTCATGGACGGCCACCCGCCGGCCCGCCTGGAGCAGCTGGTCGCGGAGCTGTCCCTGCAGCCGGGTGTCCGTGCGGTGCAGTGGTACGCGGGGGACAAGGCCCAGTCGGAGTGACGGCGCGCGGCTCAAGCGCCGGGCGGGCCCGTGCCAGACGAGTGAAACGTGCACCACTCGCGGCGAGCGTCGTACCCGGGGTCGTAACCTGTTCGTGTGAATACCGTCACCGGTTTCCTGTCCGGACTGCCCCCGCAGATGCGGGACCCGGTGCTGTTCGCCATCCCTTTCTTCCTGTTGCTGCTGACCCTCGAATGGACTGCGGCGCGCAAGCTCGAACGCCTCGTCGAAAGCGACGCCGCCCGGCCGGCCTCGGGGGCACACCTCACCCGCGACTCGCTGACGAGCATCTCGATGGGCCTGGTTTCGGTGGGGACCACGGCCGCCTGGAAGACCCTGGCCCTATTCGGCTACGCAGCCCTCTATGCCTACGTGGCGCCGTGGCACCTTTCGGCCACCCGGTGGTACACCTGGGTCGCCGCGCTGGTCGGGGTCGACTTGCTGTATTACGCCTACCACCGCATCGCCCACCGGGTACGGCTGATCTGGGCGACGCACCAGGCACATCACTCCAGCGAGTACTACAACTTCGCCACCGCGCTGCGCCAGAAGTGGAACAACAGCGGCGAGATCCTGATGTGGGTCCCGTTGCCGCTGTTGGGCATTCCGCCCTGGATGGTGTTCTTCTCGTTTTCGGTGAGCCTGATCTACCAGTTCTGGATCCACACCGAGCGGATCGACAAGTTGCCGCGGCCGTTGGAATTCGTCTTCAACACGCCGTCACACCACCGCGTGCACCACGGGATGGACGCGCTGTACCTCGACAAGAACTATGGCGGGATCCTGATCGTGTGGGACCGGCTCTTCGGCACCTTCCAGGCCGAGGTGTTCCGGCCGCACTACGGCCTCACCAAGCCGGTGGACACGTTCAACATCTGGAAGCTGCAGACGCGTGAATACGTCGCCATCGCCCGCGACTGGCGTAGGGCCAACCGCCTCCGGGACCGGCTTGGCTACGTCTTCGGGCCGCCGGGGTGGGCGCCGCAGGCGGCCGCCCGGGCGGCCGATCCCATTGCCGTCGTGACCTCCCCGTAACGCCCGGGCCCCGCATAACGAAACAGTCACAGAGGGGACACATAACGCCGTACTCTCGACTTTGCGGTCGGTACTTCATCACCACGACGGATCGGAGTTCATGGTGCGCCGCCTGGCTTTACGCGCGTTCGCCGCGTCGGTCTCCGTTGCGGTTCTGGGCTGGCTGCCGCCCGCGCCAGCCAACGCCGATCCCATCCTGGTCTTCCCGGGCATGGAGATCCACCAAGACACCCGGCTCTGCACGCTGGGCTATGTCGACCCGGGGATGCGGGTCGCCTTCACCGCCGGGCACTGCCGCGGGGCGGGGGTCGTCTTCGACCGGGACAACCGCCCCATCGGCCGTCTCGCGACATTCCGCGACAACACGCCCAGCGGCACGACGGTGACCACCGACCAGGTCATTTCCGATTACGAGGCGATCGTGCTCGACGACAGCGTCGCGGTGAGCAACGTGCTGCCCGGTGGGCGCCGGCTGGAGAACAATCCGGGCGCGGCGCTCCAGCAGGGGCAACCGGTCTGCCACTTCGGCATCATCACCGGTGAAACCTGCGGCACCGTGGAAAGCGTCAACAACGGGTGGTTCACCATGTCGCACGGCGTGCAGAGCCAGCGCGGCGATTCCGGCGGGCCGGTCTACCTGCCCAGCGGAGGCACCGGCCAGATCGTCGGGATCTTCAACAGCGTCTGGGGCGATCTGCCCGCCGCGGTGTCGTGGCGCGCCACCTCCGACCAGGTCCGCCAGGACCTAGGGGTGACCGACAACCCCCGTTGACGCGGCCCCTCAGCGCGCGAGGGCGAATACCGGCATCGTCGGGGCGGCCGCCCGCAGCTCCTCGTCGCTGCTGTCCGGCGTCAGCCCGGCGACCAGGTCCTTGACCTGCCAGTACCACCGGGCCAGATACCGCCTCAGCAGTTCGGGTTTGGCCGCGTCGTCGACCTCGCTCACCCGGGCGCGTCGACGCCGCCAGCGCGGGCCCACCTCGACGACACCCGCAGCCCGGACGTTGCGCGCCCACTGCGTGTTGCCGCGCGGCGAAACGAGATAGTCGACGCCGTCGACCGTCAAGAGATTGATCACCACGTTGCGCGGCTTCCCGGTCTTGCGACCGCGGACGCGCAGCGCCCGGGTCCCGGCGATGCCGATCCCCGCCTCGGCGAGCCAGCGGATCGGCGCGTTGGCGGCCCGGGTGACCCGGCTCGGTTCCTCGTATCGCACGGCCATCGTCCGTCCTTAAGTTCGTAACCCGATTCGAGAGCACCGCTCTCGTTATCGCATAACATGCCACACCGTCCGGCGAAAATCAAGAGCAGTGTTCTCCCTCGTGTCAGACTGACGACGTGGGCAAACGCCAGTTGTCGCGGGAACAGATCGAAGGTCAGATCATCGAGCTCGGACGGCGGCAGTTGGTGGACCGCGGCGCGGCCGGGTTGTCGGTGCGCGCGATCGCCCGCGAGTTGGGCATGGTGTCCTCGGCCGTGTACCGCTACGTGGCCAGCCGCGACGAACTCCTGACCCTGCTGCTGGTGGACGCCTACTCCGACCTGGCCGACGCCGTAGACCGGGAGCGCGAGGCGGTGGGCGACCTGTGGAGCGACGACGTCATGGCCATCGCGCGGGCGGCGCGGCACTGGGCCGTCCAGCATCCGGCCCGCTGGGCGTTGCTATACGGCACGCCGGTCCCCGGTTATCACGCCCCGGCCGATCGCACGGTCCAGCCCGGCACCCGCGTGGTCGGGGCTTTCTTCGACGCGGTGGCCGCCGGCATCACCACCGGCGACATCCGATTGACCAACGACGTTGTGCCGCAACCCCTCTCGTCCGACTTCGAGCGGCTTCGCCAGGAGTTCGGCTTTCCCGGCGACGACCGGGTGGTCACCAAGTGCTTTCTGCTGTGGGCCGGAGTGCTGGGAGCGATCAGCCTCGAGGTGTTCGGGCAATACGGTGCGGATACGCTGACCGATCCCGAGGCGGTGTTCGAGGCGCAGCTTCAGTTGCTGGTCGAGGTGCTGGGCCAGCACTCGCCCACTGCGAATTAGAACGTGTTCATCCGGCTGAGAGGCGCGCCGATCGGACGGTCTCGGCAAAGCTTCCGGGACCCCTTCTGACTGCGGGCGCACTCCGCTATCCTGCGAGACGATGACCGTCCCCGTTCAATCGCCGACACAGATCGCATGGGTCACGCCGGACCTGGACGCCACCGAAACGGCCCTGAGCGGCTTGTTAGGCGTTCGAAAGTGGGTGCGCATACCCGACGTCCACTTTGCTCCGCAGACGTGCAGCTACCGCGGCAAGCGGGCCGACTTCGTTGCCAGCATCTCCCTGAGCTATCTCGGCGATATGCAGCTGGAGCTCATCTCACCAGTCCGCGGCGAGAACATCTATCGTGACTTTCTGCGCGATTCCGGGCCGGGGCTCCACCACATCTGCATCGAGGCGCCAACCCCGGAGCGGTTCGACGCGGCCCTCGCCGACGCCGCCGAACGGGGCGCGGCGGTGGTGCAACAGGGCGTGATGCCCGGCGGCATTCAATTCGCGTACGTGTCCGCACCGGAGGCGGGGGTGCCGTACCTGGAGATCGCCTATATCGCGCCCGAGATGCGCGCTTTCTACGACTACATCAAACAGGAGCAGCGGTGACTCACGTCAAGGACGATGCAGAACACAGCGATGTGGAGGAGTGGCGCCAATGAGCACCGAGATACCGGCCACGGTCCGTGCCGACGACGTGACGTCGTGGTCGGACGACTTTGACGTCGTGGTGATCGGCTTCGGCATCGCGGGGGGCTGCGCGGCGGTCAGCGCGGCCGCGGCCGGCGCCCGCGTGCTGGTGCTGGAGCGAGCCGCCGCCGCAGGCGGCACGACTTCCCTTGCCGGAGGCCACTTTTACCTCGGCGGCGGAACCGCCGTGCAGCAGGCGACCGGCCATCCGGATTCGCCCGACGAGATGTACAAGTATTTGGTGGCCGTGTCGCGGCAGCCCGACCACGCGAAAATTCGCGCCTACTGCGACGGCAGCGTCGAGCATTTCGACTGGCTGGAAGAGCTTGGATTTCAGTTCGAGCGCAGCTACTTTCCGGGTAAGGCCGTGATCCAGCCCAACACGGAGGGGCTGATGTTCACCGGGAACGAGAAGGTCTGGCCGTTCCTGGAGAAGGCGGTGCCTGCGCCCCGCGGCCACAAGGTCCCGGTCCCCGGCGACACCGGCGGCGCCAGCATGGTCATCGAGCTGCTGCTGAAGCGCGCCGCCGGCCTGGGCGTGCAGATCCGGTACGAGACGGGCGCCACCCAGCTCGTCGTGGACGACTCCGGAGTGACGGGGGTGATGTGGAAGCAGTTCTCCGAAACCGGTGCGATCAAAGCAAAGTCGGTCATCGTCGCCGCCGGGGGATTCGTGATGAACCCGGAGATGGTAGCCGCGCACACCCCGAAACTCGCCGAGAAGCCGTTCGTGCTCGGCAACACCTACGACGACGGCCTCGGGATCCGGATAGGCGTGTCCGCGGGCGGCGCCACGCAGCACATGGACCAGATCTTCATCACGGCGCCGCCCTACCCGCCGTCGATCCTGCTGACCGGGATCATCGTGAACAAGCTCGGGCAGCGGTTCGTGGCCGAGGACTCCTACCATTCCCGGACCGCCGGCTTCATCATGGACCAGCCGGACAGTGCGGCGTACCTGATCGTCGACGAGGCGCACCTGGAGCACCCGAAAATGCCGCTGGTTCCGCTGATCGACGGCTGGGAGACCGTCGGCGAGATGGAGAGCGCGCTCGGAATCCCCCGGGGAAACCTCGTCGCGACGCTGGACCGGTACAACACGCACGCCGCGCGCGGTGAGGACCCCGACTTCCACAAGCAGCCGGAATTCCTTGCCGCACAAGACAAGGGACCGTGGGGTGCGTTCGACATGTCGCTGGGCAAGGCGATGTATGCGGGCTTCACCATCGGCGGCCTGGCGACGTCGGTGGACGGCGAGGTATTACGCGAGGACGGGACCGTCGTGCCGGGTCTGTACGCGGCAGGCGCGTGCGCGTCCAACATCGCCCAGGACGGAAAGGGTTACGCCAGCGGGACGCAGCTGGGGGAGGGGTCGTTCTTCGGGCGCCGCGCCGGAGCGCACGCGGCCCGTCGGGCCGGGGGCGCGTAGGCGCGTCTGCGTCCCAGCCGGAGCGCACGCGGCCCGTCGGGCCGGGGGCGCGTAGGCGCGTCTGCGTCCCAGCCGGAGCGCACGCGGCCCGTCGGGCCGGGGGCGCGTAGGCGCGTCTGCGTCCCAGCCGGAGCGCACGCGGCCCGTCGGGCCGGGGGCGCGTAGGCGCGTCTGCGTCCCAGCCGGAGCGCACGCGGCCCGTCGGGCCGGGGGCGCGTAGGCGCGTCTGCGTCCCAGCCGGAGCGCACGCGGCCCGTCGGGCCGGGGGCGCGTAGGCGCGTCGAGATCGTCGTTAACGCGAAAAAGTGTGAGTGAACCGCACGCTAACGTCGATCTCGGTCGCCGAGACGGCCGCAGCGCTAGACGCCCGCGGGTTCCTTCTCCTCCTCGACCGGACCCAGCCGCCACTCGCCTCCCCCCAGCAGGCGGAGCTCCTGGGCGTGATGCTGCTCGACGGCCGGCCGGTGACTCACGCTGACCACCACGCAGTTCGGAAGCTCGGCGCGGAGCAGCTGGTACAGCGCGAATTCCAGCCCCACGTCGAGCGCTGAGGTGGCCTCGTCGAGGAACACGGCCTTGGGCTTGGTGAGCAGGATGCGCGCGAAAGCGACGCGTTGCTGCTCACCCGGCGAAAGCACCTTGGCCCAGTCCTGCTCTTCGTCGAGGCGGGGGATCAGTGGCGCCAGCGCCACCTTGGTCAACACCTCGCGCAGCTCGTCGTCGGAGAACCCGTCCGGCGCGTTCGGGTAGCACACCACGGTTCGCAGCGTGCCCAGCGGCACGTACGGCAACTGCGACAGGAACATCGTCGCGTGGTCGCCCTCCGGGCGGCACAGGGTGCCCGAGGCGTAGGGCCACAATTCGGCCAGGCTGCGCAGCAGCGTGGTCTTGCCCGCGCCCGAGCGCCCGGTGATCACCAGCGAGTCACCGTCATCCAGGGAGACGTCGAGCGGGTCGATCAGCCGGTCCCCACCGGGCGTGCGCACCTCGACGTCGCGCAGCTCGACGGTCGCCTGCTCACTCGGCTTGACCAGCATGGTCGGCAGCGCCCGGCCCTGCGCGTTCGCGTCGACGAGCCCGTGCAACCGGATGATCGCCGCGCGGAAGGCGGCGAAGGCGTCGTAGTTGTTGCGGAAGAACGACAGCGAGTCCTGGATGTTGCCGAACGCCTGCGCGCTCTGGGTCACATCCCCGAAGTCGATCCGGCCGGCGAACAGCCGCGGCGCCTGAATCACCCACGGCAGCGGCACGATGGCCTGCGACATCGAGAAGTTCCAGCCGCCGAAGATGATGGTCCGCCGGACGAACCGGCGGTAGTTGTCGATGATCGGCGTGAACCGCTGCCACAGCTGCGCCCGCTCGACCCGCTCGCCACGGTAGAACCCGACCGCCTCGGCGGCGTCCCGCAGGCGCACCAGGGAGTAGCGGAATGCGGCGTTCAGCTTCTCGTTGTTGAAACTCAGCCAGATCAGGGGGTGGCCCAGCCAGATCGCGACGACCGTGGCGATGAAGACGTACACCAGGACGGTCCAGAACATGGCGCGCGGCAGGTCGACGCCCAGCACCGTCAGGTTCCCGGACAGGTTCCACAGGATCGCGGCGAACGAGATCACCGAGGCGACGGCATTGACGGCCCCGAACAGCAGGGTGTTGCCCGTCCCGTTCCCCGGCGAGTTCGGGGTGCCGCCCGCGTTCGCGGTGAAGATGTCGATGTCCTGCTGGATGCGCTGGTCGGGGTTGTCGATGGTGTTGTCGATGAACAGGTCGCGGTAATACGCCCGCCCCTCGAGCCAGTCGTCGGTCAGATGGGCGGTGAGCCAGATGCGCCAGGCGATGATGAATCGCTGCGTCAGGTAGAGGTCGACCAGGATCCGGATCACGTACAGCGTCGCCAGCAGGACGAAGATGCCGATCGACACCCAAAAGCCATGGATCCCAGACTGTTTGACGACGTCGTCACCGGAGGCGATGCCCTGAACCGCCTTCTGCACCGCCGTGTACATGTCGTTGCTCTGGTAGCTGAACAGCACCATGAGGCGCACGCCGAGCAGCACCGACAGCAACAGCACGCCGAGCATCAGCCAAACGCCGAAGCTGCGGATGCCGGAGAAGTATCCCCGGGTGATCCGCCAGAACTGCTGACCCCACGGCGTCGAGAACCGGAACACGACGAGCGCCACGACAAGGCAGACGGCGCTGATCACCCACGCGATCGCGACCCACCGCAACGATTCCATGGGTGCCGCCGACCAATCGATCGATGGCTTGAACGGCTTGGGGCCCAAGGTCGATTCTCCTTCAGGTCGAGGTTCAAGGCCGGGTTGTCCGGCTCTCCGCGACTTCAAATCCTCCGGCGAGGGTACCCGAAGGCGGTGGATAGGCTGCGGTTATGACAACCGACGCCGTTCCCACCCAAACATTGCACGCCGGCCGGCTGATCGCGCGGCGGCTCAAGGCCAGCGGGGTCGGCACCATCTTCACGCTATCCGGCGGCCACCTGTTCTCCCTGTACGACGGCTGCCGTGAGGAGGGTATCCGGCTGATCGACACCCGGCACGAGCAGACCGCGGCCTTCGCCGCCGAGGGCTGGTCGAAGGTCACCAGGGTGCCGGGCGTCGCCGCGCTCACCGCCGGCCCCGGCGTCACCAACGGGATGAGCGCGATGGCGGCGGCACAGCAGAACCAGTCGCCGCTGGTGGTGCTGGGCGGCCGGGCGCCGGCCGGGCGATGGGGCATGGGTTCGCTGCAGGAGATTGACCACGTGCCGTTCGTGGCGCCGCTGGCCCGCTTCGCCGCCACCGCGCAGTCGGCCGACGACGCCGGCCCGCTGGTCGATCGGGCGCTGCGCACGGCCGTCGCCGCCCCCTCGGGAGTGTCTTTCGTCGACTTCCCGATGGACTACGTGTTCTCGATGGCCGACGACGACGGGCGGCCAGGGGCCCTCACCGATGTGCCGCCGGGCCCGGGTCCCGCCGGCGCGGCCCTCGACCGGGCCGCCGGCCTGCTGGCGAAGGCGCGCCGGCCGGTGATCATGGCCGGCACCAACCTGTGGTGGGGTCACGGCGAGGCCGCACTCCTGCGCCTCGCCGAGCAGCGGCAGATCCCCGTGCTGATGAACGGGATGGCCCGCGGCGCGGTGCCGGCCGACCACCCGCTCGCCTTCTCCCGGGTGCGGGGAAAGGCGTTGGGGGAGGCCGATGTTGCGCTCGTCGTCGGCGTGCCGATGGACTTCCGGCTGGGCTTCGGCGCGGTGTTCGGCCCGGACACGCAGCTGGTCGTGATCGACCGGGTCAAGCCGGAGCGCAAGCATCCCCGACCGGTGGAGGCCGAGCTGTACGGCGACCTGCTGACGATCTTCGCGGCGCTGGCCGCGACGGGGGAGACCGACCATCGGGACTGGATCGACGAACTGCGCACCGCCGAGACCGCGGCGCGGGCCAAGGAGAAGGCCGAGCTCGCCGACGACCGCGTCCCGCTGCACCCCATGCGGGTGTACGCCGAGCTGGTGCCGCTGCTGGACCGCGACGCGATCGTCGTCATCGACGCCGGCGATTTCGGGTCCTACGCCGGCCGGGTGATCGACAGCTACCTGCCGGGCTGCTGGCTGGACAGCGGCCCGTTCGGTTGCTTGGGCTCGGGACCTGGCTACGCGCTGGCCGCCAAGCTGGCGCACCCGGAGCGCCAGGTGGTCTTGCTGCAGGGTGACGGCGCCTTCGGCTTCAGCGGCATGGAGTGGGACACGCTGGTCCGGCACAACGTCCCGGTCGTTTCGGTGATCGGCAACAACGGCATCTGGGGCCTCGAGAAGCACCCGATGGAGGCGCTGTACGGCTATTCCGTGGTGGCCGAGCTGCGGCCGGGCACGCGCTACGACGAGGTGGTGCGCGCGCTGGGCGGCCACGGCGAGCTGGTCTCCGCCCCCGCCGAGCTCCGGCCGGCGCTGGAACGCGCCTTCGCCAGCGGCATGCCCGCCGTCGTCAACGTGCTCACCGACCCGAACGTCGCCTACCCCCGCCGCTCGAACTTGGCATAACCGCGTGTCGCGACCGGCCGCGCCGGTGGGCGGTTCGCGTACCGTTGACCTGTGCCGAAGACCACCTCCGCCCAATCCGGCCGCCTGACCAGCCGCTTCTGGCGGTTGCTGGGCGCCAGCACCGAAAAGAACCGCAACCGTTCGCTCTCGCAGGTGACCTCCTCGTCGGAGTACGAGAAGGAGGCGGCCGACCTCACCGACGAGAAGCTGCTCAAGGCGACGGGGCTGCTCAAGCTCGACGATCTCGCGGAGTCCGACGACATTCCGCAGTTCCTGGCGATCGCCAGGGAGGCGGCAGAGCGGTCGACGGGCCTCCGTCCCTTCGACGTGCAGCTGCTCGGGGCGCTGCGCATGCTGGCCGGCGACGTGATCGAGATGGCGACCGGCGAGGGCAAGACGCTGTCCGGCGCGATCGCGGCGGCCGGATACGCGTTGGCCGGGCGGCACGTCCACATCGTGACGATCAACGACTACCTGGCCCGCCGAGACGCCGAATGGATGGGCCCGCTGCTGGAGGCCATGGGCCTGACGGTCGGCTGGATCACCGCGGAGTCCACGAGCGAGGAGCGCCGGGCGGCCTACGGCTGCGACGTCACGTATGCCTCGGTCAACGAGATCGGCTTCGACGTGCTGCGCGATCAGCTGGTGACCGACGTCGACGACCTGGTGTCGCCCAACCCGGATGTGGCCCTGATCGACGAGGCCGACTCCGTGCTCGTCGACGAGGCGCTGGTGCCGCTGGTGCTGGCGGGCACGACGCATCGCGAGACGCCGCGAGTGGAGATCATCAAGCTGGTGGGGGAGCTGACCCCAGAGGTCGACTACGACACCGACTCCGACAGCCGCAACGTCCACCTGACCGACGTCGGGGCGCGCAAGGTCGAGAAGGCGCTGGGCGGCATCGACCTGTACTCCGAGGAGCATGTCGGCACCACGCTGACCGAGGTCAACGTCGCCCTGCATGCGCACGTGCTGCTGCAACGCGACGTGCACTACATCGTTCGCGACGACGCGGTGCACCTCATCAACGCCTCGCGCGGCCGCATCGCGCAGCTGCAGCGCTGGCCGGACGGCCTCCAGGCCGCCGTCGAGGCCAAGGAGGGCATCGAGACCACCGAGACCGGCGAGGTGCTCGACACCATCACCGTGCAGGCGCTGATCAACCGCTACACGACCGTGTGCGGCATGACCGGCACCGCGCTGGCCGCCGGCGAGCAGCTGCGCCAGTTCTACAAGCTCGGCGTGTCCCCGATCCCGCCGAACGCCCCCAACATCCGCGAGGACGAGTCCGACCGCGTCTACATCACCGCGGCGGCCAAGAACGACGCCATCGTGGCGCACATCGCCGACATGCACGAGACCGGTCAGCCGGTGCTGGTCGGCACCCGCGACGTGGCCGAGTCCGAGGAGTTGCACGAGCGGCTGCTGCGCCGCGGCGTTCCCGCCGTCGTCCTCAACGCCAAGAACGACGCGGAGGAGGCGAAGGTGATCGCCGAGGCCGGTGAGTTCGGCAGGGTGACCGTCTCCACCCAGATGGCCGGGCGCGGCACCGACATTCGGCTCGGCGGCTCCGACGAGGCCGACCACGACCGGGTGGCCGAGCTCGGCGGGCTGCACGTCGTCGGCACCGGCCGGCACCACACCGAGCGGCTGGACAACCAGCTGCGCGGCCGCGCCGGACGTCAGGGCGACCCGGGGTCCTCGGTGTTCTTCTCGAGCTGGGAGGACGACGTCGTCGCGGCCAACCTCGACCACAACAAGCTGCCCATGCAGACCGACGAGGACGGGCGGATCGTCAGCCCCAAGGCGGCCGGCCTGCTCGACCACGCCCAGCGCGTCGCCGAGGGCCGGATGTTGGACGTGCACGCGAACACCTGGCGGTACAACCAGCTGACCGCCCAGCAGCGGGCCATCATCGTGGACCGGCGTAATACGTTGCTGCGCACCCCGACGGCGCGCGAGGAGCTCGCCGAGCTGGCGCCGAAGCGGTATGAGGAACTGTCCGAAAAGATCTCCGAGGAGCGCCTGGAGAGGATCTGCCGGCAGATCATGCTGTACCATCTCGACCGCGGTTGGGCCGACCACCTGGCCTACCTGGCCGATATTCGCGAGAGCATTCACCTGCGCGCGCTGGGCCGGCAAAACCCGCTGGACGAGTTCCACCGGCTGGCGGTCGACGCGTTCGCGTCGCTCGCCGCAGACGCCATCGAGGCGGCTCAGCAGACGTTCGAAACGGCGAACGTCCTCGAGGAGGAGCAGGGTCTGGACCTGTCCAAGCTGGCGCGGCCGACGTCGACGTGGACCTACATGGTCAACGACAACCCGTTGTCCGACGACACGCTCTCCACGCTCAGCCTGCCCGGGGTGTTCCGCTAGGCCGGTTGGGCTCCTCCCGCCGGGCGCCCGGCCATCCGGGCGCCCGAGCACGAGTGCGCGGCCAGCCGGGCGCTCGTCGACTGGCCGGACTAAGGTCACGGCTCATGGAGCCGGTGCTTCCGCCTGATCGGGTGCTGACGGTGCCCAACGCCCTGAGCGTGATCCGCCTGGCGCTGATCCCGGTGTTCGCCTACGCGCTGCTATTCGCCCACGCCAACGGCTGGGCGGTGGCCATCCTGATGTTCAGCGGCGCCTCGGACTGGGCCGACGGCAAGATCGCGCGGCTGCTCGACCAGTCCTCGCGGCTGGGCGTGCTGCTCGACCCGGCCGTCGACCGCCTTTACATGGTCACCGTTCCCGTCGTCTTGGCGCTCGACCACATCGTGCCGTGGTGGTTCGTCGTCGTGCTCCTGGCGCGCGACGGCCTGCTGGCCGCGACGCTGCCGCTGCTTCGGAGCCGCGGGTTGTCGGCGCTGCCGGTGACCTACGTCGGCAAGGCCGCAACCTTCGCGCTCATGTCCGGTTTCCCGCTGGTCCTGCTGGGGACGGGAGGCGCGGTGTGGAGCCGGGTGATGCGGGCCTGCGGATGGGGCTTCCTGGGCTGGGGGATGTATGCGTACCTGTGGGCGTTCGTGCTCTACGCGGTGCAGATGACGCTGGTGCTGCGCCGCCTGCCCAAGCTCAATCGCCATGCCCAACCCGTCACCGGCAAAGTCGTCGAGCATGGCTGAGCCCGACCGCCTGCTCGGCGGCTACGACCCCAATGCCGGCCACCGTCCGCACGCGGCGCGCCCGAAGCACATCCCGGTGCCCTCGCTGCTGCGCGCCCTGCTGTCGGAGCACCTCGATCCCGGCTACGCGGCTGCGTCGGCTCGGCGGGCCGACTCGGGCGGTCCCGAACGGCGTGCCTCCCGTTGGTTGTGGCAGGCGCTGGCGGCGCTGCTCATCGCCGCCGTGTTCGCCGCCGCGGTCGCGCAGGCGCGCTCCGTGGAGCCCGGCGTGCACAGCGCGCAGCAGCTACTCGTGCGCAGCGTCCGGTCGACGGAAGCGACGGCCGGCAAGCTGGCTCAGCGGCGCGCCGAGTTGTCGGCCCGGGTCGACGACGTCCAGCGGCTCGCGCTGGCCGACGACGCGGAAGGGCAGCGTCTGCTGAGCCGTCTCGACGCGCTCAGCCTGGCGGCGGCCAGCACACCCGTCATCGGCCCGGGCTTGACCGTGACGGTCACCGATCCCGGTGCCGGACCGAACCTTTCCGACGTCTCCAAGCAGCGGGTCAGCGGGAGCAGGCAGATCATCCTGGATCGTGACCTGCAACTGGTCGTCAACTCGCTGTGGGCCAGCGGCGCCGAGGCCGTCTCCGTCGGGGGCGTCCGGATCGGCCCGGGCGTGACCATCCGGCAGGCCGGCGGCTCGATCCTGGTCGACAACAACCCCACCGCCAGCCCGTACGCGATCCTCGCGATCGGGCCGCCGCACGCCATGCGGGACACTTTCGACCGCAGCCCGGGACTGCAGCGCCTGCGGCTACTGGAGGTCTCCTATGGTGTCGGTGTGACCGTCAACGTGGCCGACGGCCTGTCACTGCCCGCCGGATCGGTCCGCGAAGTCAAGTTCGCCAAACAGATTGGGCCCCAGTGACAACGGTCGTTACTCGGACGGGACGCCACACATGATCGGAATCGCCGCGCTGGCGATCGGCATCGTGCTGGGCCTGATCTTCCACCCGGCGGTCCCCGAGGTCATCCAGCCTTACCTGCCGATCGCGGTGGTCGCCGCGCTCGACGCGGTGTTCGGCGGGCTGCGTGCGTATCTCGAACAGATCTTCGACCCCAAGGTCTTCGTAGTGTCGTTCGTGTTCAACGTCTTCGTGGCGGCCCTCATCGTCTACGTCGGCGACCAGCTGGGCGTCGGCACCCAGTTGTCGACGGCCATCATCGTGGTGCTGGGCATCCGCATCTTCGGTAACGCCGCCGCCCTGCGGCGCCGGTTGTTCGGGGCATGACGGCCGTGGAGTCGAGGTGAGTTCTTCGGTGGGCGGGGAACCGGCGGAGTCCGCGGGCGACGAAAGTCGCGACGCGCCAACCCGGCACGAAGCCGCGCCGCACGGCCGCCACGAACTACCTACGAGACCGCGCCCGTTCAGAGGCTCGTCCGCGCTGCTGCGCGGCGGTCGTTCCCGGATGGCGTTCGGGGCGCTGGCGGTCCTGCTGTGCCTCCTACTGGGAGTCGCCATCGTCACCCAGGTGCGCCAGACCAAGAGCGGGGACTCGCTGGACACTGCGCGGCCCGCGGACCTGTTGGTGCTGCTGGATTCACTGCGGCAGCGCGAGGCCACGCTGAACACCGAAGTGAGCGAACTGCAGAACACGCTGAACTCGCTCCAGGCGTCCGGCAACACCGATCAGGCCGCGATCCAAAGGGCCCAGGCACGGCTGGCCGCCCTGTCCATCCTCGTCGGCTCGGTGGGCGCCACCGGG
The DNA here is from genome assembly GCF_010729105.1 of Mycobacterium saskatchewanense. Lineage (NCBI taxonomy): Bacteria > Bacillati > Actinomycetota > Actinomycetes > Mycobacteriales > Mycobacteriaceae > Mycobacterium > Mycobacterium saskatchewanense. The sequence continues at coordinate 752,384 of NZ_AP022573.1, forward strand.
CCCGGCGTCACCGTCACGATCGAGGATCCCGGCCCAGGGGTATCGCCGGAGGCGATGCTCGACGTGATCAACGAGCTGCGCGCCGCCGGCGCCGAGGCGATCGAGGTCAACGACGCGCACGAGTCGGTGCGGGTGGGTGTCGACACGTGGGTGGTGGGTACACCGGGTTCGCTAACCGTCGACACCAAGACGCTGTCGCCGCCGTATTCGGTTCTGGCGATAGGCGATCCGCCGACACTGGCCGCGGCGATGAACATTCCGGGCGGCGCGGAGGACAGCATCAAGCGGGTGGGCGCGCGAATGTCGGTGCAGCAGGCCGACCGGGTGGACATCGTCACCTTGCGGCAACCAAAACCGCACCAATACGCTCAGCCCGTCAAGTGAACCAGCCCGACCAGACAGGACTACTTGTGAGCGAAATCCCGGCCGACCTGTACTACACCGCCGAACACGAATGGGTTCGGCGAAGCGGTGATGACACCGTGCGGGTGGGGATCACCGACTTCGCACAGTCGGCGCTGGGCGACGTCGTCTACGTTCAGCTGCCCGACGTCGGCACCGAACTCACCGCGGGCGAGTCCTTCGGCGAAGTCGAGTCGACGAAGTCGGTGTCGGACCTCTTCGCGCCGGTCTCGGGCACGGTATCCGCGGTCAACGGCGAGCTGGAAGGCAGTCCCCAGCTGGTGAATTCGGACCCGTACGAGGCTGGCTGGCTTCTCGACGTCCAGGTTTCGGACCCTGCCGACCTGGAGTCGGCGATCACGGGGCTGCTCGACGCAGAGGCGTACCGCGGAACACTGACCGAATGACGATTGCTAATGTCCCTGCCAGCCCCCGCACGGCCACACGAACGGTCCGGCCGGCCCGCGGGGGTGCCGCCCGGTTGCGGGGGGCGGGGATTCACGCCGAGAGGGGGGTTTCCCGGCCACGGGTGGGGGAGCCAGACAATCGGGCTTCTCATCCTCCCGCGGCGGACACAATTCCGACCGGTGCGCGGTACGGTCGACAGAACGACACTAAAGAGCAGCGGATAAGCGAAGATCGGCGATACCGGGCGAAGACGAACCGCGAAGAGGACCTAGTGAAGCAGCCGGCCGAGCGGCCCGGTCAGACAACGCCACAGCGGCCAGTGAGGAGCAGCGCGTGACGGACATGGACTCCGATTTTGGGAAAGACCAGACTTCTGACGAAGTTACCGTGGAGACGACCTCCGTCTTCCGTGCCGACTTCCTGAACGAACTGGACGCCCCCGCACAGTCGGGGGCCGAGAGCGCCGTTTCCGGTGTTGAGGGCCTCCCGGCGGGCTCGGCGTTGCTGGTCGTCAAACGCGGGCCGAACGCCGGATCGCGCTTTCTGCTCGACCAGCCGGTCACGTCCGCCGGTCGGCATCCCGACAGCGACATTTTCCTGGACGATGTCACGGTCAGCCGCCGTCACGCCGAATTCAGGTTGGAGAACAACGAATTCCACGTGGTCGACGTCGGTAGCCTGAACGGTACCTACGTCAACCGTGAGCCGGTCGATTCGGCGGTGCTGGCCAACGGCGACGAGGTCCAGATCGGCAAGTTCCGCCTGGTCTTTCTGACCGGGCCGAAGCAGGGTGACGACGAGGGAGGATCCTCAGGGTAGTGAGCGCACCCGATAGCCCGGCGCTGGCCGGGATGTCGATTGGGGCCGTCCTCGAGCTGCTGAGGCCGGATTTCCCCGATGTCACGATCTCCAAGATCCGATTCTTGGAGGCCGAAGGACTGGTGACGCCGCAGCGTGCTGCCTCGGGATATCGCAGGTTCACCGCGTACGACTGCGCGCGGCTGCGGTTCATCCTCACCGCGCAGCGCGACCACTATCTGCCGTTGAAGGTGATCAGGGCGCAGTTGGACGCCCAGCCTGACGGCGAACTACCCCCGTTCGGATCGCCTTACGGCGTACCGCGATTGGTCTCCGTCGCCGGAACCGGGGAGGTGGGGCCGGAGGCCGGGTCCGACGCGGCGGCGGTGGCGCCCGCCCATGTCCGGCTGAGCCGCGAAGACCTCCTGGAGCGCTCTGGGGTGGACGACGCCCTGCTGACGTCGCTTTTGAAGGCCGGGGTGATCACCACCGGCCCCGGCGGGTTCTTCGACGAGCACGCCGTCGTGATCCTGCAGTGCGCGCGGGCGCTGGCGGAGTACGGCGTGGAGCCGCGGCACCTGCGCGCCTTCCGTTCGGCGGCCGACAGACAGTCCGACCTGATCGCGCAAATCGCCGGCCCGGTAGTCAAAGCCGGGAAGGCCGGTGCCCGCGACCGCGCCGACGACCTGGCCCGTGAGGTGGCGGCGCTCGCCATCACGCTGCACACCTCGCTGGTCAAATCCGCCGTTCGCGACGTTCTCCATCGCTGAGGACTAGACTTCGTTCGGACGGGCTTGGTTTCGGCGACGAGGGGAAGTGATGGTGTTCGACCGTGTCGTCGTACGGGGCATGGGGCCACGGCAGCGTGTGCGGAGGGCAGACACAGATGGGTGAAGTTCGTGTTGTCGGCATTCGCGTGGAGCAGCCGCAGAACCAGCCGGTGCTGTTGCTGCGCGAGACCAACGGTGACCGTTACCTGCCGATCTGGATCGGCCAGTCCGAGGCTGCAGCCATCGCACTCGAGCAGCAAGGCGTCGAGCCGCCGCGCCCGTTGACGCACGACTTGATCAGGGACATCATTGCGGCGCTTGGGCATTCGCTGAAAGAAGTGCGGATCGTCGATCTGCAGGAGGGCACCTTCTACGCGGACCTGATCTTCGACCGCAACATCACCGTGTCGGCGCGCCCGTCGGACTCGGTGGCGATCGCCCTGCGGGTGGGCGTCCCGATTTACGTCGAGGAGGCCGTCCTGGCCCAAGCCGGCTTGCTGATCCCGGACGAGAGCGACGAAGAGGGCGGCACCGCGGTGCGGGAGGACGAGGTGGAGAAGTTCAAGGAATTTCTCGACAGCGTCTCGCCGGACGATTTCAAGGCGACCTAGCGTTCTGACGATGCGCGCCGTGCCAGCGGCGCGAGGAGGAAGAACGCCATACGACCTAGCGTTCTGACGATGCGCGCCGTGCCAGCGGCGCGAGGAGGAAGAACGCCATACGACCTAGCGTTCTGACGATGCGCGCCGCGCCAGCGGCGCGAGGAGAAGGTCGGTGTGGCCGCGACGTCGAGGCGCGCGGCCACTACTCTGGACGTCGATATCACGGATCCGTCTCAACTGGTCCCGGGATGTCGACACGCCTGGCGGATAGCGCCCCCTCTCAGCCCGGCGACGGCCATACTTTGATGACGACTTAAGGCGCGGCGGCTATCGAAAAGCGTAAGCTCTCAAGCACTCGGGCCTGAGCAAACGTGGCTGCGTCGCAGCCCAGACACGCAGCTAGTAACGAGAGCGCGATCGGCGAGAGGAACCACCGTGAGCGAGCAGCCACGTCAAGAACAGCTGGACCTAGCCGGCCAAGCGCACGCGAGCGGTGACTCCCCGGTCACCGCGGCGACCGTGCCCGTGCAGCCCGGCCTGTTCCCCGACGATTCCGTCCCCGACGAGCTCGTCGGTTATCGCGGGCCCAGCGCCTGCCAGATCGCCGGGATCACGTACCGCCAGCTGGACTACTGGGCCCGGACGTCGCTGGTGGTCCCGTCGATCCGGAGCGCGGCCGGCTCCGGCAGCCAGCGCCTCTACTCGTTCAAGGACATCCTGGTCCTCAAGATCGTCAAGCGGTTGCTCGACACCGGCATCTCGCTGCACAACATCCGGGTCGCGGTCGACCACCTGCGCCAGCGTGGCGTGCAGGATCTGGCCAACATCACGCTGTTCTCCGACGGCACCACGGTCTACGAGTGCACGTCGGCCGAGGAGGTCGTCGACCTGCTGCAGGGCGGGCAGGGCGTGTTCGGCATCGCCGTGTCGGGCGCCATGCGGGAACTGACCGGCGTGATCGCCGACTTCCCGGGCGAGCGGGCCGACGGCGGCGAGTCCATCGCGGCACCGGAGGACGAGCTGGCCTCGCGGCGTAAGCACCGCGACCGCAAGATCGGCTAGCCGAGGGCCCCGAGCAAATCGTCGGCGCGAGCGCGCGCGAATGTACGCGCCGTACGGCGTGTCGCCGTGCCGACACGCATGCTCGCGGGGAATGGGGACCGCGGGTTAGGGGGGCCGGCGGGTAAGCTGGACGACGCGTCGCATTCGAGCGGGAGAGTTCCGTGGCTGCCAGTCACGGACGCCGAAGGAGCAACACCTCTCCGTCAACCTCTCAGGCACCCGGACCGCGCGAGTAAACGACGCCTCTGGAAAGCGGTGGTGACACACCCGCCGATGGGGAAAGGCGCCGGGCACTAGGCGGCACCGAATCTCTCAGGCGCCCGGCGAACGGGTGAAGACAGAGGGAGAGGGCCGCTAAGTCCTCTGCCCCTGCTGCTCACCTCAGGAGTGCCGTGCCCGACCAATCCACTTTCGCCGCCCGCCACATCGGCCCGGACAGCCGAGCGGTTGCGGCCATGCTCGCCGTCATCGGAGTCGACTCGCTCGACGAGCTGGCGGCCAAGGCCGTCCCCAACGGCATCCTCGACAAGCTCACCGGGACCGGCGCCGCGCCGGGCCTCGACCGGTTGCCGCCGGCCGCCACCGAGGCCGAGGCGCTCGCCGAGCTGCGGGCGCTGGCCGACGCCAACACCGTTGCCGTGTCGATGATCGGGCAGGGTTACTACGACACGCTCACTCCGCCGGTGCTGCTGCGCAACATCATGGAAAACCCCGCCTGGTACACGGCCTACACGCCGTACCAGCCGGAGATCAGCCAGGGCCGCCTCGAGGCGCTGCTGAACTTCCAGACGATGGTGTCCGACCTCACCGGGCTCGAGGTCGCCAACGCGTCGATGCTCGACGAGGGCACCGCGGCCGCCGAGGCGATGACGCTGATGCACCGCGCGGCCAAGGGCGCGGGGAACCGGCTCGCGGTCGACGTCGACGTGTTCGCCCAGACCGCGGCCGTGCTGGCCACCCGGGCCCGGCCGCTGGGCATCGAGATCGTCAGCACCGACCTGCGCGAGGGCCTGCCCGAAGGCGAGTTCTTTGGTGTCATCACCCAGCTGCCGGGTGCGAGCGGCCAGATCACCGACTGGTCGGCGCTGGTGGCGCAGGCTCATGACCGCGGGGCGCTGGTGGCCGTCGGTGCCGACCTGCTGGCGTGCACGCTGATCACGCCACCGGGCGAGATCGACGCCGACGTGGCCTTCGGCAGCACGCAGAGGTTCGGCGTCCCGATGGGATTTGGCGGTCCGCACGCGGGTTACCTCGCTGTGCACGCCAAGCACGCCCGTCAGCTGCCGGGCCGGCTCGTCGGGGTGTCCCTGGATGCCGACGGGTCCCCGGCCTACCGGCTGGCGCTGCAGACGCGCGAGCAGCACATCCGGCGTGACAAGGCGACCAGCAACATCTGCACCGCGCAGGTCCTCCTGGCGGTGATGGCCGCCATGTATGCCAGTTACCACGGGGCCGACGGGCTCGCCGGGATCGCCCGCCGCGTGCACTCGCACGCCGAGACCATCGCGGGCGCGCTGGGTGACGCGCTGGTGCACGACTCCTACTTCGACACGGTGCTGGCCCGGGTGCCCGGCCGCGCCGACGAGGTGATCGCCGCCGCGCAGGCCGACGGCATCAACCTGTGGCGCGTCGACGACGACCACGTGTCGGTCGCCTGCGACGAAGTGACGACCGACGACCATGTCGCCGCGGTCCTGCGCGCCTTCGGGCTGAGGGCCGCGCAACCGGCCCGCGCGGACATCGCGACCCGCACGTCGGAGTTTCTGACCCACCCCGCCTTCACCCAGTACCGCACCGAGACGGCGATGATGCGCTACCTGCGCACGCTGGCGGACAAGGATGTGGCGTTGGACCGCAGCATGATTCCGCTGGGGTCGTGCACGATGAAGCTCAACGCCGCCGCCGAGATGGAGCCGATCACCTGGCCGGAATTCGCGCGCCAGCATCCGTTCGCCCCGGCCTCGGACACCCCGGGTCTGCGCCGGCTGATTAGCGATCTGGAGAACTGGCTGGTCGACATCACGGGTTACGACGCCGTCTCGCTGCAACCCAACGCCGGCTCGCAGGGGGAGTACGCCGGCCTGCTGGCCATCCACGACTACCACGCCAGCCGCGGGGAACCGCACCGCGACATCTGCCTGATCCCGTCCAGCGCGCACGGCACCAACGCGGCATCCGCCGCGTTGGCCGGCATGCGGGTGGTCGTGGTGGCGTGCCACGATAACGGCGACGTCGACCTCGACGACCTGCGTGCCAAGGTGACCGAGCACGGCGAGCGGCTGTCGGCCCTGATGGTCACCTACCCGTCCACCCACGGCGTCTACGAGCACGACATCGCCGACATCTGCGCGGCGGTGCACGACGCCGGCGGCCAGGTGTACGTCGACGGCGCCAACCTCAACGCGCTGGTGGGCCTGGCTCGCCCGGGCAAGTTCGGCGGCGACGTCAGCCACCTGAACCTGCACAAGACGTTCTGCATCCCGCACGGCGGCGGGGGTCCCGGGGTGGGCCCGGTGGCCGCGCGCTCGCACCTGGCCCCGTTCCTCCCGGGCCACCCCTATGCGCCCGAGTTGCCCGGAGGCCATCCGGTGTCGTCGGCGCCCTACGGGTCGGCATCGATCCTGCCGATCAGCTGGGCCTACATCCGGATGATGGGCGCCGGCGGCCTGCGGGCCGCGTCGCTCACGGCCATCGCCTCGGCCAACTACATCGCCCGGCGCCTCGACGAGTACTTCCCCGTGCTCTACACCGGCGAGAACGGCATGGTCGCCCACGAGTGCATCCTCGACCTGCGCGGCATCACCAAGTCGACCGGCGTGACGGTCGACGACGTCGCAAAGCGGTTGGCCGACTACGGTTTCCACGCGCCGACGATGAGCTTCCCGGTGGCCGGCACGCTCATGGTGGAGCCGACCGAGAGCGAGACCCTGACCGAGGTCGACGCGTTCTGCGAGGCCATGATCGCGATCCGCCGCGAGATCGACCGCGTCGGCGCGGGGGAGTGGCCGGCCGACGACAACCCGCTACGCGGTGCGCCCCACACGGCCGACTGCCTGCTGGTCGCCGACTGGGAGCACCCGTACACCCGGGAGGAGGCCGCCTACCCGCTCGGCAAGGCCTTCCGGCCCAAGGTGTGGCCGCCGGTGCGGCGCATCGACGGCGCCTACGGCGACCGGCACCTGGTGTGCTCGTGCCCTCCGGTGGAGGCTTTCGCCTAGGGAAGCCGCCGTCGGGGCCGCGGCGCGGGTCGACGTCAGCTCAGGTAGTTGTTGATCGCCGCGGCCAGCCCGGGCGACGCGGACGTGGACAGGTTCTGGTAGCCACCACCGCTGAGCTGGGCGACGGCCTCCCACGTCGCCCGGTCCGGGTCGGCGCCGAAGTCGATGACGTTGACGGCGATCGGCTTGGCCGGGTCGGCGCTCTTGCGGATGAAGTCCTGCAGGCCGGGCCCGTCCAGCGATTGGTCGGTGTGCGGCCCCGCGGTGATCACCAGTATCGAATTGATCTGACCGGCAACGTAATTCGTCTGCATTCCCTGGTAGATCATGCGGAGCGTCGTGAACGAGACCGCCCCGCCGGCCGACGAGTACTGCTTGTCCAGCGCCGCCGCCAGCGCGGCCGTGCGCGGCTGCCCGTTGACGGGATCGGAAAGCGGCCCGCTGGCCACCTCGGACCGGCCCTCGTGGCCGTCGAAGGTCCACAGCCCCACGACGGCGGACGGCGGCAGCGCCTTGATCTTGTCCTGAAGCGCGGCGATCACGTTCGCCAGCCGCGTCTTCCCGCCCTCGTCGCCGGGCATCGACTGGTCGAGCATGATGGTCGCGGCCAGCCCGCTCGACGGGGCGGCCATCGCCTCGGCCAGCGTGGCGCGCGTCGCGTCGTCACCCACCGACAGGGTGCCCGGCAGCGCCGGGAAATTGGTGACCGGGCTGCTCGGCGGCTTGACACCGTTCACCCGGAAACCGGCCTGGGCGAGCTTGGCCAGCTGCTCGGGCTTGTGCATGAAGCGAGCGAACTCGCTGGCCGCCGACGCCTGCTCCTGGGTGAGCCACTTGCCGCTGAGCAGGACGGTCGGGTAGTCGGCGACCGGCACCGGCCCCGGCGGCAACCAGGAGCCCAGGGTGGTCTTCGCGTCCGACAACGACTGGCCACGCTGGAAGACCTGCTGTTCGGTGGTGATGACCGCATGCACCGGCGCCGCCGCCGCGTCGCCGGGCTTGACGAGCGCGTTCATGGCCTCCGTGAGCGAGTTGTCCGCCAGCTTCGGCTGCGCGCCGAGCAAGGTGCGCACGGCGCCGGTGCCCTGGGTCGCCGGCGCGCCCGCGGGGACCGAGGCAGCCGCCACCGCCTCGCCGGCCAGGAACGATGCGTCGCCATTGCCACCCGTCGGCAGCGCCAGCCGCAGCGATCCCCAGGCCGGTAAGTTCAATGGGGTCAACGAGTTCGGGTTGGTCTGCAGGCCCGGCAACGCCGCCCAGTTTTGGTTGCCCAGCGCCTGCTGGAGTTCCGGCCGCACCGCGAGCACCACCGGCGATGTCACGAGCGAGCGGCTGTCGGTGATGGTCTTCTGACCCGTCGCCGCCGAGAGCCGCGCCGCCGAGACCGAGCTGCCCGGAATCCACAACGCGGGCTGGCCGCCCAGCTCCGCGGGCCACTTGCCGATGAAACCGCCGAGCACCGCGTCGGAGTTCGCCGGCTTGACGGCCACCACCATGCAGTGGTCACGGACCGGGCTCGCCGACGAGCTGAAGTTCTCCGCCAGCTGCTGAATGGGCTGCGCGATGGACGGGTCGGCGATGACCGAGACCGGTTCCTGGCCCCCGACGCACCGGCCGGCGGCCTGGTGGGAGCGGTGCGACAGCGCGTCGCCGAAGAAGCTCCACAGGATCACGCCGGCTACGACCACGACGACGGCGACGAGCGCGACGATCACGCCGATGCTGACGCCGCGGCGGCCGCCCTCGCTGCGATGACCACCGCGCCAGTCGCCGAGGCCGCGATGCCCGGCGCGGCGGAACAGGGACGGCGGGGAGGTCGGCGGCTCCGAGGTCGCCGGCCCAGCCTGCCGCGGGGGAAACTCTGGGTACTCGTCGGCCGTGCCACCCGCGAAGGCGTCCGCCGGGTAGCGGTCCTCGTCGGTGTCCTCGTGGGCAAGGTCCTCGTCGGGGAGGTCCTCGTCGGTGACGTGGTGACCCGCCTCGCCGGTCGGATAGCCGAAGTCGCCTGTCGAGTCGGTGGTAACGGCCGGCTCGTCGTCCCAATAGCGGCGGTGGCTCTGGGCGCCCGCCTCCGGTTCGTCGGCGAAGGTCGCGGCGCCAGCGGGCTCGTCGACGGAGTCCTCAGGGTCGGGCAAACTGTGCCTACCCATAGTGGTGCCCGCCGCCTTTCCGTCTGTCCATCACGCGCTGTCCGTGACGCGCGTTGTGCGTGAACCCGGCGCCGATTTTAGCCATCGGCCGCGATAACCCATGGTTGAGCGCGATTACGACGCGGGCTCGAGCTCAACTCGATTGGGCCGCGCGGGCCTTAACTTCGCGGCGACGGCGATGCAGGATCGGCTCGGTGTAGCCGTTGGGCTGCTGCGTCCCGGTCAGGATCAGGTCCTGGGCGGCCAGGAACGCCAAGCTGTCGTCGAAGTTCGGCGCCATCGGCAGGTAGGCCGCGTCCTTGGCGTTCTGTTCGTCGACCAGCGGCGCCATCCGCTCCAGGCTGGCGCGGACGTCCTCCTCGGTGATCACGCCGTGGCGCAGCCAGTTGGCCAGTAGCTGGCTCGAGATTCGCAGCGTGGCACGGTCTTCCATGAGCGCGACGTTGTGGATATCGGGCACCTTCGAGCAGCCGACGCCCTGGGCGACCCAGCGCACCACATAACCGAGGATCGACTGGCAGTTGTTGTCGACCTCTTCGCGGATCTCTTCGGGAGCCCAGGCCAGTTCCTTGGCCAGCGGGATGGTCAGCAGTTCGTCGATGGTCGTGCGCTTCTTGCCCGCGAGCTCCTCCTGCACCGCGCCCACGTCGACGTAGTGGTAGTGCATCGCGTGCAGGGTGGCCGCCGTCGGCGAGGGCACCCACGCCGTGGTAGCGCCCGCTTTCGGCTGGCTGATCTTCTGCTCGACCATGTCGGCCATCAGCTCGGTCATCGCCCACATGCCCTTGCCGATCTGCGCCTTCCCCTTGAAGCCGGCGGCCAGGCCGATGTCGACGTTGGCGTCCTCGTAGGCCTTGATCCACGTGGTGTTCTTCATCGCGCCCTTGCGGATCATCGGACCGGCCTCCATCGACGTGTGGATCTCGTCTCCGGTGCGGTCCAGGAAGCCGGTGTTGATGAACACGACGCGGTCGGCGGCGGCCTTGATGCAGGCCTTGAGGTTGACGGTGGTGCGTCGTTCCTCGTCCATGATGCCGACCTTGAGGGTGGCCTGCGGCAGGCCCAGGACGTCTTCGACGCGGCTGAACAGCTCGCAGGTGTACGCGACCTCGTCGGGCCCGTGCATCTTGGGCTTGACGATGTAGATGGACCCGGTGCGGCTGTTTTGCAGCGGACCGTTGGCATCACCGGTCTTGAGGCCGTGGATCGCCGTCAGCCCCGTGAACAGGGCGTCCATGATGCCTTCGAAAACCTCGCCACCGTCGGCGTCGACAATGGCGTCGTTGGTCATCAGATGCCCGACGTTGCGGACGAACAGCAGGCTGCGGCCCGGCAGGGTCAGCTGGCCCTCACCGTCGGGCGTGGTGTACGTGCGGTCCTGGTTGAGCACCCGGGTGAACGTCTTGTCGTCCTTGGTGACTTCCTCGGACAGGTCGCCCTTGTTCAGCCCCAGCCAGTTGCGGTAGCCGAGCACCTTGTCGTCGGCGTCGACGGCGGCCACGGAGTCCTCGAAGTCCATGATCGTGGTGACGGCCGATTCCAGGACCACGTCCTTGATGCCGGCGCGGTCGGTCTTGCCGATCGGCGATTCCGGATCGATCAGGATCTCGACGTGCAGCCCGTGGTTGGCCAGCAGCACCGACCAGTTGGGGGAACCGAGCTCGCCGTCATAGCCGGCGAACTTCTCCGGGCTTGCCAGGCCGACGGATCCGTCGCCGGTCGCGATCTGGAGCCGGCCGTCTTCGACGGACAGTCCCGTCGCGTCGGCCCAGGAGCCGGATTCCAGCGGCACCGCCTGGTCGAGGAAGTTGCGCGCATACGCGATGACCTTGTCGCCGCGAACCTTGTTGTAGCCGGTGCCCTTTTCGGCGCCGTCCTCTTCGGAGATGACGTCGGTGCCGTAGAGGGCGTCGTACAGCGAGCCCCAGCGGGCGTTCGCGGCGTTCAGCGCAAAGCGGGCGTTGAGCACCGGCACCACCAACTGCGGGCCGGCGGTCGTGGTGATCTCGTCGTCGACCCCGGAGGTCGTGATCGTGAAGTCTTCTGGCTCGGGCCGCAGATAACCGATTTCGGTGATGAACTGGCGGTACGCATCGATATCGAACGGCTCGATGACCCGCTGGCGGTGCCACTTGTCGATCTGGGCCTGCAGCTCGTCCCGGCGGTTCAGCAGGTCCTGGTTCTTCGGGGTGAGGTCGGCGACGACCTTGTCGACGCCCGCCCAGAAGGTGTCGGGGTCGATATCGGTGCCGGGCAGGGCCTCGTTGTTCACGAAGTCGTAGAGCACTCGGGCGACCCGCAAGTTCCCCACCGACACGCGATCAGTCATCTCTCTCCTCCACAATGGGCCGCGCCACACGTCGCAGGCCCCCTAACGGACATCCTTCTCAGCCTACCGACCGGCAATCGGGCGAACGTCATCCGGCCGACCGGCAATAGCAGGTCAGACCCCGTTACAACGCAAGCGATGCCGATTCGGCAAGCGGTGCGGGCCGCCCCGGCGTCGCATGTTCCGCGCGCCCGGCATTCCGCTCTCCAGCCCTTGCTCGACTGGTAGCCGTTGGCATCATACGGGCTCGACCCGACCCGCAGGACGACCAGCCCACGATCAGCCGACCGTCAGGACGCCTCGCGCATGGTGCCGACCAGGTCCTCCACCAGGTCCTCCATCGCCACCATCGCCACCACGGCGCCCCCGCCGCCGTCCGAGCCGTCCGCGGTGACCAGTGCCAGGTGGCTGTTGCTGCGGCGCATCCGCGACAGGGCGTCGGCCAGGGGCAGCGACCGGGGGACGCGCGGCAGCGGTCGTACCACCGCCAGGTCGATCACCGTCTCGGGATCCTCGACGAGCGTCAGCACGTCCTTGATGTGCAGGTAACCGATGAATCGGCCGTCGACGTCGGCGACCGGGAAGCGCGAATAGCCGGTCTGGGCCAGGGCTTGCTCGACGGCGCTGACCCTCGGCCCGGAGCCCGCCGCGGCGACCGGGATCGCGTGGACCTCGGCGAGCGGCACCGCCACGTCGCCGACCATGCGGGTGCGCAGCTGCAGCGCCCGGGTGAGCCTGGTGTGTTCCTCGGGATCCAGCAGGCCCTCGGAGGTGGATTCGGCGATCATCTGGCTCAGCTCGGCGGGGGAGACGGTGATGTCGAGCTCCTCCTTGGGCTCCACACCCACCGCCCGGAGCACCAGGTTGGCGCACTTGTTGTAGAAGACGATGAACGGCCGGGCGGCCCGCACATAGACCAGGTAGGGCGGCACCAGGAGCATCGCCGTGCGCTCCGGACCGGCCAGCGCGATGTTCTTCGGCACCATCTCGCCCAGCAGCACGTGCAGGGTGACCACGATCGCCAGCGCGATCACGAACGACAGCGTGTGCAGCAGGGTCGCGTTGATGCCGGTCAGGCCGAGCGCCGCACGCAGCGCATCGGCGACTGCAGCCTCGCCGATCCGCCCGAGCAGCAGCGAGGCGACGGTGACCCCAAGCTGGGAGCCGGCCAGCATGGCGGGGAGTTGCTCCCCGGCGCGGATCACGGTGACGGCCCTCGCCTTGCCCTGCTCGGCCAGCGCCTCGAGGCGGTCGCGCCGCGCCGAGATCAGCGAGAATTCCGCTCCGACGAAGAACGCGTTGACCCCGATCAGGGCGAGGGCCAGCAGCACTCCCAGCGGATTGTCCATCAGTGCTCCCGTCCCGCGGGCAGGTGACCGCTCCCGTCGAGTTCGGTGAGCTCGAGCAGATCGATCCGGCGCCCGTCCATCCGGACGACGCGCGCCTGCCAGTGCAGGGCGGTGTCCGGCAGGCCGTCCTGGTTCAGGGCGGGGAGCTCGACCACCTCGCCGGCCGTGGGGATGTTGCCGATCTCGCGCAGCACCAGGCCGCCGATCGTCTCGTAAGGCCCCTCGGGGGCCCGGTAGCCGGTGGCCGTGGCCACCTCGTCGATGCGCAGCAGGCCGGACACCCGCCAGCCGTCGCCGGCCGGCACCACATCGGGGGTGGCGTCGTCGTGCTCGTCGCGCACGTCGCCGACGATCTCCTCGATCAGGTCCTCGACGGTCACCATGCCCGCGGTGCCGCCGTACTCGTCGACCACCATCGCCGTCTGCAGGCTGTTGGCCCGGATCTCGGCCATCACCGCGTCACCGTCGAGCGTGGAGGGCACGACGGGCACCGGTTGGGCGACGGTGGTCAACAGCGTGTGCGCGCGGTCCGCGGGCGGGATCGCGAACACCTGCTTGATGTGCACGATCCCGACGGTCTCGTCGAGGTCGCCGTCGACGACGGGGAACCGGGAGAACCCGGACTCCGCGGCCGCGGCGATCAGGTCGGCGACCGTGTCGTCGGTCTGCAGCGCGACGATCTTGGACCGCGGCGTCATCAGCTCCTCCGCCGTCAGTGTGCCGAACTGCAGCGACCGGCGCACCAGGGCGGCCGTGGCCGCGTCCAGGGCTCCGCTGCGCGCCGAGGAACGCACCAGCGACAGCAGTTCCTGCGGCGACCGCGCCGACCGCAGCTCCTCGGCCGGCTCGATGCCGAGCTCGCGGACGATCCAGTTGGCCACGCCGTTGGTCAGCCGGATCACCGGGGTGAGCAGCAGCGAGAACAGCAACTGGGCGCCGACGACCGCCCGGGCGGCCGACATCGGCCGCGACACGGCGACATACTTGGGCACCAGCTCGCCGAACACCATCGACACCGACGTGACGACCGCCAGCACCAGGAAGGCCATGATCCCGTCGGCCACCCGGTCGGGGATCCCTATCGCGTCGAACCACGGGTGGGGCAGGTCGGCCACCATCGGGTCGGTCAGGTAGCCGGCCGCCAGGGTGGTGGCGGAGATACCCAGCTGGGCGCCCGACAGCTGGAAAGACAACCGGCGCTGGGCGCTGAGAATCCAGCGGTCCCGACGCCCGCCGTGGCGTGCGTTGGCCTCGACCGTGCTGCGGTCGAGCGTGGTCAGCGAGAACTCGGCGGCGACGAAGACCGCGTTGCCGAAGATCAGCAGCGCGATGGCAACCACGCTGATCAGGGTCACGGGAACGTTCGTGACGACGGGTCCGGTGCGGGGCGCGCGGGTCGCCGTCCGCTGCGAAAGGCCCGGCTCGCCATCCGGGCCCCGGCGCGTGCCTGCGGCACGTCATCCCTTTCCCTCGGTGCCGCGCAGCGCTTTGCTGCGCGTGAATTCATATGCTAGCCAACGCGGCCGGGGCGACCCCGGACGGTCACCACCCCAACGGCAGCGGATGGCCCTCGGCGAAGCCCGCGCCGGACTGCACGCCGACGACGGCCCGCTCGTGCAGTTCGGCCAGGGTGGAGGCGCCCACGTAGGTGCACGTGCTGCGCACACCCGAGGTGATGTGGTCGAGCAGGTCCTCGACGCCGCCGCGATCGGGGTCCAGGTCCATCCGCGACGTCGAGATGCCCTCCTCGAACAGCGCCTTGCGGGCCCGGTCGAACGCGCTGTCGCCACCGGTGCGGGCGACGACGGCCCGCTTGGAGGCCATGCCGTAGCTCTCCTTGTACGGGCGGTTGTCGCGGTCGCGCATCAGGTCACCGGGCGACTCGTAGGTGCCGGCGAACCAGGACCCGATCATGACGTTCGACGCCCCGGCGGCCAGCGCCAGGGCCACGTCGCGCGGGTGCCGGATGCCGCCGTCGGCCCACACGTGGCCACCGAGTTCTTTTGCGGCCGAAGCGCATTCGAGCACCGCAGAGAATTGCGGGCGGCCGACGCCGGTCATCATCCGGGTCGTGCACATCGCGCCGGGGCCGACCCCGACCTTGACGATGCTCGCGCCGGCGTCCAGCAGGTCCCGGGTGCCTTCGGCGGAGACCACGTTGCCCGCCGCGAGCGGCACGCCCAGGTCCAGGGAGGCGACGGTCCTGATCGCCTCGAGCGTCTTGACCTGGTGGCCGTGGGCGGTGTCGATCACCAGGATGTCGACACCGGCCTCGACAAGCGAACGGGCCTTGCCGCCCACGTCGCCGTTGATGCCGACGGCGGCGCCGATGCGCAGCCGTCCGTGGGCGTCGGTGGCCGGGGTGTACAGGCCGGCGCGGATCGCCCCGGTGCGGGTCAACACGCCGGCGAGCGCGCCGTCGGCGTTGGTCACCACCGCCACACCGATCGGGGCGTGCTCGAGCAGGTCGAAGATCTTGCGTGGCTCCGTGCCCGCCGGGGCGGTCACGAAGTCGGTGGCCGCGACGGCGCGCACCCTGGTGAAGCGGTCCACGCCTTGGCACGACGCGTCGCTCACCAAGCCGATGGGGCGGCCCTCGAAGGCCACCACGGCCACCCCGTGCGCCCGCTTGTGGATCAGCGCGATGGCGTCGGAGACCGCGTCGTCGGGGGCCAGCACCACCGGGGTGTCGAGCACCATGTCCCGGCTCTTGACGAACTCCACGGTCTGCTGCACCGCCGTGATCGGCAGGTCCTGCGGGAGGATCACGATGCCCCCGCGCCGCGCCACCGTCTCGGCCATCCGCCGCCCCGCCACCGCGGTCATGTTGGCGACCACGACGGGAATGGTGGTGCCCGACCCGTCGGTGGTGGACAGGTCGACGTCGAACCGCGACGCCACCTCCGAGCGGTTCGGCATGACGAAGACGTCGTTGTAGGTCAGGTCGTGCGCGGGCCGGTGCCCGTCCAGAAATCTCATCGGTCTGGGTCTACCCCTGGTGCGGTTCGCCTATGCGGGGACTTCGCTGCGGTCCCCGCTCCACAGAGTGTGGAAGCGCTTGTCCGGGTCGTCGTCGATGCGGCCGTAGGTGTGTGCGCCGAAGAAGTCGCGCAGCCCCTGCGTCAGCGCGGCGGGCAGCCGCTCGGTGCGCAGCGCGTCGTAGTAGGACAGCGCCGAGGAGAAGCCGGGGATCGGGATGCCCAGCCGCGTGGCGGTGACCACCACGCGGCGCCAGCTGTCGATGGCGGCCTCGATGGCCCGGCGGAAGTAGGGAGCGACGATGAGCGTCGGCAGCTCGGGGTCCTCGTCGAACGCCTCCTTGATCCGATTGAGGAACTTGGCCCGGATGATGCAGCCGCCGCGCCAGATGGTCGCGAGGTCTCCCGGGGTGATGCCCCAGTCGTACTCGGCGCTGCCCGCCTGGATCTGATTGAAGCCTTGCGCGTAGGCGATGATCTTTGACGCATAGAGGGCCTGCCGGACATCTTCGACGAATTGTTCGTTGTCGCTTGGCTTTTCGCCTAACTCGCCCGAGGCCAGCCCGGTCGTCGCCTTGCGCTGGGTCACCGAGCCCGACAGCGCGCGGGCGAACACCGCCTCGGCGATGCCGGTGACCGGGACGCCCAGGTCCAGGGCCGACTTCACCGTCCAGCGGCCGGTGCCCTTCTGTTCGGCCTCGTCGAGGATGACGTCGACGAGCGGCTTCTGCGTCTTGGCGTCGGTCTGGCGCAGCACCTTGGCGGTGATTTCGACGAGGAAGCTGTCCAGGTCGCCCTTGTTCCACTCGTCGAAGACGTCGGCGATCTCGCCCGCGGTCTTGCCGAGCCCGTCGCGCAGCAGCTGGTAGGCCTCGCCGATCAGCTGCATGTCGGAGTACTCGATGCCGTTGTGCACCATCTTGACGAAGTGCCCGGCGCCGTCGGGTCCGATGTGGGTGCAGCACGGCACGCCGTCGACGTGCGCCGAGATCTCCTCGAGCAGCGGGCCCAGCGACTTGTACGATTCGGCCGGTCCGCCGGGCATGATCGACGGCCCGTTGAGCGCCCCCTCCTCGCCGCCGGAGATGCCGGCGCCGACGAAGTGCAGGCCGCGCTCCCGCATCGCCTTCTCGCGGCGGATGGTGTCGGTGTAGAGCGCGTTGCCACCGTCGATGATGATGTCGCCTTCCTCCATGGCGTCGGCGAGCTCGTTGATGACGGCGTCGGTGGGGTCGCCGGCCTTGACCATGATCAGCACCCGCCGCGGCTTCTCCAGCGCGTCCAGGAACTCGGCGATGGACTCCGTGCGCACGAACTTGCCCTCGTCGCCGTGCTCCTTCAGCAGCGCGTCGGTCTTGGCGATCGACCGGTTGTGTAGCGCCACGGTGTAGCCGTGGTGCGCGAAGTTGCGGGCGATGTTCGAACCCATCACGGCCAGGCCGGTGACGCCGATCTGCGCGGTGCCGGTGCTGGAACTCATGTCTGCGCCTCTCAGGTTTTCAGAACGGTCACTGGAAAGCTTGCACTGCAAATCCGACCACACCGTGGCACCACCGACCAGTCGGCCCCCGCCCGCGTCACAGGTTGAACAGGCGTCGCAGCTCAGTCAACCAGGGAACGGCCAGGGCGACGGTCGGTATGACGAGGATCGCCGCCGCGGCCAGGTAGGCGGTCGTCGCCAGCATCGCGCTGTTGCCGCGCCCGGCCAGCCGGCGCACCCGCAGCACCGTGCTGGTGCCCCCGACGGCCAGCGCGCCCGAGGGTGCGCGCCCGGCCGCGCAGGCGACCAGCGCGCGGGCCAGGGGAGTGCGACCCGCCGCGCGCACCGCGGCGTCGTCGGCCAGCAGCTCGACGAGCAGCTGCACAGCGCGCAGCGCGTGCGAGCTGCGCACCAGCCGCGGGAAGGCGGCATGCACCGCGGTGAAGGCCTCCAGGACCAGGTCGTGGCGCGCGCGCAGGTGGGCGCGTTCGTGGGTGAGGATCGCCGAGACCTCGTCGTCGGTCAGCGTGGCCAGCGCGCCCTCACTGACGACGACGCGGCTGCGCACCCCGGGCAGGCAGTAGGCGAGCGGCTGCGGGACGTGCAGGACGCGCAGGTCGCGGGTCCGCGCGCAGGGCTGCGGGAGCGCCGCGTCGTGGTCAACCCCGACCAGGTCGACGACCATGCGGTGGTGCGCCCGGCGGCGGCGGTTGGCGATCGCTACGCGCAGCACCGCGACCATCAGCCGGGCGCCGATCAGCACGGTCAGCGCGAAGACGGCGACGTACGCGGTCCACAGCGGCCAGCCGAGCCGGGCCGCGGCGCCGACGATGCTCGCCGTGGGCCGCCCGTCGCGGCCGGGCATGAGCAGCCGGGTCGCTATGGCGATCCCGGCGCTGAACGCCGAGAGGACGGCCGCCAGGGCGATCGCCTGCCACAGCACCACCGCCGCTCGCGGGGCGCGTAAGGGCCACGTCGCTCGTGCCAGGAGGGCCGGCGCCGGGCCGGCCAACAGCACCGCGAGGATGGAGAAGGCCGGCGCGGACACACTGCCAGTGTCCCTCAGTCCTCCGCGTGCGCGCCAGCAGACCGCGTGTTATTGCGCTGATTGGTTTCCAACTCGGCGAGCGCCCGCCGCAGCGCTTCCGCCTCGTCGGCCCCGACCCGCTCGACGAAGTGCACCAGCGCGGCCTGCCTGCTGCCCGAATCCTCGGCCTGGGACAGCGCGTCGACCATGAGCCCGGCGACCAACTCGTCCCGGCCGTGCACCGGCGCGTACCGATGCGCCCGGTCATCGCGGATCTGCGAGACGAGATTCTTCTTGGCCAGGCGCTGCAGGACCGTCATCACCGTGGTGTAGGCGAGGTCGCGGCGCGCCGACAACGCTTCGTGAACCTGGCGGACCGTCTGAGGCTCCGGCGTGGACCACAAGTGGTCCATCACCGCGCGTTCCAGATCTCCCAGTCGCGTCAGCTTGGCCATGTTTCCCATCTCCTGAGCGTCGAAACCAGCGTACTCCGGCTTACTACCGACGGTCGTACCGACAAATAACGAACGCGGCGCCCGCCAAGTTTCCCACGAAGGCCGCTTGCGAAATTAGGGCAGCCTTGCCTATTCTGAGAGCGGTCGAGCGATAACGACCGCGGAGAGTCCTGAGGGCTGCAGCGACCCCCGGTCTACTCGATCGGCGAGCCCCGTGCCCCGGCACGGGGCTCGCCCGTTTTTCTCGGGAAGGGGCGCGGGATTCAACCGCGAGCGCCCGTGTCTGTACGACGACACGCCGATGAGGCCGGCATTTTGCGGACGCTCGCGCCGGCCGGATCATCGTGTAGACACATGAGCGTGCCAACGCCACCGGGCGCCGTCCCGCCGCCGAATTTTACCGCGCCGTTCGACACCGAACTCGGCCTGCGATTCACCGAGGTGACCCCCGACGGTGCCCGCGCCGAGCTGGAGGTCCAGCCGAAATTGCTGCAGCCGATGGGCCTGGTACACGGCGGCGTCTACTGCTCGATGGTCGAGAGCATGGCCAGCGTCTCGGCCTACACGTGGCTGAATGCCCACGGCGGCGGCGGAAACGTCGTCGGCGTCAACAACAACACGGACTTCCTGCGTTCCATCGGCTCGGGGATGGTGTACGGCGCGACCGAACCGATCCATCGCGGCCGGCGCCAGCAGCTGTGGCTGGTCACCATCACCGACGACAAGGATCGCCTGGTGGCGCGCGGCCAGGTGCGCCTGCAGAACCTCGAGGCGTAACCCTCGCTGGTCCGAGCGGAGATATTCCCAGCATCCTTCCGGCCGGGTCACGATCCTGAAAACCCCTGTCGGGATCGCAAAAATCGGATCATGCAATCCGCCGCGGATCGCGGTGCGGCACGCGCTCAGGTCCCGGGCGGGCTCCCGTCGCCGATATCACGCGGATGATTACGGCGCTCAAAAACCTTGCACCCTAATAAATTCGGCATGCGAGTCGTGGACGCCTCCGCGATGGCGGCCTGCCGGCAAGCGCCGCCGACACGCTAGCGCGCGCACAGTCGCGGTCGTCGACGAAGCCGGCAAGAAGCCGGTAATTTGAATGCGCCGTAGGGGCCGCCCGGACGAGTTCGCCGTACCCGGAATGCGACAAGACGGCGACCGCGGGATGCCTTGCGCACCGGTACCACCACGCGTGCGAGAACCTACGTTCGCTTAGACGCCGGTCGCCGGGCATCCTCCGCCGTGAATGGTTCGCGACGAGGGGCGGCAGGCGCCGCGCGGCGGCGGTCCAGGTGGGCCGGCAGCGCGGCGGCACCGTGATCACGGTCGGTGACGTCGAGCGCGTCGGAATCGAGAAGGTCGCCTAGATCGCGCTGGAGACGGCGTGCAAGGACGCCAAGGCGGTGCACCTGTCGTTCGACATCGACGTGATCGACGCCGGGTTCGTGCCCCGGCACCGGCTGGCCCGAGCCCGGCGGCCTCTTACCGCGCGAGGCCCTAAACCTGATTCGGATGATCTCCGAGCCCGGCCTCAACGGCATCGGGGTGGTGGAGTGACCGCCGTCCTACGACTGGGCGGAGCAGGCCGCGCTGATGAGCAGCCGGGTCATCCGGGACAGCCCGGCCGTCATGGTGCGCGCCGGGAAGCTGGGCAAGAAACCGGCGAGCCCCAAGCGGCACGCGCGGGGGCCGTACAGCGACTGACCGAGCGCGACGACCGGCGGCGGGCGGAGCTTGCGGACGTGATTTACAGCTATAGCTCTTCTGCGCGGCAGGGATTTGCCGACCGCGATGCCGCCGGTCGCTCGCCAACCCCCTACAACCTTTCAATATGACAACTACGTCGTGATGACAACTACGTCGTGCCGCTGATGGCGGGCCTGATCATCGGCTTCGGCCTGCTGTACATGGCGTTCACCCGGGCGCACGCCAACAACGACGCACCGCACGCCGACGCGATCCCCGTGCGAACCTGACTCGAGGTGTCGACCTTCGCAGGGGATGGCAGGATCTAGAGGACATGCTTCTCACGCCGCACGAGCAAGAACGACTGCTGTTGTCCTACGCCGCCGAGCTGGCCCGCCGGCGTCGGGCGCGGGGGTTGCGACTGAACTACCCGGAGGCGGTCGCCCTCATCACCGACCACATCCTCGAGGGCGCACGGGACGGCCGCAGCGTCGCCGAGTTGATGGCCAGCGGTTGTGACGTGCTGTCCCGCGAGGACGTGATGGAGGGAGTGCCGGAGATGATCGGTGACGTCCAGGTCGAAGCGACGTTCCCCGACGGCACGAAACTGGTCACCGTGCATCACCCGATCGCATGATTCCCGGCGAAATCATTTATGGCCCAGGCGATATCGAGATCAACGCCGGCGCGCAGCGGCTCGAGATCCAGGTCGTCAACACCGGCGACCGTCCCGTGCAGGTCGGCAGCCACGTCCACCTCCCGCAGGCCAATGCCGCGCTGTCGTTCGATCGCGCCGCCGCCCACGGTTATCGCCTGGACGTCCCGGCGGCCACCGCGGTCCGGTTCGAGCCGGGCATCCCGCAGACGATCCGCCTGGTTCCGCTGCGGGGACGACGGGAAGTGTACGGGCTGAGCCGCAACCCGCCCGGACGGCTGGACGACCGATGACGCGGCTGTCGCGGGAGCGTTACGCCGACCTCTTCGGGCCGACCACCGGGGACCGGATCAGGCTGGCCGACACCGACCTGCTGGTGGAGATCACCGAAGACCGCAGCGGCGGACCGGGTTCCGCCGGCGACGAGGCGGTGTTCGGCGGCGGCAAGGTGCTGCGGGAGTCGATGGGGCAGGGGCGGGCGAGCCGGGCCGCCGGGGCGCCCGACACCGTCATCACCGGCGCGGTGATCATCGACCACTGGGGGATCATCAAGGCCGACATCGGCATTCGGGACGGGCGGATCGTCGCGATCGGCAAGGCGGGCAATCCGGACATCATGACGGGCGTGCACCCCGACCTGGTGGTCGGCCCGTCCACCGAGATCATCGGCGGCAACGGTCGGATCGTCACCGCCGGCGCCATCGACTGCCACGTGCATCTGATCTGCCCGCAGCTGATGCCCGAGGCGCTCGGGTCGGGCATCACCACGATCATCGGCGGCGGCACCGGGCCGGCCGAGGGCACCAAGGCCACCACCGTCACGCCCGGCGAATGGCACTTGGCCGGCATGCTGGAGTCACTGGACTCGTGGCCGCTCAACTTCGCGCTGCTCGGCAAGGGAAACACCGTCAACCCGGAGGGGTTGTGGGAGCAATTGCGTGGCGGCGCTTCGGGTTTCAAGCTGCACGAGGACTGGGGATCCACGCCCGCGGCGATCGACGCCTGCCTGACCGTCGCCGACGCCGCGGGCGTCCAGGTGGCGTTGCACACCGACACTCTCAACGAGATGGGGTTCGTCGAGGACACCCTCGGCGCGATCGCCGGCCGTTGCATCCACACGTATCACACCGAGGGCGCCGGCGGCGGGCACGCTCCGGACATCATGCGGGTCGCGGCCGAGCGCAACGTGCTGCCCAGTTCCACCAACCCGACCCGGCCGCACACCGTGAACACGCTGGACGAGCACCTGGACATGCTGATGGTGTGCCATCACCTCAACCCCGCGGTGCCCGAGGACCTGGCGTTCGCTGAAAGCCGCATCCGGCCGTCGACGATGGCAGCCGAGGATCTGCTGCACGACATGGGCGCGATCTCGATGATCGGCAGCGACTCGCAGGCGATGGGCCGCATCGGCGAGGTGGTGATCCGGACCTGGCAGACCGCGCACGTGATGAAACGCCGGCGCGGCGCACTGCCCGGTGATGGTCCCGCGGACAACCACCGGGCGCGCCGCTACGTCTCGAAATACACCATCTGCCCGGCCATCACGCACGGCCTCGACCACGAGATCGGTTCGGTGGAGGTGGGCAAGCTCGCCGATCTGGTGCTGTGGGAGCCCGCGTTCTTCGGGGTGCGGCCGCACCTGGTGCTCAAGGGCGGGATGATCGCCTGGGCCGCGATGGGCGACGCCAACGCCTCGATCCCCACCCCTCAGCCGGTGCTCCCGCGTCCGATGTTCGGCGCCGCGCCCACAGCGTCGGCCGCGACCTCGGTGCACTTCGTGGCCCCGGTGGCTCTCGACGCCGCGCTGGGCGAGAAGCTCGCCGTCAACCGGCGGCTGGTTCCGGTCGGGGACGTCCGCTCGGTCACCAAAACCGATCTGCCGCTGAACGATACGATGCCGTCGATCGAGATCGACCCGGACTCCTTCACCGTCCGCATCGACGGCGAGGTCTGGCACGAGCAGCCGGCGACGGAACTGCCCATGGCCCAGCGTTACTTTCTCTTCTGATGGCCGAGCCTTTCTGGATGGCCGAGCCGGCGCTGATCACGCTGCTCGCGCTGGCCGACTCGCGGCTACCCACCGGCGCGCACGTGCACTCCGGCGGGGTCGAGGAAGCCATCGCCTCGGCCCTCGTGACCGACCTGGACACGCTGAAAGCGTTCCTGGCGCGCCGGATTCGCACCCACGGTCTGGTCACCGCGTCGGTGGCCGCCGCCGTGCACCGCGGCGATATCGGCCTCGACGACGCCGACCTCGAGACCGACGCGCGCACCCCGGCTCCGGCCGCCCGGGAGGCGTCGCGCAGCCAGGGCCGTGGCCTGGCGCGGCTGGCGCGGCGAGTCTGGCCGGACGCCGGCTGGGACGATCTCGGGCCCCGGCCGCACCTCGGAGTGGTGGCGGGGCGCGTCGGGGAGGTCAGCGGCCTGCGCCCACAACACACCGCCCTGCACGTTGTCTACACCACGATGACCGGTTCGGCGACCGCCGCCCAGCGCCTGCTGGCCCTCGATCCCGCCGCCGTCGCCGCCGCCACCTTCGCGCTGTCCGGGCTGTGCGAGAGCACCGCCGCCGAGGCGACCGCGGGGCTGGCCGACCTGTCCGACCCGTTGCTCGACACGCTGGCGCAGCGCCACGCTCAGCGCGAGCGGCCCCTGTTCGCATCGTGAAAGGCCAACCATGTCAACACATGTCCATTCCCACCCGCACGCGCACCATGACCGGCCCAGGCGGGCGCGGAAGCCGGGGGCGCCGCTGCGGATCGGCGTCGGCGGACCCGTCGGCTCCGGGAAGACGGCGCTCGTGGCCGCGCTGTGCCGCCAGCTGCGCGGCGAGCTCTCGCTGGCGGTGCTGACCAACGACATCTACACCACCGAGGATGCGGACTTCCTGCGCCGGCACGCGGTGCTGCCCGACGCCCGGATAGCGGCCGTACAGACCGGCGGGTGCCCGCACACCGCCATTCGCGATGACATCACCGCGAACCTGGACGCGATCGACGACCTGATCGCCGCCCACCCCGGATTGGACCTGATCCTCGTCGAATCCGGCGGCGACAACCTGACGGCGACCTTCTCCTCGGGCCTGGTGGACATTCAGATCTTCGTCATCGACGTGGCCGGGGGCGACAAGGTGCCGCGCAAGGGCGGACCCGGCGTCACATTCTCGGACCTGTTGGTGGTCAACAAGATTGACCTGGCACCTCTGGTGGGCGCCGATCTTCAGGTGATGGCCCGTGACGCCGCGGCGGTGCGCGACGGCCGTCCGACGGTGCTGCAATCGCTGACCGAGGACCCGTCCGCGGGGGAGGTGGCGGCGTGGGTGCGCTCCCACGTGGCCGCCGCGCGCGAGGGCGCCGGTGCGGTCTGACCTGCTGCTGGTCGCGCGCGGCAATCGGCTGCCGCGCATCGAGTGTCGCGGCGGCGGGCTGCAGGCGCGATGCACCGCCCCCGACACCGTCCACCTGGTATCCGCGGCGGCCACCCCGCTGGGCGGTGACACCATCGCGATCCGCGTCGTGGTGGAGCCGGGCGCCCGGCTGCGGCTGCGCAGCGCCGCGGCGACCGTGGCCCTGCCCGGGCCGGCCGGCCCCGCGTCGTACTCCGGGTGGGACATCGAGGTGTGCGGCGATCTGGACGTCGACCTCGAGCCGACCGTGGTTGCGGCTCACGCGCGGCACCTGTCGACGGTGACCCTGAGGCTGCGCGACGCCGGGGCGGTCCGCTTCCGCGAACGGGTGCAGATCGGCAGGTGCGATGAGCGCGGAGGCTTTTGGTCGGGGTCGCTGCGCGCCGACTGTGACGACCGTCCGCTGCTGCGGCACCGGGTCGAGCTCGGCGCCGGGTCGCCGGCCGACGACGGAATCGCGGCGCCCCGCGCCATGATTAGCGAATTACATTACCCGGCAGCGCGTTACGGCTGCGTGGCGCCCGACACGACCGTCCTGGCGCTGGCGGGCGGGGGAACCCTGACGACGTGGCAGGCCGACCGACTGTCCGGTTAGCTCGCCTTCCGCGCCGCCGCCGGGCGATTCGCCTCGGCCGCCGCCACCGCGAGCTGTTCAAGCCGGGTGCGGGCGAACGCCTGCTGCTCGGTGATGGTGAGCTGGCCGCGGTGCGTGCTCAGGAACGTCACGGTCCACGACAGCAGCGTGCTGACCTTGGTCTTGAATCCGACCAGGTAGAGCAGGTGCAGCACCAGCCACGCGAACCAGGCGAACAGGCCGCTGAATTCCACCGGGCCGACCTTGGCGACCGCCGAGAACCGCGAAACCGTCGCCATCGAGCCCTTGTCGAAATACTGGAAGGGCTCCCGCTCGGCCGGGTCGGCGCCCTGGAGCTCGGCCTTGACGGTGCCGGCGACGTACTTGGCGCCCTGGATGGCGCCCTGGGCGACGCCGGGCACGCCTTCGACGGCGGCCATGTCACCGATGACGAACACGTTGGGATGGCCCGGAACCGAGAGGTCGGGCAGCACCTTGACGCGGCCGGCGCGGTCGAGTTCGACCGCGGACTGCTCGGCCAGATCCCGGCCCAGCCCGCTCGCCTGCACGCCCGCGGACCACACCTTGCACGCCGACTCGATGCGCCGGACGGTGCCGTCAGAGTCCTTGACCGTGATGCCGTTTCGGTCGACATCGGTAACCATCGCGCCGAGCTGGATCTCCACACCCATCTTCTGCAGCCGCTCGGCCGCCCGCCGGCCCAGCTTCTCACCGAACGGCGGAAGCACCGCGGGCGCGGCGTCGAGCAGGATCACCCGGGCCTTGGCGGAGTCGATGTGCCGGAAGGCGCCCTTCAGGGTGTGTTCGGCCAATTCTGCGATCTGCCCGGCCATTTCGACGCCGGTGGGGCCCGCGCCGATGACGGTGAACGTGAGCAGCTTGGCGCGCCGCTCCGGATCCCGGGACCGTTCCGCCTGCTCGAACGCGCTGAGGATGCGGCCGCGCACCTCGAGCGCATCGTCGATCGACTTCATCCCCGGGGCGAACTCGGCGAAGTGGTCGTTGCCGAAGTAGGACTGGCCGGCTCCGGCGGCGACGATCAGTGTGTCGTAAGGGGTTTCATAGGTGTGGCCGAGCAGATCCGAGACGACGTACTGCCCGGCAAGGTCGATGTGGGTGACGTCGCCGAGGAGCACCTGCACGTTGCGTTGCCGGCGCAGGATCACCCGGGTGGGCGGGGCGATGTCGCCCTCGGACACGATGCCGGTGGCCACCTGGTACAGCAGCGGCTGGAACAGGTGGTGGGTGGTGCGGGCGATCAGCTTGATGTCAACGTTCGCGTGCTTGAGTTTCTTTGCCGCGTTGAGGCCACCGAATCCCGAACCGATGATGACGACCTGGTGGCGGCGCTCCGTTCCAGCTGTCGCTTCTGGCTGGGGACTCATTGTGGGCTGCTCCTGACGGGGGCTCCTGGACACGCGACTTCGGTTAGCGTTACCTGCAACGCTACTCAGGCTGATACCCGACGCCTAATTACTAAGCGTGTGTAATCAACCACACCGCTGCGTCACGCCTGGTCGAGCGACGTGATGCTCGTCATGTTGCAACCGGGGGGCGGCTACAGACCCACGAGCGGACGCAGCGCTTCGCCTGCGGCAGTGAGGATCCCGGGCGTGTAGAACGGCATGTTGATGATCACGCCGTCGATGCCGGCGTCCAGCACCTTGGTCTTGATCTGGTCGGCGACGGAGTCGGCGCTGCCGACCACCATGCGCTGCGCCATCTCGGCGGGGATCGAATCGGGCGTGGCCTTGTCGTCGATGAGGACGGTGATCGGCATGCTGGTCTCGAGCGTGGCCGGGTCACGGCCGATCTCCTCGCACTGCTTCCGCACCACGCCCAGCTTGCGCGGCACCTCGTCGAACCCGGCGATCACGTTGAGGTGATCGAAGTGCCGGGCCGCCAGCGGGATGGTCTTCTTCTCGCCGCTGCCGCCGATCATCAGCGGAATATGTTCGCGGAAGCGGGGATTCGCGATCGCATCGGTGGTGTGATACCACTTGCCCGAGAAGGTCGCCCGCTCTCCCTTGATCATCGGCAGGATGATCTGAAGCGCCTCGTCGAGCCGGTTGAACCGATCGGTGAAGGTCCCGAAATCAAAGCCGAGCTGATCGTGCTCGAGCTCGAACCAGCCCGTGCCGATGCCGAGGATCGCCCGGCCCTGGCTGACCACGTCGAGCGTGGTGATGATCTTGGCGAGCAGCGCGGGGTTCCGGTAGGTGTTGCCGGTCACCAGGGTGCCCAGCTGCACCCGCTCGGTCGCGGTCGCCAGCGCACCCAGGGCGGTGTAGGCCTCCAGCATCGGCTGGTCGGGCGAGCCCAGCACCGGCAGTTGATAGAAGTGGTCCATCAGGAAAACCGAGTCGAATCCCGCCGATTCGGCCTCGCGGGCCTGGGCGGTGACGGTGGGGAAGAGCTGCTCCACCCCGGTGCCGTAGGAGAAGTTGGGGATTTGGTAACCGAGTCGAATAGCCACGGCTATCCACCGTAGTGCGGCTACGGCGCAGACGCTCAGCCGAAGTGCGCGAGGGCCCCGTGACTCACGTGCAGCGTCTGGCCGGTGATGTGACGAGCGGCGGGCGTGGTCAGGAACAGCGCCAGGCGCGCGACCTCCGCCGCCACCGTGGGCGGCGTGCGGGACAGGCCCTCGTAGCCGGGTTGGACGCTGCGCCCGGTCGCAATGGTGTTGACCGTGATCCCTCGGGTGCCGAACGCGGCGGCCTGGCCGACCACCCAATTCGACAGCGCCGCCTTGATCGCGGCGTCGGCGCTGCCCGCCGGCGGGTTCTCCGTGACCACGCCGATGATCGACCCGCCCGAGCGGAGATGGTCGCCGACGGCCTGCACCGTCAGCACCGCCGACAGCAGCGTCGCATCCAGCGCGTTGCGCCACGCCTTGGCCGTGTCGGACATCGAGTAGGTGCGGGGGTCGCCGGCGTCCCAGGACGGGGCGGGCACGTTGACGATGGTGTCGAGGTGGTGGGGGAACAGCCCGCGGGCCTCGTCGAGACTGGCCGCGTCGGTGGTGTCGCAAACGATCGCGTCTGCGTCGAGTTCCTTGGCGGCGATCTCCAAGTCGCTGCGGCGCGCACCGACGAGGGTCACCTTGTGACCGTCATCGCGGAAGCCCTCGGCCACCGTGCGTCCCAACTCCGTGTCTCCGCCGGTGACCAGCACTTCCACGGCCATGACCTCCTCGTAATCGGCGCCGTAATCAGCGAGTGCATCCGGACCTGGCACCGCACCGACGCCCAAGCACTCAGCCGCATCAATGTTACTGGAGAGTAGCTATTCGGCGAAATTGCAAACGGCGCGACGCGCGGACGATTTGCGTAACTATTCGGTCGACGATTTCTCGTCTGCGGCTCAAACACCCGACGGCGGTCCGCGCACGCGGGCGACACACGCTACGGTTCACCCATGCGTCGGATCGGGGTCCTGGCCGCTCTGCTGTCCGCTGTGTGCGTGGTCGCCGCGACGCTGGTCGCGTGCGGTCCCAAACCGGCCCCGGGTTCAGGATCGCTCGTCGTGTTCGCCGCGGCCTCGCTCAAGACCGCCTTCACCCAGATCGGCCAGGAGTTCAAGGTCGAGAACCCCGGCAGCGGAGTCGATGTGGAGTACGCGGGCTCCTCGGAGCTGGCGACGCAACTGACGCAGGGCGCCACGGCCGACGTGTTCGCGTCGGCGGACACCGCGCAGATGGACGCCGTCGCGAAGGCCGGGCTGCTGGCCGCCGATCCCACGAACTTCGCCTCCAACACCTTGGTGATCGTCACGACGCCGGGCAACCCGAAGAACGTCGGGTCGTTCCGCGATCTGGCCAGGCCCGGGCTGAGCGTGGTGACCTGCCAGAAGCCGGTCCCGTGCGGGGCGGCGACCCTGCGAATCGAGGACAGCACGGGAGTGCGTCTCAGCCCGGTCAGCGAGGAACCCAGCGTGACGGATGTCCTGAACAAGGTGACCAGCGGGCAGGCCGACGCCGCCCTCGTCTACGTCACGGACGCGATCAGCGCGGGCAACAAGGTGACCACCGTGAACTTCCCCGAGGCCGCCGCCGCGGTGAACGTCTATCCCATCGCGGTGCTGAAGCGGGCGCCGCGGCCGGAGCTGGCCCAGAAATTCGTCGCCCTGGTGGTGTCGGACGCCGGCCGAAAAATCCTGGCCCAGTCCGGCTTCGCCAAACCCTGAGCCGCGACGTGTACCGTCCGACGGACCTACCCCGCTGGGTGTACCTCCCCGCCGCCGCGGGCGCGGCTTTCGTCGCGCTGCCCCTGCTGGCGGTGGCGCTCAAGGTCGACTGGCCGGACTTCTGGTCCCTAGTCGCCAGCCCGTCGTCGCGGACCGCGCTGATGCTCAGCCTGCGGACCGCCGCCGCCAGCACCGCCCTGTGCGTGCTGCTGGGTGTCCCGATGGCGCTGGTGCTGGCGCGCGGGCGGGCCCGCGCGCTGCGGTTGCTGCGACCGCTCATCCTGCTGCCGCTGGTCCTCCCGCCGGTGGTCGGCGGCATCGCGCTGCTCTACGCCTTCGGCAGGTTGGGGCTGATCGGGCGCTACCTGGAGGCCGCCGGCATCAGCGTCGCGTTCACCACGACCGCGGTGGTGTTGGCGCAGACCTTCGTCTCGCTGCCGTTCCTGGTCATCTCGCTCGAGGGGGCGGCCCGCACCGCCGGAGCCGACTTCGAGATTGTCGCGGCGACCCTCGGGGCGCGGCCCGGCCGGGTGTGGTGGCGGGTGACCCTACCGCTGCTGCTGCCGGGCATGGTGTCGGGAGCCGTGCTGGCCTTCGCCCGCTCCCTGGGGGAGTTCGGGGCGACGCTGACGTTCGCCGGGTCCCGGCAGGGCGTGACGCGAACCCTGCCGCTGGAGATCTACCTGCAGCGGGTCGACGATCCGGACGCCGCGGTGGCGTTGTCGCTCTTGCTCGTGGCCGTGGCGGCGCTCGTGGTGCTCGGCCTGGGTGCGCGCCGGCTCGCCGGCCCCGACGCCAGGTAGCCCGTCGTGAGCCAGTTACAGCTTCGTGCCGTCGTCGCGGACCGCGACCTGGACGTGGCGTTCTCGGTGTCCGCGGGCGAGGTGCTGGCGGTGCTGGGCCCCAACGGGGCCGGCAAGTCGACGGCCCTACACGTCGTCGCCGGGCTTCTGTTTCCCGACGAGGGCGTGGTGCGGCTGGGCGACCGGACCCTCACCGATACGGCGGCGGGAGTGAACGTGGCGACGCACGACCGCCGCGTGGGACTGCTCCTGCAGGATCCCCTGCTGTTCCCGCACCTGAGCGTCGCCGCCAACGTCGCCTTCGGCCCCCACAGCCGTGGGGCGCGATTCGGCGCGCGGCGCGGTTCGGCGCGCGCGACGGCGCTGCGGTGGTTGCGCGAGGTGGACGCCGAGCGCTTCGCCGATCGCAAACCGCGGCAGCTCTCCGGCGGCCAGGCCCAGCGCGTCGCGATCGCCCGCGCGCTGGCGGCCGAGCCCGAGGTGTTGCTGCTGGACGAGCCGCTCACCGGCCTCGACGTCGCCGCGGCCGCGGCCATCCGCACCGTGCTGCGCGCGACCGTCTCGCGCACCGGCTGCGCGGTGGTGCTGGTGACCCACGACCTGCTCGACGTCTTCACACTCGCCGACCGGGTGCTGGTGCTGGAAGCCGGAAAGTGCGCCGAGATCGGGCGGGTGCCCGACGTGCTCACCGCGCCCCGCAGCCACTTCGGTGCGCGGATCGCCGGCATCAACCTCGTCGCCGGGGCGACCAACCCGGACGGCTCGTTGACCACGCGGTCCGGGGTTCGCTGGCACGCCGCCCCGGGCGCGCAGCCGGCGGCCGGGCAGCACGCGGTCGCGGTGTTCTCACCCGCGGCGGTGGCCGTGTATCGCCAGCGGCCGCACGGCAGCCCCCGCAACACCATCGAGGTGACGGTCGCCGAGCTGGACGTCCGCGGTTCGGCGGTCCTGGTGCGGGGTCACGAGCAGCCGGATGGCGCACCCGGCCTGGTCGCGGAGATCACCGTGGAGGCCGCCCGGGAACTCCGTATCACCCCCGGCGAGCGGGTCTGGTTCACCGTCAAGGCCCACGAGGTCAAGCTCTACCCGGCCCCGCCGTGAGCAGGCGGGTTACACATCGGCAACATCGGAAAATCCCCGGCGCACCGTCAGCACGGCACCCTTGCGTCACAGCTTTAACACGGTAGGTTCGTCGCCATGGCCCAGCTGGACCCGAACTCGACACGTCGCAAACGACCGTGGGCGACGCTGTCGATCGCCGCCGTGGCCGGCGCCTTCGCCGCCACGATCGCACTGCCGGCGACCTCGAGCGCCGACCCCGAGCCCGCGCCCCCGGCGCCGGCGACGACGACGGCGCCGCCGCCCGCCCCCGCGACCACGACGGCTCCGCCCGCGGCGTCGCCGAGCCCCCAGCCGGGCGATCCCAACGCGACCCCGCCCCCACCGGTCGACCCGAACGCCCCGCCGCCCCCTCCCGTCGACCCCAACGCCCCGCCGCCGCCGGTGGCGGACCCGAACGCCGGCCGAATCGGCAACGCCGTCGGCGGCTTCAGCTATGTGCTACCCGCCGGCTGGGTGCAGTCGGACGCCTCCCACTTGGACTACGGCTCGGAGTTGCTCAGCAAGACCACCGGACAGCCGCCGTTGCCGGGGCAGGCGCCGCCGGTCGCCAACGACACGCGGATCGTGATGGGCCGGCTGGACCAGAAGCTCTACGCCAGCGCCGAACCGGACAACGCCAAGGCCGCGCTGCGGCTCGGCTCGGACATGGGCGAGTTCTTCATGCCGTATCCCGGGACCCGAATCAACCAGGAAGCCACGCCCCTCACCGGGGCCAACGGGATCACCGGCAGCGCGTCGTTCTACGAGGTGAAGTTCACCGACGCGAGCAAGCCGAACGGCCAGATCTGGACGGGCGTGGTCGGCACGCCGGCGAACGCGTCCACCGGGACGCCTCCCCAGCGCTGGTTCGTGGTGTGGCTGGGTACCGGGAACGACCCGGTGGACAAGGGCGCCGCCAAGGCGCTGGCCGAGTCGATCCAGCCCTGGTCGGGACAGCCGGCACCCGCGGCGCCGCCGGCCCCGGGCGCCCCCGGGGCTCCGGCCCCCGCCCCCGGGGCTCCGGCCCCGGCGCCCGCCCCGGTCCCGGGTCAGGCGCCCGCAGGCGAGGTGACACCCACGCCGTCGCCGGCGCCGCAGCGAACCGTGCCGGCCTGACGGCTGCGCAATCGTCGTCAATTTGACACGCGATTAATTAAACAAAGCGGGTATACGGAATTCATGCCCGGCGGCCCCGCCGGGCTTTGCCAGCGATTGCAAGGAGACCCGCATGGACGTCATGGCAGCGACCGAATTCCTCGCCCGCTCCTCCACGTTGACCAGCGTCGGCTGGATCGGATACATCATCATCGGCGGTTTGGCGGGCGCGCTCGCCAGCAAGATCATGAGCGGCAGCGGAGCCGGAATCCTCATGGATATCGTCATCGGCGTTGTCGGCGCCCTGATCGGGGGCTTCATCCTGAGCTTCTTCCTCAAGACGGGCAGCGGCGGTTACATCTTCACCTTCTTCACGGCGCTGCTGGGCTCGCTGCTGCTGCTGCTGTGGGTCGTCGGGATGGTGCGACGCACCTGACCGCCTGATCCGTTGTGGCGGTGCCCGACCGCTGCACGCGCGGCATGATGTAGTGATGGCCGCAACGGTGACCGCCACGACAATGCGCGCCTGGCGCGTGCGCCAGCCCGGGCCGATGGCCACCGAGCCGCTCGAGCGGGTCACCGCGGAGGTTCCGCGACCCGCGCCGTCGGAGTTGCTGGTGGCCGTGCGCGCGTGCGGGGTGTGCCGCACCGACCTCCACGTCACCGAAGGCGATCTCCCCGTCCACCGCGACCGGGTCACGCCCGGCCACGAGGTAGTGGGGGAGGTTGTCGAGGTGGGTTCGGAAGCCGGTGACGGCTTCCGGGTCGGCGACCGGGTGGGCATCGCCTGGCTGCGCCACACCTGCGGGGTGTGCAAGTACTGCCGGCGCGGCGACGAGAACCTGTGCCCGCACTCCCGCTACACCGGCTGGGACGCCGACGGCGGTTACGCCGAGTTCGCGACGGTCCCCGCGGCCTTCGCGCATCACCTGCCGAGCGGTTACAGCGACAGCGAGCTGGCGCCGTTGCTGTGTGCCGGCATCATCGGGTACCGGTCGCTACTGCGCGCCGACCTGCCGCCGGGCGGCCGGCTGGGCCTCTACGGCTTCGGCGGCAGCGCCCACATCACCGCCCAGGTCGCGCTGGCGCAGGGCGCCGAGGTGCACGTCATGACCCGGGGGGAGGACGCCCGCAAGCTGGCGCTCGAGCTGGGCGCGGCGTCGGCCCAGGGGGCCGCCGACCCGCCGCCGGTGCCGCTGGACGCGGCGATCCTCTTCGCCCCGGTCGGCGAACTGGTGCTGCCCGCGCTCGAGGGGCTGGACCGCGGCGGCACCCTGTCCATCGCGGGCATTCACCTCTCCGACATCCCGCCGCTGAACTACCAGCGCCACCTCTTCCAGGAACGCCAGGTCCGCTCGGTCACCTCGAACACGCGGGCCGACGCGCGCGCGTTCCTGGATTTCGCGCGGGAGCACCACATCGAGGTGACGACGCCCGAATACTCGCTCGACCAGGCCGACAAGGCCCTGGGCGATCTGAGCGCCGGGCGCATCGCCGGGGCGGCCGTGCTGCTGGTGTGATCGGCCCTACGACAGGTGCCAGACCAGCGCCGCCGCCAGGGCGCCGAGCCCGTTGAGGGACCAGTGCAGCGCGATCGGGGCGATCAGGCTGCCGCTGCGGCGGCGCAGCCAGCTGAAGACGAACCCGGCGGCGCCAGTGGCCAGCACCGCGCCAACCACGCCGGCCAGCATCCCGGCGATCCCGCCGCCGAGTATGTGAGTGAAGCCAACGTTGCTGCTGGTGAGCCCCAGCGACGTGGCCACGTGCCAGAGCCCGAACAACAGCGAGCCGGCCAGCGCGACGCCGCGGAAGCCCCACGCCCGGTGCAGCGCGCCGTGCAGCACGCCGCGGAAGGCCAGCTCCTCGGGGATGACGGTCTGCAGCGGGATGACGACCATCGAGGCGATCAGCGCTCCCGAGACGGTGGCGTACCGGTGGTTCAGGAACATGGGCCGGGTCATCGGCAGCAGCACGCCGACGGCGATCACCGACGCCACGACCGCCACGGCGGCCAGCGCGTAGCCCGCCCCGGACTTCCAGTGCTCCCGCCCCAGGCCGAGGTCGACCCAGTCCAGGCCGTTGGCGCGCATCAATGCCACCAGGCCGAGCGCGGCGGCCGGAACGATCGCGATGCTCGCCCACGGTGTGGTGAAGTGCGCGACGAGGTTGGTGAGCACGAGCACGACGACGACGACGGCGATATCGAGGCGGACCCGGAACCGGTGCAGCGCCGAAAGCTGCGCGACCACGTGGTGGGTGTCAGCGGCAGCGAGCGCGTCGGGCATCCGACCAGTTTACCCGTGGACCCGGCCGCCGCCGGTTCGCCGAAATCGCCGCCGCGGTCGCATCCTCGCCCGAAGCACAGCCGTCGCGGCAATCTCGGCGCCGCTGCTCCCTCAGCTCCCACTCACATGGGTTGCCTCGCTCGCATCACTCAACTCCCAGGTCCAGCCGGCGATCTGCGGATCGTCCTCGCCGTGCTCGCGGGTGTAGCTGCGCGCGGCCAGCCGGGCGTCGACCATGCGCTGGCGCAGCACGGCCGCCCGGCTGCCCAGCCCGTCGACCCGGTCGATCACGTCCGTGACGAGGTGGAACCGATCCAGGTCGTTGAGCATCACCATGTCGAACGGCGTGGTCGTGGTGCCGCGCTCCTTGAAGCCGCGCACGTGGATGTGCCCATGGTTGGTGCGGCGGTAGGTGAGCCGGTGGATCAGCCAGGGGTAGCCGTGGTAGGCGAAGATGACGGGCTTGTCGCGCGTAAACAGCGCGTCGAATTCCCGGTCCGGCAGGCCGTGCGGGTGCTCCGACTCCGGCTGTAACCGCATCAGATCGACAACGTTGACCACCCGGACGGCCAGGTCGGGCAGCTCGCGACGCAGGATGTCGGCGGCGGCAAGGGTCTCCAGCGTCGGGACGTCCCCGGCGCAGGCCAAGACCACATCGGGTTCGGCGGTGGCCGTGCTCGCCCACTGCCACACGCCCACGCCGCGGGCGCAGTGCGCGATGGCCTGATCCATGTCGAGGTAGGCCAGCGCGGGCTGCTTGCCGGCCACGATGACGTTGACATAGTCGCGGCTGCGCAGGCAGTGGTCGGCGACCGACAGCAACGTGTTGCCGTCCGGCGGCAGGTATACCCGCGTCACTTCGGGCCGCTTGTTGGCGACCAGGTCGATGAACCCGGGATCCTGATGCGACGCGCCGTTGTGGTCCTGGCGCCAGACGTGGGAGCTCAGCAGGTAGTTCAGCGAGGCGATCGGCCGCCGCCACGGCAGGTCGCGGCTGATGGACAGCCATTTCGTGTGTTGATTGAACATCGAGTCGACAATGTGCACGAACGCCTCGTAGCAATTGAACAGGCCGTGCCGGCCCGTCAGCAGGTAGCCTTCCAGCCAGCCCTGGCACAGGTGCTCGGAGAGCACCTCCATCACGCGCCCGTCCGGTGCGAGGTTCTCGTCATCGGGGCCGATCTCCGAAAGCCATACCTTGGCCGTCGACCCGTAGACGGCGTCCAGCCGGTTGGACGCGGTCTCGTCGGGACCCATGAGCCGGAACCGATCCGCGTTGCGGGCGATCACGTCCCGCAGGAACGTGCCGAGCACCCGGGTGGCCTCGTGCATCTCTGCGGCCGGCCGCGCCACCTGCACCGCGTAGTCGCGGAAGTCCGGCAGGTCCAGATCGTGAAGCAGCAGCCCGCCATTGGCATGCGGGTTCGCGCTCATCCGGCGATCGCCGGCGGGCGCCAGCGCCCGCAATTCGGGCCGCAGGGCGCCGTCGCCGTCGAACAACTCCTCGGCCCGATAGCTGCGCAGCCATTCCTCGAGCTGGGCGCGGTGCTCGGGATTGTCGTGCGTCTCGGCCAGCGGCACCTGGTGCGCCCGCCAGGTGCCCTCGACCTTCTTGCCGTCGACCACCTTCGGCCCGGTCCAGCCCTTGGGGGTGCGCAGCACGATCATCGGCCACACCGGCCGTTGCGCCCGGTCGCCACGGCGCGCCGCGTCCTGGATGGCCGCGATGTCGTCGAAGGCGTCGTCCAGCGCGGCGGCCAGCTGCCGGTGGACGTGGGCCGGGTCGTCCCCGGCGACCGTGATGGGCCGGTAGCCGTATCCGCGCAGCAGCGACTCCAGCTCCTGGTGCGGGATGCGCGCCAGCACCGTCGGGTTGGCGATCTTGTAGCCGTTGAGCTGGAGGATTGGCAGCACCGCGCCGTCGGTCGCGGGGTTGAGGAACTTGTTGGAGTGCCAGCTGGCCGCCAGCGGGCCGGTCTCGGCCTCGCCGTCGCCCACCACGCAGGCCACCACCAGGTCCGGGTTGTCGAACGCCGCGCCGTAGGCGTGCACCAGCGCGTAGCCGAGCTCGCCGCCCTCGTGGATCGAGCCGGGCGTCTGGGCGGCGACGTGGCTGGGGATGCCACCGGGAAAGGAGAACTGCCGGAACAGCTTTCGCAGCCCCTCGGCGTCCTCCTCGATGCCCGTGTAGACCTCGCTGTAGGTGCCCTCGAGGTAGGCGTTGGCGACCAGGGCGGGGCCGCCGTGGCCCGGGCCGGTGACGTAGATGACGTTGGCGTCGCGGCGGCGGATGATCCGGTTCAAATGCGCGTAGATCAGATTGAGCGCGGGCGTGGTGCCCCAGTGTCCCAACAGCCGGGGTTTGACGTGGTCGGACGAGAGCGGTTCGCGCAGCAGCGGGTTGTCCAGCAGGTAGATCTGTCCCACGGACAGGTAGTTGGCTGCGCGCCAGTAGGCGTTGAGCAGGTCGAGTTCGTCGTCGGAGAGGGTCGCGGTTGTCGGGGTCGCTGCGGTTTCTGCGGTCACCCCGCCGATTCTCCGGTGCGCGGGTGAACGTCGCCAGAAACGAAGGTCACTCTTCGCCGCGGGCCCGGGATTCGTAGGCCCGGCGTTGCGCGGGGTCGACCTGGTCGGTGAAGACGTGTTCGCCGCCGAGCAGGCGATTCATCCCCTCGGACAGCGCGCGCGGCAGAAACTTCTGCGACGCGATGATGGCGCCGGCCATTTTCGTTACGCGGACCCGTGGCCGGGGATGCGCCACCAGTCCCACGATGGCGTCGGCGATGTCGGTCGGTTCGGCGTTCTTGATGCCCTTGGCCCCGGTGGTGCCTGCGATCAGCTCGGTGTTCACGAACGTGGGCATGACGACCGAGAACTTCACGCCGGTCGTGCGGTATTC
This sequence comes from Mycobacterium saskatchewanense, assembly GCF_010729105.1. Classification (NCBI taxonomy): domain Bacteria; kingdom Bacillati; phylum Actinomycetota; class Actinomycetes; order Mycobacteriales; family Mycobacteriaceae; genus Mycobacterium; species Mycobacterium saskatchewanense. The sequence continues at coordinate 790,125 of NZ_AP022573.1, forward strand.
GATCCTGGCGGCATCGGTGAAGCCGATCACGGCGTGCTTGCTGGCGCAGTAGGTGGCCGCCCCGGCGATGTAGGTCTCCCCGGCGAGAGAGGCAATGTTGATGACGTGCCCGGATCCGCGCGGCACCATGCGTTGCGCCGCCAGCTTGCTGCCCAGGATGACGCCGTAGACGTTGATGTCGAGGATGCGCCGGGTGACGACGTCGGGTTCGTCGACGACCCGGCCGAGCGGCATGATGCCGGCGTTGTTGACCAGCACGTCGATCGGGCCGAGTTGGCGTTCGACCTCGTCGAGGAAGTCCGCGAACGAGTGCGGATCAGTGACGTCAAGCTTCCGGTAGACGTCGAGCCCCAGGGCCGCGCCCGACTCCTTGACCTTCACCTCGTCGATGTCGCCGATCGTCACCTTCGCGCCGAGGTTGTGCAGCGCGGTCGCGGTCGCCAGGCCGATCCCGCGCGCGCCGCCGGTGATCACGATTACCTTGCCGCGGACCTTCAGCCCGATCGATGCCGTGTCTGCCATTGCCGTCCCTCCGGTTTCTTGACGGGTGTCAACTCGGGTAAGCACAGCACTCGGGGCCGGGCGGCGCAATAACCGGGTGGCCTGCGCGGGCCCACTCCGTCGATACTGCAGCGATGACGCACGTGCGGCCGGCCGTAGCGGCCGACGCGCACGCCGTGGCCCGGGTCCACGTCCGTGCGTGGCAGTCGGCCTATCGCGGGCTGCTCGCGCCGGACTACCTCGACGGCCTGAGGCCCGAAGCGTGGGCGGCCCGCTACGCCTTCGAGCGGGTGGGGCTGGGGCTGCCGTCGACGCTGGTGGCGGTCGACGGCGCCGTGATCCGCGGGCTGGTCACCACCGGGCTGAGCCGCGAGCGGCCGAACGCGGGGGAGCTGATGGCGCTCTACGTCGACCCGGCGTGCACCGGGACCGGTGTCGGGCGGCTCCTGATGGCCGCGGCGCGGGAGCGGCTGCGGGGCCTCGGGGTGGCGGAGGCCCTGCTGTGGGTGCTGGACCTTAACACCCGCGCCCGGCGGTTCTACGAGCGCGACGGGTGGCGGTTCGACGGGGCGCGCCGCACCGAGAGCTACGGCGACAGTCAGGCGCAGCTGCTGCGCTACCGGTGCGCGCCCGTCTGAGTCGCGGCGCAGGAACCCCGAAACCCGAAAAGGTCGTTCCCGCAAAGTGATTCCGTCCCCTCACTCCGGTGAGAGACTCTCGCGCGATGCACTCCGCAGTTCATCGGCGATTGCCGGCCCCTTCGTGCGATGACCGACTTCCGCCGTCTGCACGGCCGAATCGGCGGGAACTACTGACCCTCAACGCCTTTGGCCAGATCGGCCGTCATCGAAGCAGCCAGATCGCTCAGTCAGGCTTTGCCACAAGGACTTAAGCACGAAGGCCATGCCAATCGACGTGGCGGTCCGCGGCGACTCCCGCTGAAGTCGAGGATCTGCGCCCACCGCGCGGATCCAACGCAAGCGAGTCGGGTGCGAGATTACGAGGGACTTTGGACATCTAATCATTGTGCCAATGGCGCACACTTCCCGGCCTTAGGGCTCTCGCCGGCACCCGCGCCACGAGAGCAACATGACAACTGCTTATGAACCACCGGTCCAACACCGATGCGGGCAGGTCCTAACTGCCTGGTCCGGGTTTGGTGCGTTGCGGTGTGTTCCCGGCCGGTGCAATGGCGCAGCGTGCCGGACAGGGCTTGGTCGCAGGTAATCGTTGCGGCGCCGGGACGATTCGACGGCTCGGCCTTCGGCGTCTGGTCAAGGAGTGCTCAATGCTGCAGGAGTTCTGGCAGAACTTTACTCACAACCTCTTCAAGCCGTTGTTGTTGTTCTTCTACCTCGGGTTCTTGATTCCGATCTTGAAGGTGAGGTTCGAGTTTCCGTACGTGATCTATCAGGGCCTGACCATGTACCTGCTGCTGGCGATCGGCTGGCATGGCGGCGAGGAGCTCGCTCGGGTCAACGCGGCGGACATCGGGAGCACCGTCGGATTCATGGTCCTGGGCTTTGTGGTGAACTTCTGCATCGGAATACTCGCCTATTTCCTACTCGACCGCATGACGAAAATGCGCCGCATCGACAGGGCCACGGTGGCCGGCTATTACGGATCCGACTCGGCAGGCACCTTCGCCACCTGCGTGGGCGTCCTGACCAGCCTCGGCATCGCGTTCAACGCCTACATGCCAGTCATGTTGGCCGTCATGGAAATTCCGGGCTGTCTGGTAGCGCTGTACCTCGTCGGCCGGCTGCGTCGCAGGGAAATGGATGCGGCGGGGCTCATGCCCGACGAGCCGGGGTATGCCTTGCCCGCAAGGGCCGCGGCGGGGCCCGGCACGGCCGCCCGGCCGGCGGTCGGCGCGAGCCTCGACGACGCCGAGCGCGGCGTCGAGCAGGAGTTGGAGTTCTCCCTGGAGAAAAGGGCTCATCCGCAATGGACGTCCGCGCCAAACCCAGGCCAGGGCGGTAAGAAGCCGCTCTCGGTCCGGGCGCTGCTGCAGGAGGTCTTCCTCAACCCTGGGCTGGCGCTCCTGATCGGCGGCATCATCGTCGGCTTCGTGAGTGGATTGCAGGGCCAGAAGGTCGTTCACGACGACGACACCTTTTTCATCTCGGCGTTCCAGGGTGCGCTGTGCCTGTTCTTGCTCGAGATGGGAATGACCGCCTCCCGTAAGCTGAGGGACCTCAGGTCGGCCGGTCGCGGCTTTGTCGTCTTCGCACTGCTCATGCCCAACGTCTTTGCCACGCTCGGGATCGCCGCTGCCCACGGCTATCAGTTGCTCACGCACGCCGATTTCAAGCCGGGCACATACGTCCTGTTCGCCGTCCTGTGTGCCGCGGCGTCGTACATCGCCGTGCCGGCGGTGCAGCGGCTGGCGATTCCGGAAGCGAGTCCGACGTTGCCTCTGGCCGCATCGCTGGGCCTGACCTTTTCCTACAACGTCACCATCGGGATTCCGGTCTACATCGAAATTGCGCGTCTGTTCAGTTGATCCACCGTTGGGCAGCCACAACCGACTCGCCACATCGCCGTGAATCCGAACCGCCCGGCCGAGCTCGACGACGGTTCGACGACTCACAGCCCGAAGCTGCGCTTCGCGTGGAGGCGTCGCGGCCGGGCCCGGAGCCAGCGCGAAAGTTAGCGCAGCGTCAGCCACAGCAGGCTGCCGGCCCCGATCAGCGCGCAGTAGACGGCGAACGGCGTCAGCGTGCGGGTCTGGAAATACCGGGTGAGGTACCGGACGGCGAGGTAGGCGCTGACGAACGAGGCGACGCTCCCGGCCAACACCTGGCCGCCGATCCCCGCCCCGAGGGGGCCGAACAGCTCCGGGATCTTGTAGAGCCCGGCGGCCAGGATGATGGGCGTCGCCAGCAGGAAGGAGAAGCGGGCGGCGTCCTCGTGGGACAGGCCGCGCCACAGGCCGGCCACGATCGCGATGCCCGAGCGGCTGATGCCAGGCAGCAGGGCGAGGATCTGCGCCGCGCCGATCAGCACCCCGCGGCCAACGGGCAGCTGGGCGAGCCGGTGGTCGATGGCCTCGTCGGAGTGGTCGGGGTGCCCGTCGGGAACCGCTTCGGCGCCCGCCGGCGCGACCCGCCGGCGCAGCACCTCCCCGGCGTAGAGCGCGATCCCGTTGAGCAGCAGGAAGGCCGCGGCCGGGACAGGCTTGCCGAGGGTGGTGCGGAACAGCTGTTCGAGCGCCAGCCCGGCCAGCCCGACGGGAATGGTGGCCGCCACCAGCAGCCAGGCCAGCCGCTCGTCGGGCGTCTCGACGCGGCGGTACCGGGCCGAGGAGACGAAGCCGGCCAGCACGCGCGACCAGTCGCGCCAGAAGAACAGCAGCAGGGCGGCGGCGGTGGCGACGTGCAGGCCGACGATGAACGCCAGGTAGGGCGATTTTGGCGCGGACACGTCGAGGTCCCGGGCCCACTGCCCGCCGATGAGCGCCGGCACCAGCACCGAGTGGCCCAGGCTGGACACCGGGAACAGCTCGGTGACGCCCTGGAACGCGCCGACGACCACGGCCTCCACGTAGCTCAAGTGCGCGCTCACGGGTCTTGAAGTTCCTTCCCTTCGGGACAACGAAGTACCGAGCGTAACGGGTCCCGATCCGGGCGCGAACCGGCTTGCGGGCCTGCGCATTTGGCCGACGGCTCGGCGTGGCGGGTTTGCCGCCGGCCCGCCGGGTACGGTGTGCTGATGCCCGACCGGTTGCTCGACGCCGTCCGCGTCCTCGACCTGTCGACGGGCAACGCCGACGCCGTGACCCGCCTGTTCGCCGACCTGGGCGCCGACGTGCTCAAGGTGGAGTTTCCGGGTGGAAGCCCCGCGCGCGCGGCTCCGCCGACCCTCGCCGGTGCCGGCATCCCGTTCGCCGTCCACAACGCCAACAAGCGCGCGACGGTGCTGGACCCGTTCGACGAGGACGACTGCGTCCGCTTCTTCGACCTCGCCGGGGAGGCCGACATCGTGGTGGACAGCGGAGCCGACGGTGTGATCGCCTTCGGGACGTCGGGCGAGGAGTTGGCCGCCCGCTACCCGCACCTGGTGGTGCTGTCGGTCACCGACTTCGGTGCGACCGGCCCGCGGGCGTCGTGGTGCGCGACCGACCCCGTGCTGTACGCGATGTGCGGGGCCCTGTCGCGGTCCGGCCCCACCACGGGCACACCCGTGCTGCCGCCCGACGGCATCGCGTCGGCGACCGCCGCGGTTCAGGCGGCGTGGGCCGCGCTGGCCGCTTACTACAACCGGTTACGTTGCGGCACAGGAGATTTCATCGACTTCTCGCGGTACGACGCCGTCGTGATGGCACTCGACCCGGCGTTCGGGTCGCACGGGCAGGCCGCCGCCGGCGCCCGCAGCGCCGCGCGCTGGCGGGGGCGGCCGAAGAATCAGGACGCCTACCCGATCCTGCCGTGCCGGGACGGCTTCGTGCGGTTGTGTGTCATGGCGCCGCGGCAGTGGCGCGGGCTGCGGCGGTGGCTGGGGGAGCCGGAGGAGTTCCAGGATCCGAAGTACGACGTGATCGGCGCGCGCATGGCGGCGTGGCCCGAGATCGGCGCGCTGGTCCGGGAGTTGTTCGCCGGGCAGACGATGAAGGACCTGGTGGCCGCCGGCCAGGCGCACGGCGTGCCGATCGCCGCGGTGCTGCCGCCGTCCTGGGTGCTGGACTCCGAGCACTTCCAGGCCGTCGGCGCGATCACCGAGGCCGAGCTCGTCCCGGGCGTGCGCACCCGCATCCCTACCGGCTATTTCGTCGTCGACGGACAGCGCTTGGGCTTCCGCACCCCGGCGCCCGCCATCGGGGAGGACCAGCCGTACTGGCTCGGCGGCCCGCCGGTCGCGCCGGCCACACCGGGCAAGGTCGGCGACTACCCCTTCCGTGGGCTGCGCATCCTCGACCTCGGCATCATTGTGGCCGGCGGCGAGCTGGGCCGGCTGTTCGGCGACCTGGGCGCCGAGGTCATCAAGGTGGAGAGCCCGGACTATCCCGACGGCCTGCGGCAGGCCCGCGCCGGCGACGCGATGAGCGAGTCGTTTGCCTGGACACACCGCAACCAGCTCGGTTTCGGGCTCGACCTGCGCAGCGCCGAGGGCAGGCGGGTCTTCGGCCGGCTGGTCGCCGAGGCCGACGCCGTCTTCGCCAACTTCAAACCGGGAACCCTTGCCTCGCTTGGGTTTTCCTACGACGCGCTGCGAGCCGCGAACCCGCGCATCGTGTTGGCCGAGAGCAGCGCCTACGGCGACCGGGGGCCGTGGAGCACCCGGATGGGCTACGGCCCGCTGGTCCGCGCCGCCACCGGCGTCACCCGGCTGTGGACGCCGGCAGACCCGGACGACGGGAACGATCGGGCCGACGACGCGCGGCACGCCTTCTACGACGCGACGACGATCTTTCCCGACCACGTGGTTGGGCGGATCACCGCGATCGCCGCGCTGGCCGCGCTGATCCGCCGCGACCATACCGGCAGGGGAGCCCACGTCCACATCTCCCAGGCCGAAGCCGTGGTCAACCAGCTCGACACCCTGTACGTCACCCAGGCCGCGGTCGCCGCCGGCCTGAGCCGCATCCGCGACGACACCGCCCTGCACGCCGTCTACCCGTGCGCCGGCGACGACGAGTGGTGCGTCATCTCGATCCCGTCGGATGACGACTGGCGGCACGTCGCCGGGTTGCTCGATCACCCGCAGTGGGCCGACGACCCTCGCTTCGCCACCGGCGAGGCCCGGCTGGCCCACCGGCGCGACCTGGTCGGCCTGGTGTCCGCGTGGACCCGGACGCGCACGCCCGTGCGGACCGCCGAACTGCTGCAGGCGGTCGGCGTCCCGGCCGGGCCGATGAACCGGCCGCCGGACATTCTCGAGGACCCGCAGCTGCTGGGGCGAAGGCTGTTCAGCGACATGACGCATCCCTTGATCGAGCGGCCGCTCCCCGCCGAGACCGGCCCGGCGCCCTTTCGGCACATCCCGCCGGCCCCGCAGCGCCCGGCGCCGCTGCCCGGCCAGGACACCCGGCAGATATGCCGAGACGTGCTGGGCATGAGCCCCGCGGAAACCGAGCGGCTCCTCGCCGACCGCGTGCTGTTCGGTCCCCCGCGGGCCGGTTCTGATTCATAGCCACGCTAAATTCGTCCCATGACAGTCGACCCCAGGACGCCGGTGCTGATCGGCTGCGGCCAGGTCAACCACCGCGACGACATCGACCCGGCGGCGCGGTCGGTGGAACCGGTCGACCTGATGGAAGCCGCGGCGCGGGAGGCCGCGGACGGCCGCGTCATTGAGGCCGTGGACTCCATCCGCGTCGTCAACATCCTGTCCGCCCAGTACCGCGACCCGGGCCTGCTGCTCGGGCAGCGCCTCGGCGCCGCCGACTTCACCACGCTGTACAGTCCCGTCGGCGGCAACGTCCCGCAGTCCCTGGTCAACCAGGCCTGCCTGGACATTCAGCGGGGACGGGCGGGCGTCGTGCTGCTGGCGGGCGCCGAGACATGGCGCACGCGGCGGGGCCTGCGGGCACGCGGCGCGAAGCTGGTGTGGACGGCCCAGGATCAGTCGGTGCCGATGGCGGAGGTCAGCGGCGATGACGTCCCGATGGCGGGCGACGCCGAGATCAGGATCGGGCTCGACCGGCCGGCGTACGTGTACCCGCTGTTCGAAGAGGCGCTTCGCATCGCCCGCGGCGAGTCGATCGAGGACCATCTCAACCGGATCGCCGCGCTGTGGGCGCGCTTCAGCGCCGTCGCCGTCGACAACCCGCACGCCTGGATCCGCAAGCCCGTCACGGCCGAGGAGATCCGGCAAGCCGGCCCCCGGAACCGGATGATCAGCTGGCCCTACACCAAGCTGATGAACTCGAACAACATGGTGGACCAGGGCGCCGCCCTGGTGCTGACGTCGGTCGAGCAGGCCACGCGCCTGCGGGTGCCGCAGGAGCGCTGGGTCTTCCCGCACGCCGGCGCGGACGCCCACGACACCCCGTCCATCGCCGAGCGCGACGAGCTGCACCGGTCGGCCGCCATCCGGATCGCCGGCGCGCGGGCGTTGGAACTGGCCGGCCTGGGAGCGGGCGGCATTGACGACGTCGACTACGTCGACCTGTACTCGTGCTTCCCGTCGGCGGTGCAGGTGGCGGCCACCGAACTGGGACTGCCCGCCGACGATCCCGCCCGCCCCCTGACCGTCACCGGCGGCCTCACGTTCGCCGGCGGCCCATGGAGCAACTACGTGATGCACTCCATCGCGACCATGGCCGGGTTGCTGGTGGCAAACCCCGGGCGGCGCGGGCTGATCACCGCCAACGGCGGCTACCTGACCAAGCACAGCTTCGGCGTGTACGCGACCGAGCCGCCCGCCGAGTTCCGCTGGGAGGACGTGCAGCGCGCGGTGGACTCCGAACCCACGCGGAAGGCGCTGGTCGAGTGGGCGGGCATCGGCACGGTCGAGTCATGGACCACGCCGTTCGACCGCGAGGGTGAGCCGGAGAAGGCCTTCCTGGCCGTTCGCACCCCCGACGGGGCCCGGGCCTTGGCCGTGATCGCCGATCCGGAGGCGGCGCGTGCGACCGTGAGCGAAGATATCAGTGGCGCCAGCGTCGCCGTCGCCGCTGACGGCAGCGCCACGTTGCAGTAACGGTTTTGCGTCATTGCGCCAGCTCAGGGCGCTATTTCTGGATCAGCGGTCGCTAAGGCCATGCCAACTTGCCTATTGTCGACGGGGACGCTGGGCAAGTGAGCGGAGGTGAGTGGAGGTGAGACCGGGTGCGGATCCTGGTTACCGACGCCACCGGCGCGGTCGGGCGGCTGGTCGCACGGCAGCTCATCGCCGCCGGGCACACGGTCACCGGCATCGCGCGGCGCCCCCACCCCGGCCTTGACCCGGCCGTCGAACTCGTCTGCGCACCGCTGGGGGACCCGGTCCTGCAGAGTCTGACCGACCAGGCCGACGCGGTCATCCACCTGGCGCCGGTCGACGACAGCGCGCCGGGCAGCGCCGACCTCAACGGGGTCGCGCACGTGACCGACGCCGCAGCGCGCGTGGGCGCCCGGCTGCTGTTTCTCTCGCAGGCGGCGGGCCCGCAAGACCTGTACCGCCCCGCGGAGGCGCTGGTCTCCGGCAGCTGGGGCCCCACTCTGGTCGTCCGCATCGCGCCGCCGGTCGGCCGCCAGCTCGACTGGATGGTGTGCCGCACGGTGGCCACCCTGCTGCGCGCGAAGATGTCGAAGGCCTCCGCACAGCCGATGCGGGTACTGCATCTCGACGACCTCGTGCGCTTCCTGGTGTCGGCGGTGACCACCGAACGCACCGGCGTCGTGGACCTGGCGACCCCGGACACCGTCAACGTCATCACCGCCTGGCGGTTGCTGCGTTCCGTCGACCCTCGGTCCCGGGCGCCGCATCAGGTGCTCAGCTGGCCGCAGCTGGCTCCCGAGATGGACCTCACCGCCTTGCACGAGGACTGGACGTTCGAGTTCGGCTGGCAGGCGGCCGAGGCCGTCGCCGACACCGCACGCGGGCTCGTCGGTCGCCGCATCGCCGCCGCGGGCGCGGCGGGTCACGGCGGTCAGGCGCCGCTGCCGGTCGAGGTGCTCCCGCGGCCCCGGCCCTCGGGGGAGCTGCGCAGCGCGGCCCCCGAGGGGCTCGAGGGCGAGTTCGACGACCGGATCGATCCGCGGTTCCCCGTCTTCAGCGCCGCCGGCCTTGCCGGGGCCCTGCCGGGGCCGCTGACACCGCTGACGCTCGACGTGCAGCTGAGCGGGCTGCGCACGGCCGGGCGCGTGATGGGTAAGGTGCTCGCCCTCGGCGGCGCGGTGGACGACGAGTGGGGGAGCCGGGCCGTCGCGGTGTTCGGCCACCGCGCCTACGTGGGCGTATCGGCCGGCATCGTCGCCGCGGCGCAGCTGCCGGGCTGGGATCCGGACGCCATCGCCCGCGACGCCCTCGTCGGGCAGCCGCACGTCGGCGACCCCCTGCCGTTCGGCGAGCCGCAATTGGCCGGCGGGGCACTGGGATCGGTCGCCAAGGCGGTGGTCGCGGTGCGGTCCCTGGCCCTCCTGCGCCACCTCAAGTCCGACACCGAGGCGTTCGGCGCCGCCGCCGAGGCCGAACGCCTCGACGCGGCCCAGCTGGCGTCGCTGCCCGACGCCGCCCTCGAGGTGCGGCTCCGGCTGCTGCGGGACCGCATCCACCAGGGCTGGATCCTCACCGCGCTGGGCCTGATCGACGCCGGGGTCACGTCCGGGCTGGGCATGATCATGGAAAGCCGCCGGATCATCACGGAGACCACCGAGCTGGCCGGGCTGTTGCATGCCGACCCGCCCCTGTGCGCGCTGGCCAGAGAGGGCAACCTGGCCAGCATCCGGGCGTTGTCCCCGAAGACCGCCGCCGCCGTCGATGCGGCCGTCGCGCGGTTGGGGCACCGCGGGCCCGGCGAGGCGGAGTTGGCCAGCGCCACGTTCGCCGACGACCCGGCCATGCTCTTGACGGCGGTCTCCGAATTCGCCGCGGAGCCCGCCGATCCCGGCCAGCCGCCGGCGCCCCGGCCGCGGCGGCTATCGCCCGGTGCCCGCGGCTTGCGGGAGCCGGCCCTCGACGCCACCCTCCGGTTCACCCACGAGATGCGAAGGACGTTGCGGGAGCTGGGGTCGCGACGCGTTTCCGCGGACGCCTTCGACGCCGCCGACGACGTGTACTACCTGACCTGCGACGAACTGCTGACCATGCCGGTCGACGCCCGGCTGCGGATCAAGCGCCGGCGCGCCGAGCGGGAACGGCTGCAGGCGCAGCGCCCACCCGACGTGATCGACGGGACGTGGACCCCCGTCGACCCGGACGCCGACTGACGGATCAGCCCAGCAGCTCACGCAATCGCATCGCGTTGCGCACGGCATGGCCGCCGAGGTCGTTGTTGAAGTACATCCAAACGTCCCTGCCGTCGCCGTCCCACTCGGCGACCAGGCCGGCCCACCGGCGCAGGTCCTCGTCCGGATAGGAACCCTCGTACATGGCGTTCGGGTCGGGACCGTGCATCCGCACGTACACCAGGTCGGTGGTGGCCCGCGGGATGCACGGCAGCCCCGCGCCGCTCATCACCACGTAGGCGGCGCGCCGACGCTCGAGCAGCTCGTACACTTCGGGGTCGTTCCACGACGGGTGCCGCAGTTCCACGGCGACCCGGATGGCCGCGGGCACGGCGCGCAGGAACGCGTCCAGGCGGCCGTCATCGCGCTGCTGCTCGGGATGCAGTTGCACCAGCAGCACCCCGTGCCGGTCACCCAGCAGCTGCCAACACCGTTCGAACCGCTCGATCCACGGCTCCGGCGAGGCCAGGCGGCGATAGTGGGTGAGCCCCCGATGGGCCTTGACCGACATCGTGAAGCCGGGCGGCAGCTGGGCGCGCCACCCGGCGAACGTCGAATCCTTGGGCCAGCGATAGAAACTGGCGTTCAGCTCGACGGTGTCGAACACCTCGACGTAGCGGGCCAGCCGCCGCGCGGACGGCAGGCCCTTGGGGTAGAGCACGTCCACCCAGTGGTTGTAGGACCACCCGGACGTGCCGATCCGGACCGTCAACCGGTCACCCGCCGGCGCACCTCGTCGTCCAGCGACACCCGCACGAGCGCCGCGGCCAGGCGCGCATTGTCGTGCGGCGCAAGCGCTCCCAACTGTGCCGGCTTGACGGGCAGGCCCAGTTGTTTCGCGGCACCGGCGGCCCGGTCGTCGAAGTGGGGCCGCACCCAGGGCCACACGTCCTGCACCTCGCGCAGAAAGATGTCGGCGCCGGTGTCGCCGATGCCCTTGAATTTCTTGAGCATGCGTTTCGCCGCCGCGACGTCGTGCCCGCTGCGCTCGGCGAGCTCGCGCAGATCACCCGAGTAGTCGTCGCGGACCAGCGCGGCCATGTCGACGAGGCGGGTCGCCGAGCTCTCGTCGTAGCGCACATAGTGGGCGCGCCCGAACGCGTCGATCATGGTCCGGCGGTCCGCATCCAGCACGGCCTTCGGCGTGCGCAGGCCCGCGGCGAACAGTTCGCGCGCGGCAGCCATGGCGATCGCGGCATCGATCGGCTTGCTGGCCAGCATGCACAGCACGAGCAGCTGGAACAGTGGCATCGGCTTGTCGGCGATCTTGATGCGCGCCTCCGCCGCGTAGGTGGTACCGGCCGCGTCCAGCAGCCGTTTCACCGTCTCGTCGCGCTTGCCCACACTGCACCGCTTACCCGGGGTTTACCCCCGCCAACCCGGCCCACCAGCACCCCTCTACCCGCGAGCGCGCGTGTCGGTACGGCGACACGCCGCGTAGCCGGTACATTTGCGGACGCTCGCGGCACGGGTGCCGCTTACTTCGGCGGCAGGCTGCGCGCGTAGCCGACGCCGCGGGTCACCCAACCCTGCAGCTGGCGCCGGGTCCGCAGCCCGCCGACCGCGACGCGTACCCACCCGCGGGTCTCCCGCCCGGCCATCACCATGGGGTCGACATGGTCACGTCGCAGCAGCGCGTCGGTGTCGTCCGGCGGCACCCGCACCAGCAGGCCGCCCTGGCCGCTCACGGCCACGGACATGTTGCCGTTGATCAGGAAGGCCAGGCCGCCGAACATGCGCTTCTCGTCGACGCCGCGCTCGGCGCCGAGGAGTTCACGTATCCCGTTGGCCAGATCTTCGTCGTAGGCCATCCGCAGACCATAGCGCCGAGCGTGACGGGACTGTCACGCTCGGCGCCGAACGTAGACACCAGCGTCACGTTCGCGGCAGGGGTCAAGCAGCCACCGAGGCGGCGTCGGTCACCGGCTCCAGCGCCTGCGCGACGATTTCGGCGACGTCGGTCATCGGCTTGACCGTCAGCGCGTCGAGCACTTCGGCGGGCACGTCATCGAGGTCGGGCTCGTTGCGCGCCGGGATGAACACGGTCGACAGGCCCGCGCGCTGCGCGGCCAGCAGCTTCTGCTTGACGCCCCCGATCGGCAGCACCCGGCCGTTCAGCGTGACCTCGCCGGTCATGCCGACGTCCGAGCGGACCTGACGTCCGGTGGCCATCGACACCAGCGCGGTGACCATCGTGACACCGGCCGACGGGCCGTCCTTGGGCACCGCGCCCGCCGGCACGTGCACGTGGATCCGCCGGTCCAGCGCCTTCGGGTCGACACCGAGCTCCGCGGCGTGCGAGCGCACGTAGGACAGCGCGATCTGCGCCGACTCCTTCATGACGTCGCCCAGCTGCCCGGTCAGTTGCAGCCCCGGCTCGCCGTCGGTCGCCCCAGCCTCGATGTAGAGGACGTCGCCGCCCAGGCCCGTGACGGCCAGGCCGGTGGCCACGCCCGGCACGGCCGTGCGTTCGGCCGATTCGGGGGTGAACCGCGGGCGGCCCAGGTAGCCGACCAGGTCGGGCTCGTCGACCGTGATCGGTCCGGCACCGTCCGCCAACTTGGTGGTCACCTTGCGCAGCGCCTTGGCCAGCAGCCGCTCGAACTGCCGCACTCCTGGCTCGCGGGTGTAGTCCGCGGCGATCTTGCGCAGGGCGGCGTCGGTGACGACGACCTCGTCGTCGGTCAGCGCCGCCCGCTCCCGCTGCCGCGGCAGCAGGTAGTCCCGGGCGATGGCGACCTTGTCGTCCTCGGTGTAGCCGTCGATCTGCACGAGCTCCATGCGGTCCAGCAGCGCCGACGGGATGTTCTCGATGACGTTCGCGGTGGCCAGGAACACGACGTCGGACAGGTCGAGGTCCAGATCCAGGTAGTGGTCGCGGAACGTGTGGTTCTGCGCGGGGTCCAGAACCTCGAGCAGGGCGGCCGACGGGTCGCCGCGGTAGTCCGAACCGACCTTGTCGATCTCGTCGAGCAGCACGACGGGGTTCATCGTTCCCGCCTCGCCGACCGCGCGCACGATCCGGCCCGGCAGCGCGCCCACGTAGGTGCGCCGATGCCCGCGGATTTCTGCCTCGTCGCGCACGCCGCCCAGGGCCACGCGCACGAACTTGCGGCCCAGCGCCCGGGCCACGCTCTCACCCAGCGACGTCTTGCCGACCCCGGGGGGACCGGCCAGGACCATCACCGCACCTGAGCCGCGACCGCCGACGACCTGCAGCCCGCGCTGCGCGCGTCGGGTGCGCACGGCCAGGTATTCGACGATCCGGTCCTTGACGTCGTCCAGCCCGTGGTGGTCGGCGTCGAGGACCTCGCGCGCGGCCTTCAGGTCGGTCGAGTCCTCGGTCCGCACGTTCCACGGCAGGTCGAGCACGGTGTCCAGCCACGTGCGGATCCAGCCGCTCTCGGGGCTCTGGTCACTGGAGCGTTCCAGCTTCCCGACCTCGCGCAGCGCCGCCTCCCGCACCTTGTCGGGCAGGTCGGCCGCCTCGACGCGGGCCCGATAGTCCTCGGAACCGTCCGGTTCGCCCTCACCGAGCTCCTTGCGGATCGCGGCCAGCTGCTGGCGCAGCAGGAATTCCTTCTGCGTCTTCTCCATGCCCTCGCGGACGTCCTCGGCGATCTTGTCGTTGACCTCGACCTCGGCCAAGTGATCGCTGGTCCAGTCGATCAGCGCCCGCAGCCGCTCGGCGACGTCGGTGGTTTCCAGCAGCTGCCGCTTCTGCGCGCTGCTGAGGTAGGACGCGTAGCCGGAAGTGTCCGCCAGCGCCGACGGGTCGGTCAGGCCGTTGACGTAGTCGACGATCTCCCAGGCCTCGCGCCGCTGCAGCATGGCCAGCAGCAGCTTGCGGTACTCCGCGGCCAGCGCCTTGACCTCGTCGGTCGGCACCGTGTCGGCGACCTCGGTCACCTCCACCCACAGCGCCGCACCGGGACCCGACGCTCCCGCGCCGATCTGCGCCCGGCGCTCGCCGCGCACGACGGCAGCGGTGCCGCCGCCCGGCATACGCCCGACCTGCAGGATCTTCGCGATCACGCCGTGCGTGGGGTAGCGGTCGTCCAGGCGGGGCGCGATGAGCAGCTGCCCCGATTCGCTGGCCTTTGCGGCGTCGATCGCCGCCCGCGCTGCGTCGTCGAGCGCGATCGGGACCACCATCCCGGGCAGCACGATGGTGTCGGTAACAAACAGCACCGGCACCGATTTGGCTTCAGCCATCAGTCCTCCAAAAGTTGAGTCTGATGCGCTTAACCTAGCCGGACGCCGGTTTGTTCCCGTGCCGCCATCTCGGCAAGCCGCCGAAATTGCTTACATGGTCGTTCAGGCGGCGCCCTCACCGCAGCCCTGGCGGCAATCTCGTCCTCACCGGCGTGTCAGAGGCGTTATCGAGGCGTCATTCCGGCGGCGAAACGGGCCCCCATCGCCGCAGCTGCGTCACGTGCTTGGGCGTCAGCTCCTCGAGGCAGGTCACGCCGAGCAGCCGCATCGTGCGGATCACGCCCTCTTCGAGGATCTGGATCGCGCGGGTCACCCCCGCCTCGCCGCCGGCCATCAGCCCGTACAGGTATGCCCGCCCGACGAGCGTGAACCGCGCGCCCAGCGCGATCGCGGCCACGATGTCCGCCCCGGCCATGATGCCGGTGTCCAGCAAGATCTCGGTGTCCTTCCCGAGTTCACGAGCGACCGCCGGCAACAGGTGGAACGGCACCGGCGCCCGGTCCAGCTGACGACCGCCGTGGTTCGACAGGACGATGCCGTCGACGCCGCGCTCGACGACGGCGCGGGCATCCTCCAGCGTCTGGATCCCCTTGACGACGAGCTTGCCGGGCCAGTGGGACTTGATCCATTCGAGGTCGTCGAAGGTGACACTGGGGTCGAACATCGTGCTCAGGTATTCGGCGACGGTGCCCGGCCAGCGGTCCAGGGACGCGAACGACAGCGGTTCGGTGGTCAACAGGTCGAACCACCACTTCGGGTGCGGCACGGCGTCGAGCACGGTGCGCAGCGTGAGGGCGGGCGGGATCGTCATGCCGTTGCGGTTGTCGCGCAGCCGCGCCCCGCCGGACGGGACGTCGACCGTGACCAGCAGGGTGTCGAAGCCGGCGGCCGCCGCGCGCTGCACGAGCGCGATCGACCGGTCGCGGTCGCGCCACATGTACATCTGAAACCACTTCCTGCCCTGCGGTACCGCGGTCACCAGGTCTTCGATCGCGGTGGTCCCCAGGGTGGACAGCGAGAACGGGATCCCGGCCCGGGCCGCCGCGGCTGCGCCGGCGATCTCGCCCTCGGTCTGCATCAGTCTGGTGAATCCCGTCGGCGCGATGCCGAACGGCAGGACGACCGGTTCGCCCAGGACGTTCCAGCCGGCGGTCACGTTGGTGACGTCACGAAGGATCGTCGGGTGAAATTCGATGTCCAGAAACGCCTGCCGGGCGCGCGCGATCGACAGCTCCTCCTCGGCGGCGCCGTCGGTGTAATCGAAGGCCGCCTTTGGGGTGCGGCGCTTGGCAATGCGGCGCAGGTCGTCGATGGTGTACGCGGCGTCGAGGCGGCGCTTGGTCGCGTCGAACTCGGGTCGCTTGAAGTGAATCAACGGCGCGAAGTCGCGCACCTTGGGCACTCGTCGTCTAACCGCCGCTGGTTGTCCAAAAGCCATATGAGGTTTAGAAGTCATATGTGCCACGGTAGTCACATGGAAAAGGCGGACGATCCCTTCGATTTGCGGCGCTTCACACAAGCGCAGGCCCCGGTCTACGACCGGGTGGTGGAAGAGTTGCGGGCGGGGCGCAAACGCAGTCACTGGATGTGGTTCGTCTTCCCGCAGCTGCGCGGCCTGGGCAGCAGCCCGACGGCCGAGCGGTACGGCATCTCCTCGCTGGACGAGGCCGGCGCCTACCTACGGCACCCCGTGCTCGGGCCGCGCCTGCACGAGTGCGCGCGCCTGGTCAACGAGGTCCAAGGCCGCTCGATCGGTCAGATCTTCGGGGCGCCGGACGACCTCAAGCTGTGCTCGTCGATGACGTTGTTCGCACGGGCCACGGCCGACAACGCCGACTTCGTCGCGCTGCTCGGCAAGTACTACGGCGGCCGGCAGGATCAGCTGACGCTGAAGCTCCTGACCGGCGCCTAGACCGGGCGCAGGATCCGCCAGCCGTGCGGCTCGACGGTCACCCTGTCGACGACCTCCGGCGGAGGGGCCGCCGACCCCGCGACGACCTCCGCCCGGCCCGAGCCCACCTTGAAGAGCTGCGGCTCGTCGGCGATGTTGAGCGCGACCAGCAGGGCGTCGTCGCCGCTGCGGGTCTCGTAGAGGTAACCGCGGTTTTCCAGTCGCACGGCGGTGGTGGACGCCCTGTGCAGCCACGGGTGGCGGCGTCGCAGCCCGATCAGATAGCGGTGCAGCTCCCACATCTCGACGCCGAAGGCGTCCAGTTGCATTGGCGGCGAACCGAACTCGGGGCGCACGGCGTCGTCCCCGCCGTACCGCTCCTCTTTCACCCCGCGAAACCCCAGCTCGTCGCCGGCGTACACGCTGGGCACCCCGCCGACGGTCAGCAGGATCACCAGCGCGTGCGCGACGTGCTCGGGGCGCGTGAGCTGGCTGGCGATGCGGGTGACGTCGTGGTTGCCGATGAAGGTCAGGGGAGCGAAGCTGCCGAGGAAGTCGTTGTGCCGCTGCAGCGCCCAGTCGAGCTCGAAGAAGTTGCCGTCGTTCAGGCTGCTCCAGATCGCCTTCCACAGCTCGTACTGGGTGGCCGAGTCGAATGTGGCCGCCCGGACCACCGCGGCGTAGTCACCGTGGATCAGCTCGCCGACGAACCAGGCGTCCGGGTGCCGGTCGCGCACCCGCGGCAAGGTCGACGCCCAGAAGGCCTGCGGCACGGCGTAAGCCGCGTCCAGGCGCCAGCCGTCGGCGCCGCGCTCCAGCCAATGCGCCATCACGTCGACGACGTAGTCGGCGACCTCGGGGTTGTCGTGATTGAGAGTGATCAGGCCTTCGTGGCCCTCGAACGTGTGAAACCGACCCGGGCGTCCCCGAAACCAGCGGGCGGCGGCCCCGTCGTTCGCGGCGTCCCGGTAACGGGAAAAGTCCGGGCCGACGTGGTTGAACACGCCGTCGAGCAGGATGCGCAACCCGCGGCGATGCGCCTCGGCGACGACATGGTCGAAGTCGGCGTCGTCCCCGAGGCGGGGATCGATGCGGTAGTGGTCGGTGGTGTCGTAACCGTGTGTCCGCGAGGCGAATACCGGACCCAGCGCTATCCCCGAGGCGCCGAGTTCGATGGCGTGGTCGAACCAGTCGGCGAGCCGCCGCAGCCGGTGCTCATCCGGCCGCGGCGGCTCCGCCGCTGGGTATGCGCCGACGAAACCGAGGGGATAGACCTGCCACCAGATCGCGTGTGTGATCCAGCCTGGCCCCGGCACCCGGTCCGTCACGGCGTCGCGTTCAGCCGACGCCGGCCAGCGTCTGCGAGGCGACCATCGCCTGTGCCACGCCAGCCACGATCGCCGCGGCCTTCAGCGCCTCGTTGATCGCCTCCCGGCTTACGCCCGCCTCACGCAGCGTGTGCTCGTGTGCGGCAACGCAGTCCGGGCATCCGTTGACCGACGACACGGCGAAACACCACAACTCGAAATTCGCCTTCTCGACGCCGGGGTTGGCGATGATGTTCATCCGCAAGCCCGCTCGCACGTCGTCGTATTTACCGTCGAGGAAGCCGCGACCACGGTAGAACACGTTGTTCATGGCCATGATCGACGCGGCACCCAGCGCGGCGTTGTACGCCTCGGCGGACAGGATGTCGGCCGCCTCGCCGCCAATCTCCGCGAGCACCTGGGTGTTTCGCGTCGCAGCGGCGCTGGCCAGCAGCGTGCCCCACAGCTGCTCCTCGCCCAGCTCGGTGCTGCGCGCGATCGAGCCGAGGTTGAGCTTCAGGTCCTTGGCGTACTCCGGAAGCGCGCCCTTGAGGTTCTCGATGCCCATCTCGCCCCCCCTAAGCCGACTGCTTGAGCAGCTCGGTGGCGTCGATGGTCGGGTCACCCTTGCGCCAGTTGCAGGCGCACAGCTCGTCGGACTGCAGCGCGTCGAGGACCCGCAGCACCTCGTCGACGTTGCGGCCCACCGACCCGGCGGTCACCGAGACGAACTGGATCTCGTTGTTGGGGTCGACCAGGAAGGTGGCGCGGTCGGCCACGCCGTCGTCGTTCAGCACGCCGGTGGCGAGGCACAGTTCGCGCTTGATGTCCGAAAGCATCGGGAACGGCAGCTTCTTGAGGTCCTCGTGCTGCGCGCGCCACTGGAAGTGCACGAACTCGCTGTCGATCGAAGCCCCGAGGACCTGCGCGTCGCGGTCGGCGAATTCGTCGTTGAGATTGCCGAACGCCGCGATCTCGGTGGGGCACACGAAGGTGAAGTCCTTCGGCCAGAAGAAGATCACACGCCACTTGCCGGGGTGGTCGTCGCTGGTGATGGTGGTGAAGTAGTCACCGGGCTGCTGGGCGTCGACCTTCGACAGGTCGCCGGCGATCAGCGCGGTCAGGTTGTAGGCCGGGAATTGGTCACCGATGGTGAGCAAAGCCATGTCTCTCCTTTAAGTGCAAGATCCGTAATCGGTTTGGTGTGTACCCAAATAATGGTGCCTGGCATTTATTGTCAGGTAAAGGTGATATTTGCCACTACACTGATAAGAATGACCGATAAGAGCTATCAGCCCACAATCGCCGGCCTCCGCGCGTTCGTGACCGTCGCCGAGAAGCGGCATTTCAGCAGTGCCGCAACGGCTCTCGGCGTGAGCCAGTCGACCCTCTCCCAGGCGCTGGCAGCGCTGGAGACGGGCCTCGGCATGCCGCTGATCGAGCGATCCACGCGGCGAATGTTCCTGACCACCGAGGGCACGGAATTGTTGCCGCGCGCCCAGGCCGTCATCGAGGCGGTGGACGAGTTCACCGCGGCGGCCACCGGGTCCGCCGACCCGTTGCGCGCCGGCATCCGGCTGGGGCTCATCCCCACGGTGGCCCCCTACGTGCTGCCGACGGTGCTGGCCGGACTCACCGAACAGTTCCCGGATCTGACCCTGCGGGTGATCGAGGACCAGACCGAGCGGCTGCTGACGGTCCTGCGCGAGGGATCGCTGGACGCCGCCCTGATCGCGCTGCCCGCCGAGGCGGCGGGCGTCACCGCGATCCCGATCTACGACGAAGATTTCGTCCTCGCGCTACCGCCCGGCCACCCGCTGTCGGGCAGGCGCCGGGTGCCGGCGACGGCGCTCGCCGACCTGCCGCTGCTGCTGCTGGACGAGGGCCACTGCCTGCGCGACCAGGCGCTCGACGTGTGCCACAAGGCCGGTGTGCGGGCCGACCTGGCCAACACGCGTGCGGCGTCGCTGGCGACGGCGGTGCAGTGCGTCAGCGGCGGCCTGGGGGTGACGCTGATCCCGCAGACCGCGGTGCCGGTCGAGGCGGCGAGGAGCCGCCTGGACCTCGCGCAGTTCGCCGCACCGCGCCCCGGCCGGCGAATCGGCCTGGTATTTCGCGCGTCCAGCGGCCGCGACGAGTCCTACCGCCGGCTCGCCGACACGATCGGCAGGTTGATCGGCAGCGAACACCAGGTGCGGCTGGTCAAGTAGGGCCCCGGAAGACGTAGGTTCACCCCTATGGAAAAGGTCATCGTGGTGCTCATGCGGCCCGACTCGGACGACAAGTGGTGCGCCCGCCAGCGCGGGCCGGTCGCCGACGCGCTCCTGGAGCTGGGCGTCCGCGGGCTCGCGGTCAACGTCCGCGACGACGCGGTGCGGCATTCGCTGATGACGCTCACCACGCTCGATCCGCCGGTCGGCGCGGTGGTGAGCCTGTGGACGCAGCAGTGCTACGGCGATCAGACCACGGCGGCGCTCGATCTCCTCGCCGGCGAATGCGAGCGGCTCGCCGCCTACCTGGTGACCGAGTCGGTCCCGCTCGCCGCGCCGGCGGTCCCTCCCGGCGACCGGACGCCCGGGTTGGCCAACATCGCGCTGCTGCGCCGCCCCGCCGCCCTCGACCAGGCGACGTGGCTGACCCGATGGCAGCGCGACCACACCCCGGTGGCCATCGAGACGCAGTCGACGTTCGGCTATGCCCAGAACTGCGTCGTCCGCGCCCTCACCCCGGATGCGCCGGGAATCGCGGGCATCGTCGAGGAGTTGTTCCCGGCGGAGGCGATCACCGACATCAAGGCGTTCTTCGGGGCGTCCGATGACAACGAGCTGCAGGACCGCCTCGCCCGAATGGTCGCCAGCACAACCGCATTCGGTGCCAACGAAAACATCGACACGGTGCCCACCAGTCGCTACGTCTTCAAGGCGCCGTTCGAACAGTAAGGGAGCCACATGACAACACTGGGCGAAGCCGTGGCACTGGCGGCGGGGGAGAACGGCCTGGCGGTGGTCTCGACGGTCCGGGCCGACCACACGGTGCAGGCCTCGCTGGTCAACGTCGGACTGTTGCCGCATCCGGCGACCGGTCAACCGGTGCTGGGCTTCACCACCTACGGCAAGGTCAAGCTGGCGAACCTGCGGGCCCGCCCGCAGCTCGCCGTCACCTTCCGCGACGGGTGGAGGTGGGCCACCGTCGAGGGCCGCGCGGAACTGGCGGGACCCGACGACCCGCAACCCTGGCTGGCCGGCGACGACCAGTTGCGGCTCCTGCTTCGCGAGGTCTTCACCGCCGCGGGCGGAAGCCACGACGACTGGGAAGAATACGACCGCGTCATGGCCCGCGAGCGACGGGCCGTGGTCCTGGTCGCGCCGACCCGCGTCTATAGCAACGGCTGACCGTCCGCCCTCACCCAGCGTCGACTCGTTGTCGGCGTTTGGCCGTTTCGGTGCAAACAACTCGACGTTCGTCGACCGCCGCCGCAAAGCTAGGCTGCAGTCTCGTGATATTGCACATCGACGACGACAAGCGCGTGCGCACGCTCACGCTGAACCGGCCCGAGGCGCTGAATGCATTCAACGAAGCCCTCTACGACGCCACCGCCGAGGCGCTGCTGGCCGCCGCCGACGATCCGCAGGTCGCCGTCGTACTGCTGACCGGCGCCGGCCGCGGCTTTTCCGCCGGCACCGACCTGGCCGAGATGCAGGCGCGCATCACCGACCCGGGCTTCACCCCCGGGAAGCACGGTTTCCCCGGGCTGATCGATGCCCTCAGCGCGTTTCCCAAGCCGCTGATCTGTGCGGTCAACGGCGTCGGCGTGGGGATCGGCGCCACCATCCTCGGCTACGCGGACCTGGCGTTCATGTCCTCGACCGCGCGGCTGAAGTGCCCGTTCACCAGCCTGGGCGTCGCGCCCGAGGCGGCATCGTCATACCTGCTGCCGCAGCTGGTCGGGCGGCAGAACGCCGCCTGGCTGTTGCTGTCGTCGGAGTGGATCGACGCCCAAGAGGCCCTGCGGATGGGGCTGGTGTGGCGGGTCTGCGAACCCGAAGAGTTATTACCCGAGGCTCGGCGGCACGCCGAAATCCTTGCCGCACGGCCTATTTCGAGCCTCATGGCCGTCAAGCACACGATGCTGGAACCTGTTCGCCCCGAGATCGCGGCGGCCAGCGCGCGCGAGAACGCTCACTTCGCCGAGCTGATGGGCGCACAAGCCAACGCCGCCGCCCTGGCGGATTTCAACAACCGGAGCTGAACGGATAGGCCGCTAGGACGCGGGCTCGAGCTTGCACGAGGCCGCGATGATCGCCCGCAGCGTGCGTCGACAACGTCCGCAGTCGGCGCCCGCCCCGCACGCGGCGGCGACCTCCTTGGAGGTGGACGCACCCTGCGCCACGGCGTCGGACACGGTCTGATTGGTGGCCCCGACACACAGGCACACGTACATTCAGCACACCCTTCGCACGCCGACACCATCACCCATGACGAAAGTCCAGCCCTGCGACCGCGATTCGGGCACGCCCGGCACCGGAATCCCGGACGAACGCGCTGAATCACCTTGCCGCATGTTAGTAGAGTCTAACCTAAGAAGGTTAGTTGAGTCTAACCTAACCAGCGCCCGACTCCGCGGCTCCCGCCACGCACTCAGCCGAGGCATACCTTCCTGGAAGATTCGATGCCGGCATGGCAAAGTGCTGCTACGGGCCGCGGACGGGGCGCTTCAGCCCCGCCCTCCCGTCCGCAGCCGAACAAGCCAGTGAACCCGCGAGGAGTGACGATGCAAGGTGACCCCGACGTTCTGCGCCTGCTCAACGAGCAGCTGACCAGCGAGCTCACCGCCATCAACCAGTACTTCCTGCACTCCAAGATGCAGGACAACTGGGGCTTCACCGAGTTGGCGAAGCACACCCGCGAAGAGTCCTTCGACGAGATGCGGCACGCCGAGGCGATCACCGATCGCATCCTGCTGCTCGACGGCCTGCCGAACTATCAGCGGATCGGCTCGCTGCGCGTCGGGCAGACGCTGCGCGAGCAGTTCGAGGCCGACCTGGCGATCGAGTTCGATGTGTTGAACCGCCTCAAGCCGGGAATCATCATGTGCCGGGAGAAGCAAGACACCACCAGCGCCATCCTGCTCGAGAAGATCGTGGCGGACGAGGAACTGCACGTCGACTACCTGCAGACCCAACTGGAGCTGATGGACAAGCTGGGCGAGGAGCTGTACTCCGCCCAGTGCGTCTCGCGGCCCCCGAGCTGACCCGGCGCGGGGACCAGCAGGCCCCGACAGGAAACATGACGAGCCCGAGAGCAGCAGCGACGCCCGCTACCCCGGGCCCCGATCCCGTCCCTGCCCCGGTCCCCGGCAGCGCCGAGATCAGCCCGCAGCGGCGCAACCTCATCTTCGTCGCGATCGTGCTGGGCATGCTGCTCGCGGCCCTGGACCAGACGATCGTCGCCACCGCGCTGCCGACCATCGTCGCCGACCTCGGCGACGCCGGCCACCAGTCGTGGGTGGTCACGAGTTACCTGCTGGCCTCCACGATCGTCACCGCCCTGGTCGGCAAGCTCGGCGACCTGTTCGGCCGCAAGCGGGTGTTCCAGGCCGCGGTGCTGTTCTTCGTCGTCGGGTCGGTGTTGTGCGGGCTCGCCCAGTCGATGGCGATGCTGGTGGGGTCGCGGGCGCTGCAGGGGATCGGCGGCGGCGGAATCACCGTGACGGCCAGCGCACTCATCGGCGAGGTGGTGCCGCTGCGGCAGCGCGGCCGCTACCAGGGCATCCTGGGCGCGGTCTTCGGCGTCACCACCGTCGTCGGCCCGCTGCTCGGCGGGTACTTCACCGACTACCTGACGTGGCGGTGGGCGTTCTGGGTCAACGTGCCGGTGTCGGTGGCCGTCATCTTCGTCGCGGCCGCGGCGATTCCGGCGCTCACCGCGTCCACCAAGCCCGCCATCGACTACGCCGGCATCGTCCTCGTCGGCCTCGGAGCGGCCGGCCTGACGCTCGCCACCAGCTGGGGCGGCACCCTTTACCCGTGGGGCTCGCCCACGATCATCGGGTTGTTCGTGGGGGCGCTGGCGGCGCTCGCCGCGTTCGTGGCGGTCGAAAGCCGCGCCGCCGCGCCGATCCTGCCGACGCGGTTGTTCCGCAGCCCCGTCTTCACGGTGTGCTGCGTGCTGTCGTTCGTGGTGGGCTTCGCGATGCTGGGCGCCATGACGTTCCTGCCCACCTATATGCAATATGTGGACGGCGTCTCGGCCACCACCTCGGGCCTGCGCACGCTGCCCATGGTGGTCGGGATGCTGATCACCTCGACGGGCAGCGGCACCATCGTGGGGCGCACCGGCCGCTACAAGATCTTCCCGGTGGCCGGCACCGCGCTGATGGCGCTCGCGTTCTTCCTGATGTCCCGGATGGACCCGTCCACGTCGGCGTTGCTGCAGTCGGCCTACCTGATCGTCCTGGGGGCCGGCATCGGGTTGTCCATGCAGGTGCTGGTCCTCATCGTGCAGAACACCTCCGACTTCGAGGACCTCGGCGTCGCCACCTCGGGCGTGACGTTCTTCCGCACGATCGGCAGTTCGTTCGGCGCCGCCATCTTCGGGTCGCTGTTCGTGAACTTTCTCAACAGCAGGATCGGCGCGGCCCTGGCGGTCAGCGGCGCACCGCCGAGCGCGGTGAGTTCCCCCGGGGCCCTGCACCGCCAGCCCCACAACGTCGCGGCGCCCATCGTGGCGGCCTACAGCCAGTCGCTCACCGAAGTCTTCTTGTGGGCGGCGCCGGTCGCCCTCGTCGGCTTCGTGCTGGCCCTGTTCCTGCGCGAAATTCCCCTGCGCGAGATCCGCGACAGCGCGGTCGATCTCGGCGACGGGTTCGGCATGCCGACCACCGAGACGCCCGACCAGATGCTGGAGGGCGCGGTCGAACGGATGCTGCGCGGGGCCCCGGGCATGCGGCTGCGCAGCATCGCGATGCGGCCGGACTGCCGGCTCGACGTCGCCGGGCTCTGGGGAGTGCTGCGTATCAACCGGTACGCCCAGATGTACGGCGCCGCACGGCTGACCGATATCGCCGATTACCTTCGAATACCGTTCGAGGTGTTGGAGCCGGTCTTCAACCGCCTGGTCACCGCGGGCTACGCGCAGGGCGACGGGGACCAGATGTGGCTGACACCCGCCGGGCATCAGCAGGTCGACTACGTGCACTCGCTTCTGGTGGCCTGGCTGGTCGACAAGCTGACCCGGTCGCCGGGCTTCCAGGGCCGCCCGGACAGCCGCGCGGTCCAGGCTGCGCTCGGCCGGGTGGCGGGACGCGTTCTGGCGCAACGCGAATGGCACGACGAGCCGCCCACCACCAAGATCCCGGTGGGCGCAGGCCGGTAGCGCGGTCTCCGCAAATCAGCGGCCCGGGCGTACCATCACGCCATGAGCCGAATCGGAACATTCGCCGACGACGACATCTACAGCTGGGCCACCAAATCGCCCGACCTCGGCGGCGCGATCGCCAACTTCAGCCAGGCGGTCTACACCAAGAACCGGCTGCCCCTGCGCACCCGCGAAATCGCCCGGGCCGTGATCGCCCACGACAACGAATGCACCGTGTGCCTGAACACCCGCGACGCCGACGGCCCCGCCGCGGGCGTGGACGAGGATCTTTACGAGCACGCACTGGAGTGGCGCACCTGGCCCGGGTACAGCGAGCAGGAGCGCCTGGCCGCCGAGTTCGCCCACCGCTTCGGCACCGAACACACCAAGCTGCGCGATGACGAGGACTTCTGGAGCCGGTGCAGCGAACACTTCTCCGAAGAACTGCTCGCCGACCTCGCGATGTCCTGTGCCCTGTGGGTCGGGATGGGCCGGATGCTGCGGACGCTCGACATCGGCCAGGCCTGCAAGCTGACGCTGCCCAGCCGCGCCTAGCTGCCGCCAGCGCGCCCCGCGATACCTCGATTGCCGCGAGCGATACACCGAAAAACGGTGCAGCCGTTGATGTTTCGCGGTCAGATGGGAGGACATGTGAGAGGATCTCATGAAGATTCGCTTCGGCGTCGGGCTCGGCGCTAACACTGCTCCCAACGAGCTCGCCGGCATTGTCGACCATCTGGAGAGCAGCGGAGTGGACTCGCTGTGGTTCTCCGAGTTGGTCTACTCCCCGGCCGTGGATCCGGTGGTGGGCATGGCCTACACGCTGGCCCGGACCACCCGGCTGAAGGCGGGCACCTCGGTCGCCATCCTCCCGGGGCGCCACCCGGTGCTGGTCGCCAAGCAGCTGGCGTCGCTGGCGGCCGTCGCGCCCAGGCGCGTGCTCCCCGTGTTCGGCCTGCACTCGGCGATACCGGCCGAGCGGGAGGTGTTCGTGGTTCCTGAGGGTGAACGCGCGGCCGTGTTCGACGAGTCGCTGCGGGTGCTGCGCGCGGCGCTGACCGACGCGCCGGCATCGTATGCCGGGCGCTATTTCACCGTGACCGGAGCCGCGGTCGCCCCGCGGCCGGACCCGCCGCTGGACATCTGGCTGGGCGGCTCCGCACCCGCGGCGTTTCGGCGCATCGGCGCGCTCGCCGACGGCTGGCTGGGCAGCTTCCTCACCCCGGCCGAGGCCAGGGCGGGGCGCGAGGCGATCGAACGGGCCGCCACCGACGCCGGCCGGCGGATCGAGCCGGACCACTTCGGTATCTCGCTCGCCGTCGCCGACGGCGAGCTGTCCCCGGAATTGGTCGCGGTGGCCCGGCGGCGCCGTCCGGACGTCGATCCGGGCGAGCTGGTGGCCCCCGACTGGGATCGGCTGCACCGGCAGCTCGACGCCTACATCGACGCGGGACTGACGAAATTCGTCATCCGGCCGGCGGGGAGCACGCCCGTGGGCGACTTCATCGAAAGGTTCGCCACCGAATTGATCGGCCGCCAGAACTGATCCGGCGCCAGGCTGCACAATGACTGCCATGACAGGACTGGCGTGACGACCACACCGCTGGCCGCCGCGGCGATCGCCCAGCTGGAGGCCGAGGGCGTCGACACGGTCATCGGCACCGTCGTCAACCCCGCCGGGCTCACCCTGGCCAAGACGGTGCCGATCCGGCGGACCAACGCGTTCGCGGACCCCGGCCTCGGCGCCAGCCCCTCGTGGCACGCCTTCGCCATCGACCAGAGCGGCATCGCCTTCACCGACACCGTCGGGGTGATCGGCGACCAGCGCCTGCGGCTCGACCTGTCCGCGCTGCGCATCGTCGGCGACGGGCTGGCCTGGGCGCCCGCCGCGTTCTTCGAGCAGGACGGCACCCCCGTCGCGGCGTGCGCGCGCGGGACCCTGAGCCGCATCCAGGACGCGCTCCTGGAAGCCGGCATCGAGGCGGCCATCGGCCACGAGATCGAGTTCCTCCTGGTGGCTCCCGACGGCGCCCGCCTGCCATCGACCCTGTGGGCGCAGTACGGCCTCGCCGGGGTGCTCGAACGCGAGGAGTTCGTCCGCGACGTCACCCGGTCGGCGACGACGGCCGGCATCTCGATCGAGCAGTTCCACCCCGAGTACGGCGCCAACCAGTTCGAGATCTCCCTGGCGCCGCAACCCCCGCAGGCCGCCGCCGACCAGCTGGTGCTGATGCGGCTCATCATCGGCCGGGTCGCCCGCCGCCACGGGCTGCGCATCAGCCTTTCCCCGACGCCCTTCGCCGGCAGCGTGGGATCGGGGGCCCACCAACACTTTTCGCTCACACGGGTCGAAGGAGAGCCGGGGGGTCCGCTGTTCACCGACGGCACCGCCGCCGACGGCATGAGCCCTGCGGGAGAGAGCGCGGTGGCGGGTGTCCTTCGCGGCCTGCCGCAGGCCCAGGCCGTCCTGTGCGGGTCGGTCGTGTCCGGTCTGCGGATGCGGCCGGGCAACTGGTCCGGGGCCTACGCCTGCTGGGGCACCGAAAACCGCGAGGCGGCCGTGCGGTTCATCAGGGGCGGGCCCGCCAACCCGCGCGGCGGCAACGTCGAGGTCAAGGTCGTCGATCCATCGGCCAACCCGTACCTGGCGACCGCGGCGATCCTCGGGCTCGCGCTCGACGGGATCACGCGCCGGGCGACGTTGCCGCCGGAAACCACCGTCGATCCGGCACTGCTGTCCGACGCCGAGCGGGATCGCGCCGGCATCACGCTGCTCCCGGCGGCGCAGGCCGACGCCATCGCGGCGCTCGACGGCTCGGAGCTGCTGCGCGGCATCCTGGGCGACCCCGCGGTCGACATGGTGGTCGCGGTTCGGCGCCTGGAACAGGAGCGCTACGGCGACCTCGACCCGGAGCCGCTGGCGGACAAGTTCCGGATGGCCTGGAGCGTGTGAGCGCCCGTGACCGACCTGGCGCGGCACGTCGACGGCGTGGCCCTGATCGACCAGCACGTCCACGGGTGCTGGGTGGAAGCGGGGGATCGGCGGCGGTTCGAGAACGCGCTGAACGAGGCGAACACCGAGCCGCTGACGGGCTCGGGCTTCGACTCCCAGCTCGGGTTCGCCGTCCGCGCCCACTGCGGCCCGGTGCTCGGACTGCCGAAACACGTTGATCTCGAAGCGTATTGGGAGCGCCGCAGCCAGTTCGACGAGCGGGAGTTGGCCCGCCTGTTCCTGCCGGGCGCCGGAGTGAGCGACTGGCTGGTGGACACCGGCACCCCCGGCGTGGCCGACGTGGCCGACGTGGCGGCGCTGTCGGGCGGCCGCGCGCACGAGATCGTGCGTCTGGAACAGGTGGCCGAAGAGGCCGCGCGGGCACCGGGCGACTACGCGGCGGCGTTCGGGGAGATCCTGCACCGGCGCGCTGCCTCCGCGGCAGGCACCAAGTCGATCCTGGCCTACCGGGGCGGGTTCGAGGGTGACCTGAGCGAGCCGTCGCCACGGGAGGTCGCCGAGGCCGCCCGCCGGTGGCGCGACTGCGGCGGTGTCCGCCTCGAGGATCGGGTGTTGCTGCGCTTCGGCCTGCACCAGGCGCTGGGGCTGGGCAAGCCCCTGCAGTTCCACGTCGGGTTCGGCGACCGGGACTGCGACCTGCTGAAGGCGAATCCGTTGTTGCTGCTCGACTTCGTGCGCCAGTCCGCCGGCACGCCGATCGTGCTGCTGCACTGCTATCCCTACGAGCGGGAGGCCGGTTACCTGGCGCAGGCGTTCAACAACGTCTACGTCGACGGCGGGTTGAGCGTGAACCATCTCGGGGCGCGCGCGCCCGCCTTCCTCGCCCGTCTGCTGGAGATGGCGCCCTTCGGCAAGGTCCTGTACTCGTCGGACGGCTTCGGCCCGGCCGAGTTACACTTCCTGGGAGCGGCGCTGTGGCGCAAGGGGATTCGCCACGCCGTCGGCGAATTCGTCGCCAGCGGGGACTGGAGCGAGGGCGACGCCATGCGGGTCGTCGACCTGATCGCCCGCGGCAACGCGGCGCGCCTCTACCAGGTTTGACGTGCGTCGACGCGGGGGTATACCCGCGGCTATGGCGACCATGGCGGACGTCCTGGACTGGGCTCGCAAGCAGGTCGTGTCGCGGGTCCCGAAAGCCGATCTCGATCAGCGCGACCCCGATTACATCCGCGACCAGCTGCCCGGAACGTGGCTGTTGGCGTCGTTCTACTTCCGCGCCGACGTGCGGCACCTGGACCGGATTCCCGCCGAGGGGCCGGTCTTGCTGGTCGGCAATCACAGCGGCGGCAACGTCCCGCCCGACACGTTCGTCTTCACGCTGGCGTTCTGTTCGTACTTCGGCGTCGAGCGGCCGTTCTATCAGCTGGCCCACAACCTCGTCGTCTCGGCACCGCCGCTGGGCTGGCTGCGCAAGTTCGGCACCGTCGCCGCCAACCCCGAGAACGCCCGGCTGGCCCTGGACTCCGGGGCGGCGCTGCTGGTCTACCCCGGCGGGGACTACGAGGTCTTCCGGCCGTCCTGGGAACGCCACAAGGTCGACTTCGGCGGTCGCATGGGCTACGTGCGGCTGGCCCGCGAGGCGGGCGTGCCGATCGTTCCCGTCGCCAGCGTCGGCGGGCAGGAGAGCGCGCTGTTCCTCAACCGCGGGCAATGGCTGGCCAAGCTGTTGATGGCCGACAAACTGTTGCGGCTCAAGAGCATTCCGATCTCACTGGCGCTGCCGTGGGGCTTGAACATCAGCGACCTGGCGGGCCACATCCCGCTGCCGACCAAGATCGTCATCGAGGTCCAGGAGCCGATCGAGGTCGGTGGCTCGGAGTTGGAGGATCAGGCGGTGCACGACAAGGTGATGGCCAGCCTCCAGGGCGGCGTCGACCGCCTGGCCGCCGAACGCCGATTCCCGGTGATCGGCTGATGCGCGTCGAACGCCGGTGCGTCATCGACGCCGACCGCGACACCGTGTGGAAGATCGTCGGCGAGCCGGATTGCTACCCGTCCTTCATGTCGAAC
The DNA here is from genome assembly GCF_010729105.1 of Mycobacterium saskatchewanense. Taxonomy (NCBI): domain Bacteria; kingdom Bacillati; phylum Actinomycetota; class Actinomycetes; order Mycobacteriales; family Mycobacteriaceae; genus Mycobacterium; species Mycobacterium saskatchewanense. The sequence continues at coordinate 820,290 of NZ_AP022573.1, forward strand.
CTTGAACGCTGGGAGCCGTCCGGCGACAAGCGCGCCGGCGTCGGGGCGCGCTACACCGTGCACTGGAAGATCGGTTCGGTGCCGGTGGGCGGCCTGATCGAGGTGGTCGAGTACGACGACAGGCGCGATGTCGCCTTCGTGGGCATCACCGGCATCACGGTGCGCGGCCGGATCCGGCTGCGGGACTGCGGCGAGGGACGAACGAAGGTGGTGTTCCGGCTTTCGTATCAGGCGCCGGGAGGGCTGATCGCCTATATCGCCGACCGCATCGCCGTGCGCCAGGTGGGACGCAACCTGTCCGCGACGCTCAAGCGGCTCAAGGAGTTTGCGGAGTCGTGACGGCGTCCCGGGATCGCGCCCACAACCGGCGGTGGACTGAACACCGGCAACCTGATCTCGGGCTTCTTCGGCCTGAGCAACCTGTTCAAGTAGCCGGTCAGACCAGCCCGGTCGCGTCGAACACCCAGCTGGTGTCGGCGTTCGCGAGGTTCTCGAAGTGGTTCGGGGGAGCGAACGCCACCAGGCTATTGAAGTCCCAATAGTCTTTCCAGACCGTCACTTTCCCGTCGACGACCTTGTGCACGGTGACGAACCTCAGCACGCCGCGCTCGCCGGTGGCGAAGGTCCAGGTCTCCGAGTGCTCGTAGATGGCGTCGGGTCCGTTGGACACCAGCAGACCGTCGTGGTTTTCGTAACCGGCCAGCGGCTCGAGCCCCATCTTGAGCCGCTTCACGATGTTCTCGGGACCGTGCGCCGACAGCGCGGGGACCGGCATGTCCGCGTAGAGGCAGTCGTCGGAGAGAAATGTCTTGACGGCCGGCCAGTCCCGGCGGGAAAGCGCCCGCCACAGCCCGAGCACCACGTCGTCGACGGCGATCGTAGAGGCCCCTGTCATAGCGGCAAATAAACTCGGTGACCGAACAGGTGTCAACCACTCCCCGGTTGCCGCGGGTGCCAGTCGCGTCGGCGTGACAGCGTCAGCCACGTCCGGCGCGGTTTGGCCGCCCGAACCTCGCGGATCTGCGGGTAGCGCGCCTGCACGGCGCGGGCCACCAGATCGCTCATGGTCCGCTCGCCCGCCGAACATCCGTGGCACGCCCCGGCCAGCGTCACCGTGAGCACCCCGTCGTGCACCGAGTGCACGGCGACGGCGCCACCGTGTGAGTCCGCGACGGGCGCGACGTCGCGCCGCAGGATTTCCTCGATCCGCAGCCGCAGCTCGTCATCCCCGAGGTCGGCGGAGTCGTCGAGGGACGACAACGCGTCGAACAGCGCCGACCGTACCCGCGGACCGTCGACGGCCCAGGACCTGTCGTCGGCCAACCAGGTTCGCGCTTCGCCGGGTCCGATCCGGATGCGTTCCAGCACGCCCTCGTCGATCAAGGCGGTCAGCTGCGGGGGTCGGTCGGGCAGCTGGCGCGCACCGGTTGCCCACCGCAACTCGCGGGGGTCGCCGGTGCTCTCGGGGTGCAGGGGCGGGATCGACATGGTCAGCCCGTCGCCCAGGCGGTGATGTTGCGAGCGGCGAACGCGGCCACCCACGCCAGCGTGAACAGGTATCCCCAAGCCACCAACGGCCACTTCCACGAGTTGGTCTCGCGGCGGATGGTGGCGACGGTGGCCATGCACAGGAGCGCGTAGACGAAGAACACCATCAGCGCGACAACGGTCGGGGCGGTGAACACCAGCTCCCCGTGGTGCGGGCCCGATGTGAACGTGGCCGACTGCACCGCGGGGCCGAGGTGTTCGGGACCGTCGGCGGCAAAGACCTGCCCCATGGTGGCGACGAAGACCTCGCGGGCCGCCAGCGCGCCGATCAGTCCGACACAGATACGCCAGTCGAACCCGAGCGGCGCAAACAGCGGTTCGACGAACTTGCCCAGGTCCGCGCCGTAGGAGTTGTTGATCACGTACGCCGCTGCGGTGGCCTGGTCGGCGCCGGCGACCTGAGCGGTGCGGGGCGGCAGGTTCAGCAGCAGCCACAGCACCACCGAGGCCGCGAGGATGATGGTTCCGGCCTTGCGCAGGAACGACTTTGCCGAATCCCACATGGTCAGCAGCACGGACTTGAGCGACGGGAAGCGATACGGCGGCATCTCCATGTAGAACGGCAACAGGTCACCGCCGAGCACCACCGACTTGAACAGCCACGCCGTGAACATGGCAGACACCCCACCGAGAAAATACAGGCCGAACATGGTCAGACCCTGCAGCGACAGTGGGCCCCACCGGGCCTTCGGGTCCACCAGCACCCCGATCAGCAGGACGTAGACCGGCAGGCGCGCCGAGCAGGTCATCAGCGGCGCGGCCATGGCCGTCGCGATGCGGTCGCGGGACGACGGCAGCGTGCGGGTGGCCATGATCCCGGGCACCGCGCAGGCCAGCGACGACAGCATCGAAACGAACGCCCGGCCGTCGAGCCCGGTGGAGGCCATCACGCGGTCGACCATGAAGGCGGCCCGCGCCATGTAGCCGACGTTCTCCAGCAGGGCGATCAGCAAGAACATCAACACGATCTGCGGGAGGAACACCAGGACCGCCCCGACGCCACCGATGATGCCACCGTTGATCAGTCCGGCCACCGCCTGGTTCGGGATGATGTCGGCGGCCAGCGTCCCGATCCAGTCGAAGAAATCCCTGATGCCGTCCTGCAGCGGCGTCGCGACCGTGAATATCGCCTGGAAGAACAGGAACATCACCGCGAGGAAGCTGAGCGTTCCCCATAGCGGGTGCAGGAGCACGCGATCGATCCTGGCGCTGCGCGCGTCCGGTTCGGGGAGACGGTAGCGGCCGGCCTCGAGGGTCGAGCGGACCCAACTGAGGAACTCGGCGTCGTCATCGGGCGGCGCGATGGGCACTCGCGCCCATTGCTGCGGGGCGGCGAGAAGCGCGCGCAGGGGTTCGAAGCCCTTGCCGCGGCTCCCGATGACGCCGACGACCGGCACACCGAGCGCCGCGGCGAAACGATCGATGTCGAGCCGTCCGCCGCGCGCCGCCAATTCGTCGATCATGGTCAGCACCACCATCGTCGGCTTTCCCAGCGCCAGCACCTGCGCGACCAGGGACAACGACCGCTCCAGCACGGTGACGTCGACCACCACCGCGTACGCGTCCGGCGCCGAGATGCCCGGAAGCTTCCCGTGGACGAGGTCCGCGACCACCTTCTCGTCGGGGCTCACGGGGTGAAGGCTGTAGCAGCCGGGCAGGTCCTCGACGGTGAACTTGGTCGTGCCGTGGGCGCAGCGGTACTGGCCGGTGCCGACGAACCGCGCAACGGTCACGCCCGGGTAGTTGCCGGTGCGCGCCCGCAGTCCGGTCAGGTGATTGAACACGCTGGTCTTGCCCGCGTTGGGGCTACCGACCAGCGCCACGCGGGACCGGCCGGCCGGCGCTGTGGCCTGCTGCTCGTGGTGGCAGGACGCGGTCACGAATCTTCGGCTATCTGGATGTACGCGGCTTCGTGGCGGCGCAGGCAGGTGTCGTATCCGAGCAGCCGGTACACGGAAGGGTCGCCCAGCGGGGCGGTGCGAACCTTGGCGACCCGGCAACCGGTCCGAAACCCAAGGTGGCGCAACCGCATCAGCACGTCCGCGGGCGCAGCGGAATCCAACGCGACGATTTCGCCCGGGGCCCCCTCGGGCAGGTCGGCGAGCGTGCGCGGGCGCCTGACGACCTGCTTATCGCCTGACCGTGCCACCTGCCCACCCTTCTGTTTGGTTAGGCAAAGCTTAGTTCGTTGCGCGCACCGCGGGCCAGACCGTCACCCGAGGTCGGGACCTTCGCCCGTGGCCGGAAGGCTTCGGTCGCCCGAGTTGTGGTCGAACGGCCCTAGCGTGAGCTATCGACCGACGCCAGCGACCGCGCCGGTCCCAGGGTCACCGGGAGCGTCGACCAGCCCCGCAGCACCCGGGTGTCCCGCCTGCTGCCGTTACCGGCCGAACGCACCTCGGGGAACCGGTCGAAGAACGTCCGCAACCCGACTTCCCCCTCGGCGCGCGCGAGGGCGGCGCCCAGGCAGAAGTGGCGACCTCCGGAGAACGCGAGATGCCTTCCCGCGTTGGTCCTTTCGATGTCGAAGCGGTGCGGGTCGTCGAACACCGACGGGTCCCGGTTGGCGGCCGCCAGGTAGATCACCACCAGGTCGCCACCCCCAATCCGCATGCCCGCCACCACGACATCGCGCAGCGCTACCCGCGCCGTCAGCTGCACCGGCGAATCCAGCCGCAGGATCTCCTCGACGGCGTTGGGCCACAACTCGGGACGACGGCGCAAGGTGTCCAGATGCTGGGGCTCGTCCAGCAGCATGCGAATACCGTTGCCCAACAGGTTCACCGTGGTTTCGAACCCCGCCGCCAGGACCAACCCGGCGATCGCCTGCAGTTCGGCCTCGTCCAGACGTGTTTCCGCCGAACCGCTTTCGGCCATCTGGATGAGCTGGCTCATCAGGTTGTCGCTGGGGTTGCGCCGCAACCGGCCCAGGTGCTCGGCCAGCCACAAGTTGAAGCCGGCGATACCCCGTTGGACGCTTCGGTACTGCCGCCAGGGCAGCCCGACGTCCAGGCTCGGGGCGGCCAGCTCGCCGAACTCGAGGACGCGCCGCCGATCCTGCTCGGGCACCCCGAGGATGTCGCTGATGATGGCGACCGGGAGTTGCGAGCAGTACCTGCCCACGATGTCGACCACGCCGGACTGGTCGGCCAACCCGTCCAGGAGCTTGCCCGCGGTCTGCTCGACACCGTCGCGCAGGGCGGCGACCGCCCTCGGGGTGAACACCGCCGACACGGTCTTCCGGTAGCGGGTGTGGTCGGGCGGCTCCACGGCCAGGAGCGCCGGCGCGCGCAGCGGATGCAGCAGATCGTCGCGGGTCCGCCCCTCGAGCCAGCGCAGCGGCGCCGGCAGGTTGGAGCCCATGTTCACCACGCGAAAGTCGTCCGAGCGCAACAAGTCGTGGGCGAGCGCGTGGTCGGTGGTCAGGTAGTTGACGTGGCCCCTGACCAGCGGCCCCAGGGCGCGAAGTTGTTCGTAGAACGGCACGGGGTCGGCGGCCACCGTGGGATCGGCGATCAGCCGGGCCTGCAGGTCGCCCCGCCGGACCCCGATCGCGGCGACGCCCCGCATGAACCCGTGCATGGCCAGCCAGTGCAGTCTTTCCTTCACGCGGTCCTCCATGGTTCAGGCCGGTCCTCAGCCGGGCTCAGCACTCGGCGGTGAGCTTGAAGTCGGTCGTCACAACCTTGTCGGGATTGTTGCTGTTGATGCCGTAGGCGCTGCCGCTGATCGTGTAGACGCTGTTGGTGACGTCCGCGCGGGCGCTGCCCACCCCGCCTTCCCAGAAGCTCCCGGTGAACCCGTCGATGTTGCGGATCTTGACCCATTGCGGGATGGCCCGGTAACCGGACAACAGAACGACCGCTTCCACCTGCCCGTCGCGGTCGCGCAGGTCGATGGTCCGGTACGACTGGTCCTGGCTACAGGCGGGGGGACGGGTGGTGTGCGTCGCGCCGTCGAGGGTGAGGTGGGCGGCCTTGCGGGGCATCGTCTCCGGCTGACCGCACGCCACGACGCACGCGGCCCCGGCCGTCAGGACGAAAGCAATTGCGGGCAAGCGGTTTCGCACCAGTCCTCCTTCACTGCCGCTTCGACGTCAGGGCGGGCAGGGTCTTGACGATGCGGCCCCGCACGAATTCCGGGCTCAGGCCCTTGAGTACGTCGATCACGCGGATGCTCCTGGGCACGTACCAATGCAAGCGTGTCGGGTGGTGGTAGGCCCGCCACGCCACCTCGGCGACGGCCGTCGCGGGCATCAGCCGGAACATGCCCCTGCGGGGGGCGCGGGCGCGCAGTTCCTCGGCGGAGGCCGGTGCCGCGCCGTCGCGGGAGTGGTTCGTGGTGCTGGTCAGGATGGCGGTGTCGATCAGCCCGGGCAGTACGTCGGCGACGCGCACCCCGTGGCGCTGCCACTCCACGCTCAGCGCCTCGGTCAACCCTTTGACCGCGTGCTTGGTCGACGAGTACACCGCGAGGCGCGGCATCCCATACGTTCCCGACGACGACGACGTCGAGAACATCAGGCTGCCGGGCGCCTTCCCGAGGTAGGGGAGGGCACCGTAGGCGCCGGTGAGGACCGCCTTGTAGTTCACGTCGACCAACCGCATCGCGGCGTCGTAGGGCACGTCCTCGAACCAGCCGGACTCGCCGACGCCGGCGTTGTTCCACATCATGTCCAGGCCGCCGCCGGGGTTGCCGCCACAGAAGTCGGCCAGGGCACCGTCCAGCGCCGCCTTGTCCGTCACGTCCACGGTGCGGGTCCACAGCCGATCGTCACCCAACTCGCGCCGCAACGCCGCCAGGCCGTCCTCGCTGCGGTCCACCGCGCCGACCCGCCAGCCCCTGCCATGGAAGAGCTTCGCCCCCTCGCGGCCCATGCCGCTGCCCGCGCCCGTGATGAAGACCGACTTCACGTCCGGTCAGCCCGCCTCGACGACATCTTTGATGCGGTTGAGCGTCTTGGTCATGTCCCGGACGTTGCGGCGTTTGCGCAGGAAGCCGCCGAACAACCAGTACACCCCGAGCCACGGCGCCGGGTTGAGGCGGAACGATTCCGTGACGTCCGTGCCGCCGCCCATGGGTGCCAGCCGGTAGTGCCAGTTGTTCACCACCCGGTCGCCGAGCAGCACGGCAAATCCGAACTCGCGTCCCGGCTCACATGCGGTCACCTGGCACGTCGTCCAATACACCGGGCCGATTTCATTACGCCGAACGTGCCCACGGAACTTGGCGCCGAGCTCCGGCCCGGTCGCATCACCAAGCCACTCCGCCTCGAATACTTCGGGAGAAAACTTGCCGGTGTTACGGACATCCGCGATCAGGTTCCAGATCTTGTCCGCGGGCGCCACCATGTGGACCGTGGCCGAACCTTCCATGGCCTGATCCAAGCACATGGCGGCACCGCGTCATAGCCCGCGGACGCGGCCGATCAGTGCGGGACCGCCGCCTGGATGAGGCCGTTGATGATCTGCTTGATGCCCTGGGCGGGGTGCGAATACCAGGCGATCGGCAGGCCCGAGTTGGCACCACACTTCGGCCAGGCCTCGATGCCCTGATCGGCGAAAACCCGGTTGGCGACGGCGATCTGCTGCTCGCGCGACGCGGTCGCCGGGTTGCCGACGCCGCCGTACTGGGACCAGGTGCCCGGCTTGAACTGCAGGCCGCCGTACTCGCCGTTGCCGGTGTTCGCGTGCCAGTTGCCACCCGACTCACACTGCGCGATCGCGTCCCAGTTGGGAGTGGGCGCGGCGGTGGCCTCGATGGCGGATGACGTCAGCGACGCTGCAACGAACCCGCCGATCACCGCTGACTTGACGAAGGACTTGCAGAGCTTTCTCATGCCAGGGATTTCGGCGACCGTGTTCAAAGCGTTACCGATTTGAAAATGGCGCGATATTGGCCCTCTATCGGCGGAAATGAGTCGACTGCGGCCGAATTGCCGATTTAGAAATCAATGAGAAATGGTTAAATCAACCCTCACAATACGACCGGGTCGCCGCCTGCAACGCCCGCTCATGAAGCCCGTCGAGCCCGCGCTCCGCAACGACCTCCCCGCGGGCCGCGTCGAGTTGCGCGGCGCAGGCCGGCGCATGCAACGCGTCCCGGTCGGCCGCGATCTGCGCGAGCATCGTCCGGTTGAGGCGGTCGATCGCCGACCTCGACGTCGACAGGTCCGGCGGCGCGGCGGGCACCGCGGCGGGGTTCAGCTTCCACTCCGCGAAGAGGCCGTATTCGATCGCTTCCGTGGCGTCGATCTGATCGCCGAAGAGGCGGGTGACGTAGCCGGGGTCGAGGTGCTGCGCGGCGGCGGCCGCGCTCAGCTCGCTCAACTCGTCCCGGACGCGGCCGGGGTCTTCGACGGCGCCGTGCGTGTGCCACTTGACGGCCGCCACCGGGTCGGCGGTCTGCAATCGTTGCGCGGCGGCGTCGACCAGCGGGGTCAGCGGGCTGATGTCGGCTCGCGCGTGCGGTGCGGGCGCGGTGGTGAGCATCGCCGCCGCGAGCGCGGCCGCGGCCCCGCCGAGGTATCGCCTGCGGGCACGGCTCATGGCGACAATTCTGGCGTGCCCGTCGAGCCGATCACCGTCCGCCACCCCGGCCGACGCGGGGTTAGCCTGGCTGCTTGATGTCCGACGCACCCGCTGCCGCCGATGACCCGCCCGTCGGCCGTGTTCCCGCAGGAAATGGCCGCAGGCCGCCGGAATCCTTGCGTTCGAACGGCATTCGGGCGCTCATCGGCGCCTCGCTGGCGGTCTCGCTGGTGATGGGCGGGGCCCTGGTCTCGGTGGACCGGCTCCGCTCGACGCCCGCCGACGTCCTCGAACACCCCGCCAGCCCGGTCACCGACCAACAGAGCAAGGACCAGGTCGTCGAGCCGGCCCGCCGAATCGCCGCGCTCACCGGGCTGCGGACGGCGTCGGCGGGCTACCTGTTGATGTCCTGCAAGAACCGGGACGACCCGCCCTACCAGGGCGCCGTCTACCTGACCTTCACGCTGCCCGCGGACCAACGGGCCGACACCTACCTCCAAACCCTCGCGTCCACGCTGCGAACGCACGGCTGGTCGGAGGGCCCGCCGCCCAACAACCACGTGTTCGCGCGGATCTTCTCGCAGGACGCGGTCACGACGACGGTGTATCGCGATGACGACAACCCCGGCGCCGGCGTCCTGCGCCTCTACGGCCAGTGCCGCAACATGAACGACCACCGCCAGGATGCGACCGGGTGGACCGACATCACCGCCGAACTCGCCGCACCTCGCTGATCACCCATAACGCACTGCTGCGCCTGACTTTCGGTCAGGCGCAGCAGCCGACGTCGGGAAAGCCGGTTGGGTTATCCGCCGCCACCGGGGGTCGCGCCCAAAGCGCCCTGCAGGTCAGCCTTCATGGCGTTGAGCTGGGCTCCCCAGTACTCCCAGCTGTGCGTTCCGTTGGCGTTGAAATTGAACACCGCGTTGTGGCCGCCGGCCGCGTTGTAGGCGTCCTGGAACTTCAGGTTGCTGCTGCGGACGAAGTTCTCGAGGAATTCGGCCGGCATGTTGGCACCGCCCAGCTCGGACGGCGTGCCGTTGCCGCAGTAGACCCAGAGTCGGGTGTTGTGGGCGACCAGTTGCGGGATCTGGATCATCGGGTCGTTGCGCTGCCAGGCCGGGTCGCTCGACGGGCCCCACATGGCGTCGGCCTTGTAGCCGCCGGCGTCACCCATGGCGAGGTTGATCAGCGACGGCCCCATGCCCGACGACGGGTCCATCAGGGCGGACAGCGAGCCGGCGTAGATGAACTGCCCCGGGTGGTAGACGGACAGGATCATCGCCGACGAACCGGACATCGAGATGCCGATCGCCGCGCTGCCGGTGGGCTTGACGCTCCGGTTGGCGTTCAGCCACTCCGGCAGCTCGCTGGTCAGGAAGGTCTCCCACTTGTACGTCGAGCAGCCGGCCTTGCCGCACGCGGGCTGGTACCAGTCGGCGTAGAAGCTGGACTGGCCACCGACCGGCATGATGATCGACAGGCCCGACTTGTAGTACCACTCGAACGCCGGGGTGTTGATGTCCCAGCCGTTGTAGTCGTCCTGGGCCCGCAACCCGTCGAGCAGGTAGACGGCGGGCGAACCGTTGCCGCCGCTTTGGAATTGCACCTTGATGTTGCGACCCATCGCACCCGACGGGACCTGGAGGTATTCGACGGGCAGACCGGGGCGGGAGAACGCCCCTGCGGTCGCCGCGCCGCCCGCAAGACCGATCAGGCCGGGCAGGGTGACAGCCGCTGCCGCGCCGACCAAAAGCCGGCGCCCCCAGGCCCGGACCCTCGAGCTCACATCTGTCATACCTGCCCCTTGTCGCTTTGTGATCCTGCTCTCAGCAGGAATTTACCGTGCGAATCGCCCGAATGTCGATCTGGACGCGGTGTTATATCGATTTCATATCGCTTTTCCCCGGCCATTTCGCAGCACGGATAAAGACGAACCGGCCCGTCGCCGCTTCCAGCAAACGGAAAAAGGGCAGGCAGCGGCACCGCCGGCCCGCCGGGCGACGCGTGGCCGTCCACCGATGCGCGGGACCGACGCCCCCCGCGCGCCGCGAGACGAGGACGGCCTCCACCGGTCTGCACCGATCGAGCCCCGTCCGCCTCGCCCGTCGGCGAAGGCGATTCGGCGCGTCGCCGCACCGGCCACCGCGGGTTTCTCAGGCGATTTCAAACCGGTGCTACTGAACTCGCGTAGAACGCGTAGGCTCTCTCGGAGCAAGCCGATGGAGACCACGCCATCCCGGGTCCGTTCCGGCTCTCACGAACACCGCATCGCGGCTCTACGGTGCGCGGTCGTGCGTATGAGAGTCGGTGGACCGGGACCGATTGAGGTGCAGAATTTGGATACGGTACTAGGGCTATCAGTCACGCCAACCGCCGTCGGTTGGGTCCTCGCAGAGGGGCACGGCGCCGACGGCACGATCCTGGACCACCGGCAGATGCCGTTGCACGCCGGACGCGGCGTCCAGGCGGTGAACACCGCGGAACAGGTGGCGGACGAGGTCCTGCGGGTCGACGCGCAGGCGGCCGAGACCGATCACCATGTCCGTGTCGTCGGCGTCACCTGGAACGACGACGCGACCGCGCAGGCGGCGCTGGTGCTGGAGACCCTGACGGACGCGGGTTTCGACAACGTCGTGCCCGTCCGGTTGCTCGAGGCGGTGGACACGCTGGCGCGCGCCATCGCGCCGGTGATCGGCTACGAACAGACCGCGGTCTGCATCCTCGAACACGAGTGGTCGACCGTCGTCATGGTCGACACCCGGGACGGCGAGACGCAGACGGCGACGAAGCAGGTGCCCGGCGGCTTCGACGGGCTGACCGCCTGGCTGACCGGGATGTTCGACCGCGACGGCTGGCGACCGGGCGGCGTGGTGGTCGTCGGCGCTGATAGCGAGATCAACGGCCTGTCGTGGCAACTCGAGAAGGCTTTGCCGGTACCGGTTTTCGCGCAGACGATGGCGCAGGTGACCGTGGCCCGGGGCGCGGCGCTCGCCGCGGCCCGCAGCACCGAGTTCACCGATGAGCGACTCGTGACCCCCGGGAGCGCACCCGCGTCCGCCCCCGCGCGATCCCGCCGGTGGTCGTACACCGGGGCGGTCACCGCGTTGGCCGCCGGGGCCATCACGTTCGTCACCTCACTGTCGGTCGCGGTGGGCATCGAGCTCGCTCCCACCGGTGCGCCCGCCACACCGAAGCACCCCGCGCACGCGCCGACGCCCCAGGTGGCCGCGGCCGTCGCTCCCGCCGCCGCGCCGCCGCCCCAGCCCGCCCGGCCCACCGCGCAGGCGCCCGACGGCGCACCGGCCGGGCAGCCGGTGGAGCAGGAGGCCGCTCCGGCGGAGCAGCAGCCGGACGCCAGCGGCCGGCAGCCTTACCTGACGCGGGTGCTCGAGCACATCCCCGGCGACGCCGGCGATGCGGCGGCCAACCCGGAGCCGCAGGCACCGGCGCAGCCGTGACTTCCGTCAGCGGAACCTAGCCGCGGCGGACCGCCGTGCAGTAGTAGTTCTCGGCGAACGCCGCGCCGGCGGCCGTGTGCGGAATCTCCGGCAGACCGTGCTGCGCCAGCAGTTCGTTCAGCTTGGTCGAATCGGCTTGCCAGCCATGGCCGTCCAGGTACGTGGCGACGTCATTGCGATCGACGTCGTAGCGCAGGTCGGAGAGCTCGATGTCGAACCCGTGCTCCCGCCACCGCTCGCTGGCGGTCTGCAGCAGATCGGGCGCCTGGTCCCCGTTCGCGTCCGGCGGATTGACGAAGATCTCGGCGGCGAGTCGGCTGCCCGGGGCGCTGAGCTGGGTGATGTTGTCCAGCAGGCGATCCTGGGCGTCCGGCGGCAGGAACGCGAGGAGGCCTTCGGCGATCCACGCACTGGGCCGTTCGGCGTCGAAACCGGCTTCCCGCAAGGCGGTTGGCCAGTCGTGCCGCAGGTCCATGGGCACCGCGCGCAGATCGGCTGTCGGTCGCGCGCCCAGACCCTCCAGCGTCGTCGCCTTGAACTCGATGACGAGCGGCTGGTCGATCTCGAAAACGGTCATTCCGTCGGGCCAGGACAACCGGTAGCCGCGGGCGTCGAGGCCGGACGCCAGGATCACGGCCTGGCGGATGCCGGCCGCCACCGCGTCGCGGAAGAACGCGTCGAAGTACCGGGTCCGGGCGCCCATCAGGTCCGCCATCCGCTGCAGGCCCCAGACGTCGTCGGGCCCGTCGACGTCGGCGGCGGCGATGTCCCCGTTGACCCAGCGGGCGAAGAACTCGACGCCCACCGCCCGCACCAGCGGCTCGGCGAACGGGTCGTCGATCAGGGGCGAGTCACCCTTCGACGCGACGGCCCGGGCGGCGGCCACCATGGTGGCGGTCGCCCCGACGCTCGTCGCCAAATCCCAGGAATCATTCTCTGTGCGCGCCAACGCAACCCCCTCGGTTTCGGGCTAATAGGTACTTAGCGGAATTAAGGATCCCAATCCGAGGGTACGCGCGCCGACGTTAACGGCTGCGTGCGATCAGTCGTCCTTGGCGTGAACCGCGGTGAAAGAGACCGCCACCTCGTCGGCCACCCGCACCGAACCCATCAGCAGCGAGTACGGCTTGACCCCGTAGTCGGATTGGCGGACGAGGGATTCGGCCGACATCCGCCACGAATCGCCCAGATCCTCGGTGCGGACGTCGACGACGTGATCCCGCGACTTCCCATGGATCTGCAGGGCCCCGGTCAGGCGGTAGCCGCCGTCGTTCTTTGCGATGTCCGTTGCGGCGTAGCGGATCTCGGGATAGCGGCCGGCGTCCAGCGACTTCATCGCGTTCGACTTCGCCATGACCTTCTCCGGCCCGGACAGGCCCTTGACGCCCCCCTCGCCGCGGAGCACCTCGAACGACTCGGTCTCGGCGACCAGTTCCACGCCGACGGGCTCGGTGCCGGCCCAGTTCACCGTCGCGCGCCACCGCGTGACGGCGATGGTGAGCCGATGACCCATGCGGGCTGCCCGGCCCGTCACGCCGGTGTGGACCACCAGCTCACCGTCGGATGCGTCGAACGCCCATTTGTCGGTCACAGGCCGATGGTAGTCACATCGTCAGGACGGTGCGGTAGTGTGCGCGACCCCGCTCCAGCGCCGCGTAACCTTCGGCCGCCTGCGATAGCGGCAGCTCCTCGATCCAGGCCCGCACCCCGGACAGGACGGCGAAATGCATTGTGTCCTCGACCTCTTTGGACGTGCCGGAGGCGTGGCCGACGATGCGGACCCCCGGCGTGATCAGTTGCACGGGGCTGATGGGCAGCGGGTCGGCGGTCACGCCGATTGTCACCAACTCTCCTTGCGGCGCAAGCCCGCCGACCGTGCCGGCCATGGCCTGGGAGTTGCCGACGGTGCCCAGGACGACCGTCGCCCCGCCCAGGGCCTGCAGAGCTTGGGAGACGTCACCGCTGGAGGAGTCGATGTAATGGTGCGCGCCCAATTTCTTCGCGTCTTCGGCCTTGCCGGCGCCGCGCGCGATCGCAATGGTCTCGAAACCCATTGCGCGAGCGAACTGCACGCCGAGGTGGCCGAGCCCGCCGACACCGAGGATCGCCACCCGGTCCCCGGGCAGCGCCTTGGTGTGGCGCAGCGCGTTGTATGTCGTGACCCCGGCGCAGCCCAAGGGGGCGGCCTCCACATCCGTGAGCCCCGAGGGAATCCGGGCCAGCGCATTGGCCGGCACGGTCACCGATTCCGCGTAGCCGCCGGGGTAGTGCCAGCTGGGCACCTTGCCGTCCACGCAGTTGATGAACATGCCTTTGCGGCACGGGTCGCAGTGGTAGCAGCAGCCGCCGAACCACCCGACCGCGACGCGGTCGCCGACCTTGAACTCTTCGACGCCGTCGCCGAGTTCGGCTATCCGCCCGGCGATTTCGTGCCCCGGGGTCAGCGGCCAGGACATGTTCGGAAAGCCACCGTTGACGAATTCGCGATCGGTGCCGCATATCCCGCATGCGGTGACCGCGATCCGCACCTCGTCACGACCGGGCGGCTGTGTTTCGACGTCGACGAGTTCCAAGGGGCCAGCTGCGGATTGCACCCGGACGGCTTGATGCGTTGGCATTCGCTCAGCCTAATGCGCCACAGGGCATTTCGCGGCCCCGTAGTCGACCTGCCAGTGCTTGATCCCGTTCAGCCAGCCCGAGCGCAGACGTTCCGGCGTGCCCACCGACCGGAGGTCGGGCATGACGTCGGCGATCGCGTTGAACATGAGGTCGATCGTCATCCGGGCCAGGTTGGCACCGATGCAGTAGTGCGCGCCCGTGCCCCCGAACCCGACGTGCGGGTTGGGATCACGCAAGATGTTGAACGTGTAGGGGTCGTCGAACACGTCCTCGTCGAAGTTGGCGGACCGGTAGAACATCACGACCCGCTGGCCCTTCTTGATCTGCACCCCGGACAGCTCATAGTCCTCCAGCGCCGTCCGCTGGAACGAGGTGACCGGGGTGGCCCACCGCACGATCTCGTCGGCCGCGGTGACGGGCCGCTCGCGCTTGAAAAGCTCCCACTGGTCGGGAAATTCGGTGAATGCCATCATGCCCTGGGTGATGGAGTTGCGGGTGGTCTCATTGCCCGCGACCGCCAGCAGGATGACGAAGAAGCCGAACTCGTCGTCGGAGAGCTTGTGGCCGTCGATGTCGGCTTCCACCAGCTTGGTGACGAGGTCCTCGCCGGGGTTCTTCGCCCGGTCCGCGGCCATCTGCATGCCGTACATGATCAGCTCGACGGACGCGGTGATGGCGTCGTTGCTCGCGAATTCGGGATCCTGGTCGCCGACCATCTCGTTGGACCAGTGGAACAGCTTCTTGCGGTCTTCCTGTGGCACGCCCATCAACCCGGCGATGGCCTGCAGCGGCAGTTCGCAGGACACCTGTTCGACGAAGTCGCCCGAACCCTCGGCGGCGGCCGTCTCGACGATGCGGCGCGCGCGCTCACAGAGATCGTCGCGCAGGCGCTCGACGGACCGGGGCGTGAAGGCCCGCGAGACGATCTTGCGCAGCCGCGTGTGCTGCGGCGCGTCCATGTTCAGCAGGACGAACTTGCCCCGCTCAACCTGCTCGGCGACCGTGCCGTCCTTGTACCGCGGCAGGGCGGTCTTCTGAAGGCTGGAGAAGACGTCGCTGCGCAGGGAGATCTCCTTGACGTCCTTGTGCTTGGTCACCACCCAGAAGCCGCCGTCGTCGAACCCTCCGGCGCCGAGCGGTTGTTCGTTCCACCAGATCGGCGCGACCTTGCGCATCTCGGCCAGTTCTTCGACCGGAAGCCGCTCCGCGTAGATGTCGGGATCGGTGAAGTCGAACCCGGGCGGCAGGTTGGGGACAGGTGTGGCGGTCTGCTCTGACAAGGCCCACTCCTTGAAACGAAGTCGTCTAGTCCTTCTTGTGCAAATAAACCATTGCCACACCACGGATGGGAAGCGTCCGGGCAAGATCGCCGCGCTGAAATTGCAACGTGTTCAGTTGCGGTGAGTTGCGGGGCCGCGGCGCACCCCGAACCCCAGTTGAAGTGGGGCCCGCGGCACGCCCCGGCCCGGTCGGAAAGGATCTTGTGGCCCGCAGCCCACTCGATATGCTTTGGTGCAGGTCACAGGCGGCTGTTTGCAGCCGGCACTCGGGGCAAAGGTGACATCGAGGCGAAGGGTGGACCATGATTCGCGAACTTCTCGCCACCGCGGCGGTGGCCGGCGGCGCGATCGGCCTGGCGCCGGGCGCGGCGGCCGACCCGCACTACGACGGCGATGTGCCCGGCATGAACTACCAAGCGTCGCTGGGCGCCCCGTGCGACAACTACGAGCACTTCATCTTCGGCCGCGGTCCCAGCGGCCAGGCCGAGGCCTGCCACTTCCCGCCCCCCAACCAGTTCCCCGCGGCCACCACGGGCTATTGGGTGATGTCGTACCCGCTCTACGGCGTGCAGCAGGCGGGTGCCAAGTGCCCGGGCCCGCAGACGGCGGCGCAGTCGGACGCCGGGCTGCCCATGCTCTGCCTCGGCGATCGCGGCTGGCAGGAGGGCTGGTTCACCGGCGCCGGCTTCTTCCCCCCGGCCGGATGACCGGCTGAGCCATGACCGGCCGTCAGCCCGCCGAGGCCTTGGTCCCGCGCTGGCTGCACTTCGTCCTGGCCTCCGACCGGGCCGGGTCGGCCTGGTACGTCGGGATGGGGTTCTTCTTCGCGCCGGCGCTCGCCGTGCTGTCGCCGTGGCCGGTGGTGACGGCCGCTCTGTGGGTCGTCATCGGCCTGGCCGGGCTCTGGCTTGGCCTGCTCGGCATCGCGATGGCCGTTGGGTTGGCGCGGATCCTGCGGTCGGGCGCCGAAATCCCCGAGGACTACTGGCGCAGTTTGGTCAATTACTGAGTGATCGCCGCGTCTAGAGTCGTACCAAACGACCGTGCAACCAAAAGGAGAGTGCGATGGGCTTCAACCCGAAAGACGCAGTCGACGCCGCCCGAGACATCGCAACCAATGCGGTCGAGAAGGCCTCGGACATCGTCGAACATGCCAGCGACATCATCCGGGGTGATATCGCCGGCGGCGCCAGCGGCATCGTCCAGAACTCGATTGACATCGGCACCTACGCGGTGGACCGCACGAAAGAGGTCTTCACCGGCAAGGGCGAGGACGAGGACGACGTCTAGCGGCCGTCAGACGGCGGCGGCCTCGTTGAGCTCGTCGAGCCTGTTGGTCGCCTCGAGGTACTCCTGCACCCACCGCTCGATGACGGTCGCCGTCTTCTCCACCTTGGTGAACTGACCGACAACCTGCCCGACCGGGTTGAACGCGACGTCGACGGACTCGTTGGGGTACCGGTTGGTCGCGCGCACCGCCATGCCGGAAACCATGTATTGCAACGGCATTCCGAGCGGCTTCGGGTTGTTCGGCTGCTCCCAGGCTTCGGTCCAGTCGTTACGCAGCATGCGGGCCGGCTTGCCGGTGAACGAGCGGCTGCGGACTGTGTCGCGGCTGCCCGCCTTGACGTAAGCCTGTTGCTGCACCGGCGTGTTCGAGGACTCCTCGACCATCAGCCACTGCGAGCCCGTCCACGCCCCCTGGGCGCCCAACGCCAGCGCCGCTGCGATCTGCTGGCCGCTGCCGATACCGCCCGCCGCCAACACCGGCACCGGGGCGACCTCCTTGACGACCTGCGGCCACAACACGATCGAGCCAACCTCGCCGCAGTGACCGCCCGCCTCGCCGCCCTGGGCGATGATGATGTCCACGCCGGCGTCGGCGTGCTTGCGGGCCTGCGACGGGGAGCCGCAGAGCGCGGCCACCTTGAGTCCGGCCTCGTGGATGTGCTTGATCATGTCGGCCGGCGGGGTGCCCAGCGCGTTGGCGATCATCTTCACCTTGGGGTGCTTGAGCGCCACCTCGACCTGGGGCGTGGCGGTCGCCTCGGTCCAACCGAGCAGCTGCAGGCTGTCACCGTCGCTGTCCTCGATCGGCACGCCGTGGTCGGCGAGGATCTTCTTGCCGAAGTCCAGGTGCTCTTGGGGCACCATCTTGCGCAGCGTTTCGGCCAGCTCCTCGGCGGACAGGTGAGAGTCCATCCCCTCGTACTTGTTGGGAATGACGATGTCGACCCCGTACGGGTGGTCGCCGATGTTCTCGTCGATCCAGTTGAGCTCGATCTCCAGCTGCTCGGGGGTGAAGCCGACCGCGCCGAGCACGCCGAACCCCCCGGCCTTGCTGACCGCGACCACGACATCGCGGCAGTGGGTAAACGCGAAGATGGGGAACTCGATACCAAGCTCATCGCAGATCGCGGTGTGCATGCCTACTCCTGGGACGGTCGCAGAATTGAAACGTGTTCTAGTTTAGTACGCGCCCCGTTGACGTGGCCAGCCCGCCCTCGGCTGCGTGTCGGCACTACGAAGTGTCAGATGGCGAAGTGTCAGATGGCGAAGTGTCAGATGGCGAAGTGTCAGATGGCGATGAGGCGCATCAGCCACACGACCAGGAACGCCAGCATGCAGGCGAAAGACACCACATGGTCCCGGCAGATGGATCGCGCCAGACGGCTCTGCTCGGCCAAGCCGTCGGTCCGGCGCCCGAGCCGCACGGCGCGGGGAACCGTCCGCGTCAAGGCCAGCAGCATCGGGAAACCCGCGAGCGCCGCCGACGTCGCCAACAGCCATCCGGGGTCGCGCCCGCGCTCTGCCTCGAACCCCAGCGCGGCCGACAAGACGAGCATTGCCACGGCGATGAGCCGGCTCATCGGCCGTGATGTGGTCGTCGCCCGGTGGTAGTAATCCGCGATGGAAGCCAGCACGGTATCGGGCAATTCCCGGACGTCCCTTCGAGCTTGCAGAACCTGGACGTCGAATATCAGATCCATCCACAAGACTGCGAGCAGAAAGCCACTGCAAGCCATGAGTAGCGGCGCCACGACGCCGATTATCTCCGGTTCTTCCGGGCGCCAGTGTGGCGGCTTGGTCAGCCGCTACGGGTGCGGACGCGATCGCGGTCGATACTTCATCGCGAGCGGCCGCCAGCACTCCGGTGGTGGGGGCCGCAGCCGCGGCGTTGGCCGCGCTCAGCGATGTGCCGATACCTGCGACATTCGCTGCCGCCTTAGCGACCAGGTCCGGCACTGCAACCACAACTGACACCCGAATACCTCCAATGATTGGCTCGGTGCCTCTTCATGCGATGAGCGAGGGACGGCGCCGCCGGCGCTGCCGGCGGGACGGGCGGCGCCGCGAGCGGCATCGGGGGCGGCGGCGGCCACGTCGGCAACGGTGGCAACGGCGTGAACGGCAGCACCGGCGGCCAGGCCGGCAGCCACGGCGGCACGCCGGGAAAGCCCGGATCGTAGGGTCGTGATCCTCGGCGCGCCCCTTGATCCCCCGCAACGGCAGCGGGTAGCGTGGTGCTGCCAATTACGGAACCGCTAGTAGCGTAATTGCTGCTCCTGGCCCCACCGAAAGGATCGGCTCGATGCGCAGCCCGTATGCCGGCCGTCCGTTCACCACCTCGACCGACGAGATCGCCGCCGCGCTCGAGGATGTCAGCATTCCGACGCTCCTGCTCTCGCTCGTTCACATCACCGGCGATCCACGGTTCATCCGCGACTTCAAGCCCATGGGCATCTTCCTCAACGAAGTTCAAGGGTTCATGTCGGAGGAGGACAAGGCCCGGGCCCGCGCGACGGCGTTGCCGGTGATCGCGGAGTACCGCGACCGCGGTTGCCCGGAGCCAACGCCGTTGAGGCCCGAGCTCATCGGGGAAATGATGGACTGGGCCGCCTGCGAACACGTCACCGACGAGTACCTCCCCCTGATCCTGGAGGAGATGGACCTCGACGGTGTCGACCCCCGCCGCCCCACGGCCGTGCCCACCGAGTGCGCGGCTAAGCTACCCGTCCTCGTCGTCGGGTGCGGCGAATCCGGCATCCTGGCCGGAATCCGCCTCAAGCAGGCCAACATTCCGTTCACGATCGTCGAGAAGAATGCCGGTCCCGGCGGAACGTGGTGGGAGAACCGGTATCCCGGCGCCCGCGTCGACGTCGCGAACCACTTCTATTGCTACAGCTTCGAACCCAACAACGACTGGACGCACTACTTCGCCGAGCAGCACGAACTGCAGGACTACTTCATCCGGGTCATGGGCAAGCACGACCTGGCCGAGCATGTGCGTTGGCGGACCGAGGCCCTGTCGGCCGAGTGGGACGACAACGACGGGATGTGGAGCGTTTCCCTGCGCTCCGCCGACGGGCAGATCGGAACGGTGCGCGCCCGAGCCCTCATCACCGCGGTCGGTCAGCTCAGTCGGCCCTATGTCCCCGAATTCGACGGCGCCGACACCTTCGCGGGACCGTCGTTTCACTCGGCGGCATGGAACCACTCCGTCGACCTCACCGGCAAGCGGGTCGCGCTCGTCGGCGCCGGCGCCAGTGGCTTTCAGATCGCACCCGCGATCGCCGACCGCGTCGAACACCTCACCGTCTTCCAGCGGACCGCGCAGTGGATGTTCCCCAACGCGATGTATCACGACGAGGTCGGCGACGGGATGCGTTGGGCCATGAAGCATCTGCCTTACTACGGCAGGTGGTACCGGTTCCTCGTCCTGTGGCCGGGCGCGGACAAGGGGCTCGACGCCGCGCGCGGCGACCCGAACTACGCGGATCGCGCCGACGCCGATCGCGACTATGCCGTCAGCGACATCAACGCCGCCGCCCGAATGATGTTCAGCCAGTGGATCACCAGCCAGATCGGCGAGGGCAGCGATCTGCTGGACAAGGTCATGCCCGACTATCCCGCGACCGGCAAACGCACGCTGCAGGACAACGGCAGCTGGCTACAGACCCTGCAGCGCGACAACGTCGACCTGGTGCGCACGCCGATCAAGACGATCACCCCGCGCGGCGTCGTCACCGAAGACGGCGTCACGCACGGCGTCGACGTCATCGTCTACGCGACCGGGTTTCGTCATTCCGACGTGCTGTGGCCTCTGAAGATCACCGGTCGCGACGGGACCGACCTGCACGAGATGTGGGGACGGCGGCCGTACGCGTACCTCGGCATCACGGTTCCACGGTTCCCCAACCTGTTCATCATTTACGGGCCGGGCACACACCTCGCCCACGGCGGCAGCCTGATCTTCCAGTCCGAACTCCAGATGCGTTACATCGACCAGTGTCTGAAGCACCTGGCCGAGGCGCAACTGCATTCGCTGGAACCGACCGCCGAGGCGGCCGGCGAATGGCATCGACGCACGCAAGCGGAGATCAAGAACATGGTGTGGTCGCACCCGGCCGTCAAGCATTCCTACTTCAAGAACGCCGACGGCGAGATCCACACCGTCAGCCCGTGGCGGCTCCCCGAGTACTGGGCCGCCGTCCGCGAGCCCGATTGGTCTCAATTCGTTCTGCGACAAGGAAAGACATGCGCACCGTAGTCGTCGACGGCCCCTACAGCGTCCGCGTCGACACCCGCCCCGACCCGGGGCTGCCCGGGCCCGACGGTGCCATCGTTCAGGTGATCGCGGCCGGCATCTGCGGATCGGACCTGCATTTCTACGAGGGTGATTTTCCCCTCGGCGACCCGCTGCCGCTCGGTCACGAGGCGGTCGGGACGGTCGCCGAGATCGGTCCGGACGTGCGCACGGTCGCGGTCGGCGATCAGGTGCTGGTGTCGTCGGTGACGGGCTGCGGCGCCTGCCCCGGCTGCGCCACCCGCGACCCGGTCATGTGCCACAACGGTTTTCAGATCTTCGGCGGCGGTGTGCTGGACGGTGCGCAGGCCGACCTGCTCGGCGTGCCGGCGGCCGATTTCCAATTGCTCAAGATCCCCGAGGGAATCAGCACGGAGCAGGCGCTGCTGCTCACCGATAACCTCGCCACCGGGTGGGCGGGCGCTCAGCGTGCCGACATCCCGCTCGGCGGCACGGTGGCGGTGATCGGACTGGGAGCGGTCGGCCTTTGCGCGGTGCGCAGCGCGCTCGTTCAGGGCGCCGCACAGGTCTTCGCCGTCGATCGGGTCGACGGCCGGCTGGCGCGGGCAGCCCGCTGGGGAGCCAACCCGGTCAAGCCGCCGGCGGTCGAGGCGATCCTGGCCGCCACCGGCGGGCGCGGGGCCGACGCCGTGATCGATGCCGTCGCCACCGACGCGTCCATGACCGACGCCCTCAACGCGGTGCGGGCCGGCGGGACGGTGTCGGTCGTCGGCGTGCACGACCTGCAGCCGTTCCCGCTTCCCGCGCTGGGCTGCCTGATCCGCAGCATCACCCTGCGGATGACCACGGCGCCGGTGCAACGCACCTGGCCGGAGTTGATACCGCTGCTTCAGTCGGGCCGGCTCGATGTCGACGGAATCTTCACCACCACACTGCCCCTGGACGAGGCGGCGAAGGGCTATGCGACGGCGGCGTCGCGGTCCGGCGACGACGTGAAGATCCTGCTCACGCCCTAGCCGCCACTAGACGCGCCTAGACGCCCCGCTCTTCGCTCCGGACGTGCCTGGCCAACGATCGCACCCTCCTGACCGGGCCATGCCGGCCGGAGGCCAGGCACATCACGGGCCAGCCGTGCGCGGCGGCCGCCGCGGCCAGCCCGGCGCGCGGGTTCACCGGTCGCGGGAACCCGACGAGCGCCATCGACGCCGCGTCCTCGTCTCCGTCGGCATAGAAGTAACTCTGCTGCACCGCAACGACTCTGTCGGCACAGAACTGTCGCACAGCGGCGGCCTTGGTCGTGCCCCACACGATCGGCCTGACGATTCCGCCCGTCAGGCGCCCGTCCCCGTCGAGCTCGAAGTGGTTGCATTGCACGTTGGTGATCCCGAGGAAGCGTGCGACGGGCAGCGCTTGGATGGACAGCGCCGACGAACTCAGCACGACGGTGTGACCGCGCCGCTGATGCGCCTGCACGATCTCATGCATGTGCGCATACAGCCGCGAGGCCACCCGCTCCACGAAGAGCCGTTCACCCAACTCGTCGAGATCCGCCAGGCTTTCGCCCCGTAGGTAACCGGCGGCACGGACGATGAGGCGCTCGAACTCGAGGCGGCCGAATCGATACCGCAGCGCGGCGTCGAACACGCCCAGCAGCTCCCCGATGCCGGCCTGGCGCCGCCTGATTCGATCACCGACGTGGATGGCCGCCGTGAAGCCCTCGACCAGGGTGCCGTCGAGGTCGAAGAATGCACCGATCCCTGGCCCGGCTGGGCTTGCCGCGATCTCCGCCAGGGCGTCGGCGGGGGAGAGCCTGGTGATCGACGGCGTCATCGCGTTGCCGTGATGTACTGCGAATGCATGAAGCTGTCGATTTTGACGTCGACCTCCGGCGGGGTCAGGCCGTATCCTGCCTGCAACTCGAGCGTGTTGCGGACGGGTTCGACGGTCCAGCCGTGCGCGGCGAGCCGTTCGGCGGGCTCGGTCTCCGGCTCGTAGGTCAACGCGGAGAAGTCGACGTCGCCCGACACGTTCACGCCGGGATGATCGGCTTCCAGAGCGGCGAGCTGGTCGTGGTCCAGGCGTGATCCCAACGCGCCGATCGCGATCCGGCTGCCCGGCGCGCTGAGGCCGCTGATCCGGGTGAAGAGCGTGTTCTGGGCGTCGTCGGTGAGGTAGGGGAGCACTCCCTCCACCGACCAGGCGCTGGGGCGTTCCACGTCGAAGCCGGCGGCTTCCAGCGCCCGCGACCAGTCGGTGCGCAGGTCGGCGCCGACCTCGACCCTGCGGGCCTTCGGCTCGGCACCGTGCTCGCCGAGCACGCGGGCCTTGAATTCCAGGACTTGGGGCAGGTCGACTTCGAAAACCGTTGTGCCCGAAGGCCAATCGAGGCGATAGGCGCGGGAATCCAGCCCGGCCGCGACGATCACCGCCTGCCGGATGCCCGCATCGCCGGCGGAGATGAAGAAGTCGTCGAAGAACCGGGTCTGCACGCCGTAAAGGCGCGGGAACGCTGTTTCACCCTCGGACGTCCCCGGGTTGGCCAGCACGCCCTCCAGGTACGGGTCCTGCGCCGCGGCGATGAAAACCTTGGCGTAATCGTCACGGACGAGCGGCTGTGAGCTCGCGGCGTACAGCGCGCGCCACCCCGCCACGAGCAGGGCCGTGTAGCCGACGCTGCTGACGATGTCCCACGTGTCGTCGTCGGACCGTAGCGACCCGAACTCAGGTGTGGCGCTCAAATCGGCCCCTCCCGTTACCGTCACCGATAGCACCAAGGTACCCGCGGCGGGGCGCTCACACCTCGAGAAACACCGTCACCGGTCCGTCGTTGACCAGCTCGACCTGCATATTCGCGCCGAAGACGCCGGTCTGCACCTCGGCTCCCAGGTCCCGCAGCGCGTCCGCGAACGCGGACACCAGCGGCTCGGCCACCGCGCCGGGAGCCGCGGCATTCCAGGACGGCCGGCGACCCTTCGCGGTGTCGGCGTACAGCGTGAACTGGCTGACCACCAGGATCGGCGCGTGCACATCCGCCGCGGACCGCTCGTCCGCGAGAATCCGCAAGTACCAGAGCTTTTCGGCGAGCCGGCGGGCCTTCGCGGGATCGTCGCTGTGCGTGACCCCGACGAAGGCGAGTAGACCCTGCCCGTTCGGCCGAATCGCGCCCACCTCCCGGCCGTCCACCGAGACCGCCGCCGACGACACCCGCTGCACCAGAACCCGCATGGCCCTCGATGCTGCCAGGACCGCTGGGTACGCTCGTCGGGTGTCTGTGCTTGTCGCGTTTTCCGTCACCCCGCTGGGCATAGGCGAGGGGGTGGGCGAGATCGTCGCCGAAGCGGTTCGGGTGGTTCGCGCTTCCGGCCTGCCGAACAAGACCGGGTCGATGTTCACCGAGATCGAGGGCGAGACCTGGGACGAGGTGATGGCCGTCGTGCAGCGTGCGGTCGAGGCCGTGGCCGCCCGGGCTCCGAGAGTCAGCACGGTGATCAAGGTGGACCAGCGGGCCGGGACCCACGACGCCATCACGCGGAAGGTGGCGTCCGTCGAGCGCTATCTGTCCGAGCGCGAGGCGTGAACCGCGTCCAGAAGCGCCCAGTAGGCTCGTCCCGGTGAGCGCACGCGCAGGCATCGTCGTCACCGGAACCGAGGTCCTCACCGGACGCGTTCGAGACGCCAACGGCCCCTGGATCGCCGACCGCCTTCTGGAGCTGGGCATCGAGCTGGCGCACATCACCATCTGCGGCGACCGTCCCGCAGACATCGAGGCGCAGCTGCGGTTCCTGGCCGACGAAGGGGTGGACCTGATCGTCACCAGCGGCGGCCTGGGACCCACCGCCGACGACATGACCGTTGAGGTCGTCGCCCGGTTCTGCGGCCGCGAGCTCGTCTTGGACGCCGCCACCGAGGACAAGATCGCGAACATCCTCAGGAAACTGATGGCCCGCAACCCGGCCTTCAGCGCGGGCGACTTCGACGCCGTCCGCGCCGCCAACCGCAAGCAGGCGATGGTCCCGGCGGGGGCCGAAGTGCTCGACCCGGTCGGCACCGCGCCGGGCGTCGTGGTTGCGGGCACGCCGACCGTCATCGTGCTTCCGGGGCCGCCGCGCGAGCTGCAGCCCATGTGGCACACGGCGATCCAGACGGAGGCGGCGCAGCGGGCGATCGCCGGCCGAACGGTCTACGAGCAGAAGATGATTCGCATGTTCGGCCTGCCCGAGTCGGGCTTGGCCGAGACGCTGCGCGACGCCGAGCGGGCCATTCCCGGCTTCGAGCGGCTCGAGATCACCACCTGCCTGCGGCGCGGCGAGGTCGAGATCGTGACGCGCTACGAGCCCGACGCCGCCGACGCCTATGCACGGCTGACGCAGCTCCTGCGCGACAAGCACGGCCACCAGATCTTCTCCGAGGACGGTTCCAGCATCGACGACCTGGTCGCGGGGCTGCTGGACGGCCGGCGCATCGCGACGGCCGAATCCTGCACCGCGGGGCTGGTGGCGGCGCGCCTGACCGACCGCGCCGGTTCTTCCGCCTACGTGGCGGGCGGCGTGGTGGCCTATTCCAACGAGGCAAAGGCCGAGCTGCTCGGGGTCGACGCGGACCTCATCGAACGGCACGGCGCGGTGTCCGAGCCGGTCGCCGAGGCGATGGCCGAGGGCGCGCTGCGGCGCTTCGGCGCGGACACCGCCGTCGCGATCACTGGCATCGCCGGCCCCGGCGGCGGGACACCCGAAAAGCCGGTGGGCACGGTATGTTTCACGGTCGGGCTCGCCGACGGCCGCCGCGACACGCGGACGCTGCGCCTGCCCGGCAACCGGTCCGACGTGCGGGAGCGCTCGACCACGGTGGCCATGCACCTACTGCGGCGGATCCTGAGCGGCGCCGAGTAGCGTCACTTGGCCGCGGTTGGCAGAAAAGCGCTTTCGTCAGTGCCGAAGCGAATTCCGGTGGCGTCCTTGCCGATCAGAGTCAAGAAGGCCACGGCGATCAGCACCGGCACGATCGTCGCCGTCAGCGCGAAGGGATAGCCGTGCGACTCGGCGAGGCGTTCCTGGATGG
Source organism: Mycobacterium saskatchewanense (assembly GCF_010729105.1). NCBI lineage: Bacteria > Bacillati > Actinomycetota > Actinomycetes > Mycobacteriales > Mycobacteriaceae > Mycobacterium > Mycobacterium saskatchewanense. The sequence continues at coordinate 846,334 of NZ_AP022573.1, forward strand.
GCAGGTTGAACGCCGCCAGCAGGTTGCCCAATTGATATGTCACACCGGGGTAGAGGCCGCGGATGGCGTCCGGGGACATCTCGGTCAGGTGCGCGGGGATCACGCCCCAGGCGCCCTGCACGCACAGCTGCATCAAGAACGAGCCCAGGCACAGCATCGCGGCGGTGCGCGAGTAGGCGAACAGCGGCACGATCGGCAGGCCGAGCACGGCGCAGAAGATGATCGTGTACCGGCGGCTGAATCGCTGCGACAGTGTGCCGAAGAACAGGCCGCCGGCGATGGCGCCCAGGTTGTAGACGATGACGATCCACTTCACGGTGGCACTGGACAGGCCCGCGCCGTGGTTGGCGGTCGACGTCAGGAAGGTCGGGTAGACGTCTTGGGTGCCATGGCTCATCCAGTTGAAGGCCGTCATCAGCAGCACCAGGTAGACGAACCGGCGGATGATCTTCGCGTCGCGCAGCACGTCGCGAATCCTGGTGCTGGTGAGCTTCATCTGGTCCTGGGCGGCCTCCCACACCTCGGACTCCTCCACCCGGTATCGGATGATCAGGCTGATCAGGGCCGGGACGATGCTCAGGGCGAATAACCAGCGCCACGACAGCCCGAGCCAGTTCATCACCACCAGCGACGCGACGCTCGCCAACAGGTAGCCGAAGGCGTACCCCTCCTGCAGCAGCCCGGAGAAGAATCCGCGTCGCTCGACGGGGACCTTCTCCATCGCGAGCGCGGCGCCCAACCCCCACTCGCCGCCCATGCCAATGCCGTACAGCAGCCGCAGGATCACCAACACCGTGAAGTTGGGCGCGAACGCGCAGAGGAACCCGACGACGGAGTAGAACATGACGTCGACCATCAGCGGCAGGCGCCGGCCGACGCGGTCGGCCCAGAGCCCGAACAGGAGCGCGCCGACGGGCCGCATGATCAGCGTGGCCGTCGTGACGAAGGCGACCTCGGCCTTGCTGTGGTGGAACGTTTTCGCGATGTCGGCGTAGACGAGCACCACGATGAAGTAATCGAAGGCGTCCATCGTCCAGCCCAACAACGCGGCGACAAACGAGTTGCGCTGATCGGCGTTCAACCTCTGTCTGGGGCTTGGATTCTTTCCAGGACTCTTCCCCGGGCTCTGAGTAGTCACGTCAGCATCGTTGCAGTACCGAGCGCGGTGGCGCGAGAGTAAGTTCCGGATACATGCGAATCATCGACGCGGATGGGCATGTCGCCGAGAATCCCTCGCTCGCGACCGAAGCGATCAAACGCTGGCCGCAACACATCAAGCCCGCCGCCGACGGCAGCCGGTTGACGTTCGAGGGTCGCAGTTATCCGGAGGACCGCGGCCCGGGCGCGGGCTGTCCTCCCCAGCACGGCATCAGCAAGGCGCCGGGCATTCAATGCCGTTCGACCGACGGGGTGCTCGCGGACGCCGACCGCGACCACATCGACACCATGGTGCTCTATCCCAGCCTCGGACTGTGCACGCCGACGCTCGAGGATCCGGAGTTCGCCGCTGGATTCGCCCGGCTCTACAACCAGTGGATCGCCGATTACTGCGCCTCGTCGGGCGGCCGGCTGCGCGGCGTCGCGGTCACCCCGATCGAGCACGGCCGGGCGGCCGTCGACGTCATGACCGAGGCCAAGGAGCTCGGCCTGGTCGCGACGCTGGTGCCGCCGGCGCTGAAGACCCGCAACCTGGACCATCCCGACCTCGACCCGTTTTACGCCGCCGCGGTCGACCTCGGGATGCCGCTGGGCGTCCACGGCGCGCCGGGCATCCACCTGCCGAAGATCGGCGTCGACCGCTTCACCAACTACATCCAGGTGCACTGCATCAGCTTCCCGTTCGACCAGATGACGGCCATGACCGCGCTGGTCTCCGGCGGCGTCTTCGAACGGCATCCGCAGTTGCGCGTCGCGTTCCTGGAGGCCGGGGCGGGCTGGGTCCCGTTCTTCATCGACCGCCTGCACGAGCATTACGAAAAACGCGGGGACTGGGTCGAACACGGCTGGCGGCGCGACCCGCACGAGTACCTCGGCGCGGGCAACATCTGGGTGACGTGCGAACCGGAGGAACCGATCCTGCCCGGCGTGATCGACGTCCTCGGCGCCGACTTCATCATGTTCGCCAGCGACTACCCGCACTGGGACGGCGAATGGCCGGAGAGCACCAAGCACCTGCGCACCCGCGCCGACATCAGCGAGGACGCCCGCGAGAAGATCGGCGGGCGCAACGCGCAGCGCTTCTACAACCTGAACTGAGCGCGACTCTCACCTCAACGCGATCCGAGTGGCAGGATCTTCCGACATGGGCCCTTTTCTGATCCGCGCCGCATTGACCGGCTTCGCGCTGTGGTTGGTCACACTCTTCGTGCACGGCATGAGCTTCGTGGGCGGCGACACGAAGCTACAGAGGGTCGGCATCATCTTCGTCGTGGCCGTCATCTTCGGGCTGGTCAACGCGTTTATCAAGCCGGTGGTCCAGCTCCTGTCGATCCCGCTCTACATCCTGACCCTGGGCCTGTTCCACGTTGTCGTCAACGCGCTGATGTTGTGGATCACCGCCTGGATCACGACTCACACCACCCACTGGGGGTTGCAGATCGACCACTTCTGGTGGACCGCCATCTGGGCCGCGATCGTCTTGTCGATCGTGAGCTGGGTGCTGTCGCTGATCGTCCGCGACGTCAGCCGCCGCTAGCGGGCCGTTCTTCGACGAGCCGCGCCACGTAGCGGGCGCAGCCCCACGACAAGGTGACGCCGTTGCTGCCGTGTCCGTAGTTGTGGACGCACCAGGCCGGCCCGAGCGGCTCCGCCTCCACCCGCACCGACGGACGGTCCGGGCGCAACCCCGTGATCGTCTCGATCGTGTCGGCGTCGCCGAGACGGGGCTCGATCCGCCGGCACCGTTGCAGGATCCGCTCGCTGATGTCGGGGTCCGGGGTGGTGTCCCAGCGGCCGGGAATGCCGATCCCGCCGCACACCACGCGCTGGGGGTGGGGGAAGTAGCAGACCCATTCGGAGCCGTGGTGCATCTCCAGGCACAGTTGCCGCAGGCCGGGATTGGTCAGGACCACGTGCTGGCCGAAGACGGGCCGCAGCGTGCGATCACCCGTGAGCGCGCGGGCGCCGAGGCCTGCGCAGTTGACCACGACGAGCGCAGCGGCGGCGGCCTCCTCCAGCGACCGCACCTCGTGCGGCTCGATCTCGCATCCCGCCGCGGCCAGCCGCCGCGTCAGGTAGCCGAGGTACTGCGGCATGTCGATCATGGGCAGGGTGGCGCGATGCGCGCCGTCGAAGCCCTCGGGTATGTCGGCCGGGTCGGCCGGGCGCAAGTCGGGGATCAGGTCGGCCCCGGACCATTTCGCCTCGGCCCCGAGCAATCCGCCGGCAATCAACGCCGGGGCCATCCGCACGCCGGTGCCGGGGTCGTCGGCCAGCTCGCCGAAGACCCGCAGGGAGTGCTCACTCCACTCGAGCGTCTTTGCGGAGCCCGGACGCGGGGGTGCCCACACCGCGCCTGCCACCGCAGAGGTGGTCCGCGAGCCGACGGCCGCGGACCACACCCGCACTGGCCGGCCCGCCTCGGCCAGACAGACGGCCGACGTCAAGCCGCTGACGCCGGCGCCGACCACGACGACCTGTTGCGCAGCGGGCACGAGGGCGGGGCTCCCGTCAGGAGTGGGGCGGTTGCTGGCCGTTCTGGCCGCCAAGCAGCCCGTTGAGGATGCCGAGGGTGCCCTGCACGCCCGGCGGCGGTGTGGTGGACGGCGGAACGGCGTCGGGGGTCAGCTGCCAGGGCTGGCAGCCCGAAGTCTTGAAGGATTTGTCGGTCGCCTCGATCTGCACCACCTGCGACTTCTTCGTCATGGCGTTGTCGATGAGGTTTCCGTCGGGGTTGCCGAGCCGCTTCCAGTAGCAGGTGCCGGTGCCGGCCGGCCCCGCCGTGCTGTAGATGCCGGGCGCGATGTCGGTACCCACCGCGAAGGTGCCGTCGTGGTCGATGGTCGTCTTCGGGGCGTCCGGCGCCGGCGAGGGTTCCGGATCCGCACCGGCCACGCCCGCCGCCCCGGCCCAGACCGCGACGATCGCCCCCGCGACGGCCACTCTTGCCGCCAGCACTGCCCTCGACCACATAAAACATCAGCGTACCGGGGTGGAGCGGCTCGGTGCACCCTCGCTTCGGGGAGCGGCAGCGACGGCGCATCGAGCGAGGGTCGCGCGGTTTCCGCTCACCGGCCGGCGGGTATTTCAGCGCAATGTTGTGGCTGGCCGTGGTGCTCGCCGTCGTCGGCGCGGGATTGTTCGTCGTCGGGTGGGTCGCCTACGCGAACGGCGCCGGGGTCGCCCCGCAGCGTCGCACCAAAGACGACCCCACCGGGATCAAACGGGCCGGCTCCCGGGTCGCATGGTCGGACGTCTTCCGTGGGATGCCGCGCATCGCGGGCGTCATGCTCGACAAGGAGGCCAGTCGCGACGACCGGCTCACCGCGCTCGGGTCGCTGTGCGTGCTCGCCGCGGTGGTGGCGGGCGTCGGCGCCGTAGTGGCCCTGCTGGCCGCGCTCGCCTGAGCGCGCGCGAGCAACTCATGTCACATCAACATCGCCCCAGCGCGGAGTGGAGGGCTCGGTGTGGGGCGCTTTACCGGCCACGGTCGGGTCGGCGATGTCGTAGCGAGCCCACCCGGCGTTGGCTCCCAGCCCGCCGGTACCAATTCCCGCCGCCTTCAAAACGGTGATGGCTGCGAGTGGGACGGGGGAATGCCATCCCTCCGGCGCAGCCGGTGACGTCGGGAGCGAATGGCCGTTGCGGTGCGGCGCGGGGCGGTTGTCGGCCGGGCACGAGACTTCTTCATGAAGTTGCGTGAGGGCATCGGGGGCGCCGTTGGCTCGCGACCCGTCGGAAGCCCCACAGCCCGGACAGCGGCCCCAAAAAGTGACCTCGGCCTCATCGACCTCGAAGCCGTTCGCCGCGCAAGCGGTCAGGCAGGGCGCCTCACCGGCGGTACAGTCGACATCCGCAATCGCCCCACACGTACGGCAGACCACGTGATGGTGGTTGTCACCCACTCGGGTCTCGTAACGCCCGGCCGAACCCGAGGGCTGGACCCGGCGAAGCAAACCCACACTGGTCAGCGCATTCAGCACGTCGTACACGGCTTGCCGGGACACGTCCGGCAGCCCGTCGCGCACCAGCCGGATGACCGTTTCGGTGTCGGAGTGCGGATGCGTGTGTACCGCGTGCAGCACTGCGATTCGCGGGCGGGTTACGCGGAGGTCGGCGGTGCGCAACCGTGCTGAGTAATCCGCGACCGAGGACGCCTGCACGAAAGCCCAATCTTTTCTGGAGCCGGTCAAAGCTACGTCCCCTTCCTTCATGTCATGGAATGCATGTCATGGAACGCGCCGGCGCTGCCGCAGGCATGAGAATCATACGAAGAAAATAGTTTTATGGCGCAGCCAAGGCTAGGGCCGATCGACTCTGGCCGTTGCACTTTCACTGAAATAGCTTCGGGTTTTACGCACCCGTCAAATGACCGCCGGTCATAACACCCCTGACCGGGTCCACGGCCCTTACGCCGTGTCGAGCGGCAGGGGCCGCGGCGCGTCTGGCGGACTAGCGAAACACATTGCCAGCCAACAAGACTCAGGTCAGCCGCCGTACCCGGCCAGCGTAACCGAGCGCGTGCTCGTACGTTTCGAGGTTGTCGCGGGAGATCTTGGCGTGCACGGGGCGTTCGAGGAAGAAGCGCAGCACCGGGTTGTAGGCGTGGTAGGTCTCATGGAAGGTGAGCACGGTGGTTCCGTCTGCCTGCTCCTCCAGCTCGTGGTAGCCCTCCGCCCGCGACCACAGCGGCGCACCGACCGCCACGTACCGCGATAGCCTGTTGATCTGGGCCTCTGTCACCGTCTCCCACGACCGGGCCCTCCCGCGGGACAACAGGTACTTGGGCACTTCGAAGACGCAGGTCCGCACCAGGCCCTCACCGGCTTCGTTACCCTCGTTGAGGATCTCCATGCTGCCGGTGGGCCAGGTGAGGACCCGCGGCCGCGGCGCGTTCGGCGGCGCGGGCGGATGAAGCACCCGCCACACCCTCTTCGGCGGGGCGTCGACGTGAAATCGCACGGTATACGACTGCATCAGCTATCTCCGACGGGTTGTTCCCAGGTATCCCAATAGGTGACAGTCTCCGCGGGCGGCCTCGCGGCCGGCCGGAAGTCGGTGCCGACCGTGTACGCCACCGGGAACAGCGCGGCCTGGGTGACGGTGGCCGGGATGCCCAGCAGCTCGGCCACCTCACGCTCCTTGGCCAAATGCATTGTCGTCCAAACGGATCCCAACCCGCGCGAGCGCAACGCGAGCATGAAGCTCCAGCCGGCCGGGATGATGGACGCCCAGGCCGACGCGGCGGTCAGCAGGTTGGAGTTGTCGATGCGCGTCGTCAGGCAGGGGATCACGTGCACGGGGACCCGGCCCAGCGTGTCGGTTAGGCCGAAGGCGCTGGCGTAGACGCGCCGGGTCTGCGGATCGGACGCCTCTTCGGCGGCGTGGGCCAGGTACTGGGCACCGAGACGGCGGTAGACATCGCCGATCGCGGCGCGCTTGTCAGCGTCGGTGATCACCAGCCACCGCCAGTCCTGCGCGTTGCTCGCGGTCGGCGCCTGCATCGCCAGCCGGATGCACTCGAGTATCACCTCGCGACCGACGGGGCGGTCCAGGTCGAGGCGTTTGCGCACCGCGCGGGTGGTGGTCAGCAGTTCGTCGACCGAGGCGATGTCCATCAGCGTCCGTCCGATCCTCTTCCGCATCGAGGAAACCAGATGGTCAGCGCCGGTGTCCAGGTCGACCTGCCAGCCCGACGTTCGCCGGCTCCCAATGCGCGACAGAGTCATCCTTCGTGGCGCGAGTGGAACGGCTCGTGCTGCGCGCCCAGCGCGCTGATCTACAGGACGTGCCGGTCGACGACGTCCCTGTCGACGGCGGGAGCACGACAACAGCCGGCGGTTGCGCATCTCCGCGGGGCACCCCTGTGGTAGAGCCCCTACCAGCGGGGCGAGAGGATGGCTTCGGCCTGGCCGACCATGTCGGCGAGGATGTCCGCTGCGGGGCGGACGTCACGGACGCGGCCCACCCCTTCGCCGAGAAGGATTGCGGCGGCGTCGAAATCCTCTGCCAGCACAGCCTTCTCGTAGGCGGCCACGGCGTCCGGCAGCGCCGCGAGCAGTCCGTCCTCGTTGCCGTGCCAGGTCGCCAAGAAGGCGTTGCCCACCGCCCGCTCATTGAACTCGATGGGCCAATCCAGTTGCCGCACAACGTCATACACGCGGGTGCGGAGCGTGTCGTCGCCGCTGGCACGGATCGCCCGTTCTTGCGCCCGCGGCGACACCAGCGCTTCGTGCGACGCCCAGAACCGGGTGCCTACCACGGCACCGTCGGCCCCGAGCGCGAGCGCCGCGGCCAGCCCGCGGCCGTCGGCCACACCGCCGGCGGCGAGCACCAACGTGTCCGGCGAGCGCTCGGCGACGATGTCGACGACTTCGGGAACCAACGTGAAGGTGGACCGGACGTTCATCCCGTGCCCGCCCGCCTCGCCGCCCTGGGCGACGAGGATGTCGGCACCGGCGTCCAGGGCCTGGCGGGCGTGATCGAGATTCTGCACCTGGGCCGTCACCGGCACGCCGGCCGCGTGGATGCGGTCGGCGAAGGGCCGCAGGTCCCCGAACGACAGCATGACCGTCGCCGGTTGCCGCGCCAGTGCCTGATCGAGCAGGGCGGGCTGCCGGGCGAGGCTCCAGGTGATGAACCCGACCCCGACCCCCGCGCCCGCCGCCTGGTCGAATTCGCGCCGCAGCCAGTCGGCGTCGCCATAGCCGCCGCCGATCAGCCCCAGCCCGCCGGCCGACGTGACCGCCGCCGCGAGCCGGCCCCCCGATGCCAGGGCCATGGGCGCCGACACGACGGGATGCTCGATGCCGAAGAACTCCGTGAGGCGGGTCTTCACTTCAACTCACCGGTGAGGAACTGCGCCCGGCCTTCGCCGAAAGACCAATCCTCGTCGCCGTTTTCGGTGATCGAGACGATCAGGTCGGCCGAGTCGAGGCCGCAGCGGTCGGCGAGGTTGGCCGCGAGCAGCTTGAAGAACTGCTCCTTCATGACGCGGGTGCGGCGCCGGCTCACCACGTGGACGATCACCAGCCGCGGTGAGCGGGTGAGCCCCAGACCGGTGTCCAGCGCGGCGATCTCGTGCGCCGGGTGGGTGCGCACCACCTGGTAGCGGTCGCGCGGCGGGACCCTGAACGCCTCGACGACGGCGTCGTGAATCGCGTCCAGCAGCTCCTGGACCTCCGACGGTGTTCGGCCCTCGATGAGGTCGACGTACAAAAGCGGCATTTCTCCTCCGAACTTCGTGTGCTTGCCTACCACGCTAGGTCCGCGCAAACCGGGTGTGAAATGCCCGCTTCGGTGGATCTATGCTTCCCAGGCATGGGAGGCGAGGCGGCCGGCGGGCGGGTCGAGTTGCGGCACCTGCGGGCGTTCGAGGCGGTGGCGCGGCTGGCGTCGTTCACTCACGCCGCCACCGAGCTCAGCATCACCCAACCCGCCCTGAGTCGCACCATCCGGCAACTCGAGGATGCGCTCGGGGTGACGCTGCTCGACCGGAGTTCGCGCCACGTCGAGACGACCGCGGCCGGGCGCGCGTTCCTCGACCACGCCGAACGCGTCCTCGCCGAGTTCGAGCGCGGGCTCGCCGCCGTGCGCCGACAATCGAGCATCCGGCTCGGGTTCAGCTGGCTGCTGCCCGACCCGTGGGCGCAGGACACGGTGGCCCGGTTCGAGCGGGCCACCGGCACCACCGTCATGCTGGTCCGCACAGACGACGCGCTGGGCGCCGTGCTGCAGGGAAAGGTCGACGTCGCGGTGGTGCGCGGCCGGGTACGGTCGACCGAGGTGCGGGTCGTGCACCTCTTCGAGGAGTCACGGGTGGCCGTCTGCGCCGTCCATTCGCCCCTGGCACAGAGAGCGGAACTGGACTGGTCGGAAGTCCCGCGGTGGCCGCTCGTCGTCAACACCACCAGCGGCACCACCGGACCGTGGTCGTGGGCCGCCGGCGCCGGACCCGAAACAATTGTTCCCACAGCGAATTTCGACGAGTGGATCGAATCCGTCGCCGCCGACCGCGGCATCGGCGTCATCCCCGACGTCGCCATCCGGCGCAACATTCACCCGGGCGTGCGGTTCATCGCGTTGCGCGGGGCGCCCGACAGCCCCGTCGCCCTGGCTTCCCTGCGACGCCCCCGCAATGCAGTGCTTCGTCGTTTCATCGAGGCCGCCCTCGCCAGCGCTGCGGACCTCCGTTCGGTGTGATCGTGCGCGTTGGGCGCCGCGGCGTCAGTCTCCGAAGGTGCCCGTGTATTGAGCCTGCGCGGCGGTGGCGCCGGTGATTGCCTGCACCGCCTGAGGGCCGGCGAGTCCCGGCGGAAGCCGGAACGTTGCGGGCAGCTGGTAGAGCGTGAACCGGTAATGGTGCACCCCGGTGCCGGCGGGCGGGCACGGACCGCTGTAGCCCGCCCGTCCCGCCGAGTTGGGCAGGCTGGTCGCGCCGGCGGGGGTCTGGCCGTCCGCGGTGCTTCCCGGGCCCGGGGGGATCCCCACCACGATCCAGTGGACGAAGGTGCCGTGGACGGCGTCCGGGTCGTCGACGACGAGTGCCGCGCCCAACGGCGTCGACCATGTCAGCGGGGGAGATATGTTGGCGCCCTTGCAGGTGTATTGCCCGGGGATCGGCGCGCCGTCGGCGAAGGCGGGGCTGCTGATCGCCAACGGTGCGTCGGGCGGCGCCTGCGCCATGATCCGCCCGAGCGTCGTCACCTTCGGGGTGAGCGGCGCCGTCAGGTGACCGCTACCGCCGCCGCCGCAGCCGGCCAGCCCCAGTGCCAGAGCCAGGCCACCGACGGCGCATGCCCGAGCCATCGAGGATTCCATGCGAAAAGTGTCGCCGACCGCGACGGAAGATGGAAGGCCGGGCCGGGTCCTCAGCCGCGCTTCTTGACCTCCAGCACCCGCTTGCGCAACCCCTTGGTGGCCGTGTCCATCAGGCTCTTCGCGCCCCTTTTGACCAGGAACCCCGGGACCGGCATCAGCAGGTCCACGGTGAGCTCGAAACGGACGCGCGTGCCGTCGCCCGCGGGCGTCAACGTGTACCGACCCTCCTGGGCGCGTTGCTGTTTGGCGTGATCGAGCGTCCAGCTCACCCCGTCGTCGTGAACGGTGTAGCACAGCACCTGCTCGTCGCTGACCCCCACGAGTTTGACCACCTGGCGAGACTTGCTGGGGTGGCCCTCGGCGTCGCGTTCGAGGATCTCGACCTCTTGGTGCACCGAGGACCACTGCGGCAGCGACTCGAGGTCGAACAGCACGTCCATGACCTCGGCGGGCGTCGCCTCGATCTGGATCTCGCGGGACTCGGTGACAGCCATGGGATGAAGATAACCGTTGGGGCTCGGCTCGAAACGAGGCTCGAAACGAGGCTCGAAACGAGGTGCGGGACCGCTACGGCACCAGCACGACCTTGCCGACGTTCTCCCGGGCGGCCAGGATGCGGTGCGCCTCGGCCGCCTCGGCGTACGGCACCGCCGCATGGACAACCGGGCGGACCGTCCCGACGTGCAACGCCTCGGTCAACGGCGCGATCCACGGCTCGAGCGTGCCCCGGTCGTCCCACAGCCGCAGCATGTTGAGCCCGATCACGGCCTTCGACTCCGACAGTTGGTCCATCAGATTGAAGCCGCGCAGCATCGCCAGAGCCTGCGGGGCGGCCGTGCGCAGCGAGCGCTTCTCACCCTGCTGGAGGTTCGAAATACCGTATGCCACAAGCCTTCCGCCGGGCCGCAACAGGGCGTAAGACCGCCGCAGCGACGTCCCGCCGAGGGCGTCGAGCACGATGTCGTACGGGCTCGAATCTTTCAGGCCCTGCCACCAGCCGTCGCGGCGGTAGTCGATCGCCCGGTCCACGCCCAACTCGGCCAGTTTCCGGTGCTTGCCCGGTGACGCGGTGCCGTGCACCTCCGCCCCGGCGGCTTTGGCGAACTGGATGGCCGCGACGCCTACGCCTCCGGCGTGCACCAGCACCCGCTCGCCGGCCCGGAGCGACCCGTAGCCGTGCAGCGCGGCCCACGCGGTGGCGTAGTTGACCGGCACGGCAGCACCCTGCTCGAAGCTCAGCGCGTCGGGAAGTGGCACGGAATCGGTCGCCGCGACGTTGACCGTTTCCGCGTAGCCGCCGAATCGGGTGCCGGCGAGGACGCGCTCCCCGACGCGGGTGGCGTCGATGCCGTCGCCGACGGCCACGACGGTCCCGGCGACCTCGTAGCCGACCACCGCCGGAAGCTTCGGCGCGTCCGGATAAAGGCCTACGCGCGCCAGATGGTCGGCGAAGTTCACGCCCGCGGCGCGGACGGCGACTTGCAGCTGGCCCGGGCCCGGCGGCGGAGGTTCCGGTCGCTCCTGCACCTGCAGGACCGACGGGTCGCCGTGCTTGGTGATGACGACTGCGCGCACTGTTGGCTCCTCCGCGGCGAGCGGGACTATCCGTCGATGGTTCCAGACCCCGCGGCGGGGGAGCACCCGGCACGTCGGGCGGTTAGGTTCCTCTGGTGCAGTTCTCCTGGGAACAACCGGCCCGCGGCGTGCACCGCTGCCGGTTGCCGTTCTGCGACGTCACGGTCGGGCTGGTGCGGGGGAGCGCCGGGGCGCTGCTCGTCGACGCGGGCACCACCCTGGAGGAAGCGGCCGCGATCGACGCCGACGCCCGCCGCATCGCCGGCGGACCGATCACACGAGTTGTACTGACCCACAAGCACTTCGATCATGTGCTCGGATCCTCGACGTTCGCCGGGGCGGAGGTGTACTGTGCGCCCGAGGTCGTCTCCTACCTGGCGTCGGAGACCGATCGGCTCCGTGCCGACGCGCTGAGCCACGGCGCCGACGCCGCGGAGATCGACCGCGCGATCGCGGCCCTGCGCACCCCGCGGAACGCCGTTTTGGACGCCGTCGTCGACCTCGGTGACCGCGCCGTCACGATCGCCCACCCGGGCCGGGGCCATACCGGGTCGGATCTCGTCGTGGTGGTGCCCCCGGCGGACGACGCGAACCCGGTCGTCGTGTTCACGGGTGATCTCGTCGAAGAGTCCGGCGATCCGGTCATCGACGCGGACTCGGACGTGGCCGCCTGGCCCGCGACGCTCGACCGGGTATTGGCGATCGGCGGCCCCGAGGCAGTCTACGTGCCGGGGCACGGACGCATAGTGGACGCCGGTTTCGTTCTCCGACAGCGGGATTGGCTTCTCAGCGCGGGCCGCTGGCGGGCCCCGTCGCCGGAAGAGGCCAGGACAACGGTTCGGTCTCGGGACCAGTTCGGGACTATTGACCCCTGATTGAACCGTCGTTCCCGGGGATAGACTCACGAGCAGCGAATTCGCGCCGAAAGAGGAGCCCAATCCCATGGCCATCATCGACACGGACACCGAGGTCCGTACATCGTTTCAAGACGAGGTTGCCGCCACGCAGCGGTACTTCGAGGGCCCGCGCTTTGACAGCATCACGCGCCTCTACACGGCACGCCAGGTGGTGGAACAGCGTGGCACCATTCCCACCGACTACACGGTCGCGCGCGACGCGGCGGCCGCGTTCTACGACCGGTTGCGCGAACTGTTCGCCGCGAAGAAAAGCATCACGACCTTTGGCCCCTACTCGCCCGGCCAGGCGGTGAGCATGAAGCGGATGGGCATTGAGGGCATCTACCTCGGCGGTTGGGCGACCTCGGCGAAGGGCTCCACCACCGAGGACCCCGGGCCCGACCTGGCCAGCTACCCGCTCAGCCAGGTGCCCGACGACGCCGCGGTCCTGGTGCGCGCCCTGCTCACGGCCGACCGCAATCAACACTTCCAGCGGCTGCACATGAGCGAACAGCAGCGCGCGACGACTCCGGCCTACGACTACCGGCCGTTCATCATCGCCGACGCCGACACCGGGCACGGCGGCGACCCGCACGTGCGCAACCTGGTCCGGCGCTTCGTCGAGGTGGGCGTCCCCGGTTACCACATCGAGGACCAGCGACCCGGCACCAAGAAATGCGGTCACCAGGGCGGCAAGGTGCTGGTGCCGTCGGACGAACAGATCAAACGCCTCAACGCCGCCCGGTTCCAGCTCGACGTCATGCGGGTGCCCGGCATCATCGTCGCGCGGACCGATGCCGAGGCGGCCAACCTGATCGACAGCCGCGCCGACGAACGCGACCAGCCGTTCCTCCTCGGCGCCACCAACCTCAACATTCCGTCGTACAAGGCGTGCTTCCTCGCCCTGGTTCGGCGCTTCTACGAGCTGGGCGTCAAGGAACTCAACGGCCACCTGCTGTATGCGATGGCCGACTCCGAGTACGCCGCCGCCACGGCCTGGCTTGAGCGCCAGGGGATCCAGGGCCTCATCTCCGACGCCGTCAACGCGTGGCGGGAGAACGGGCAGGCGTCCATCGACGACCTCTTCGACCAGGTCGAGTCGCGGTTCGTGGCGGCCTGGGAGGACGACGCCGGGCTGATGACCTACGGCGAGGCCGTGGCCGAGGTGCTCGCCTTCGGCGAGAGCGAGGAAGAGCCGGTCGCAATGAGCCCCGAGGAGTGGCGGGCCTTCGCCGCCACGGCGTCCCTCTACGTCGCACGGGAGAAGGCTAAGGACCTGGGCGTCAATCCCGGCTGGGACTGCGAGCTGGCGAAGACGCCGGAAGGCTACTACCAGATCCGCGGCGGCATTCCCTACGCGATCGCCAAGTCGCTGGCGGCGGCGCCGTTCGCCGACATTCTCTGGATGGAGACCAAGACCGCCGATCTCGCCGACGCCCGGCAGTTCGCCGAGGCCGTCCACGCGAAGTTCCCCAACCAGATGCTGGCCTACAACCTCTCGCCGTCGTTCAACTGGGACACCACCGGCATGACCGACGAGGAGATGCGGCGCTTCCCCGAAGAGCTCGGCAAGATGGGCTTCGTCTTCAACTTCATCACCTACGGCGGACACCAGATCGATGGTGTCGCGGCCGAGGAGTTCGCCACCGCGCTGCGGCAGGACGGCATGCTCGCGCTGGCGCGCCTGCAGCGCAAGATGCGCCTCGTCGAGTCCCCGTACCGGACACCGCAGACCCTGGTCGGCGGGCCGCGCAGCGACGCCGCGCTGGCCGCGTCCTCCGGGCGCACGGCGACCACCAAGGCCATGGGCAAGGGTTCGACCCAGCACCAGCACCTCGTGCAGACCGAGGTGCCGAAGAAGCTGCTGGAGGAGTGGCTGACGCTGTGGAGCGAGCACTACCACTTGGGCGAGAAGCTGCGCGTGCAGCTGCGGCCGCGGCGGGCCGGCTCCGACGTGCTGGTACTCGGCATCTACGGCAAGGGCGACGAGCAGCTGGCCAACGTCGTGTTCGACCCGATCCTGGACCGGCACGGCCGCAGCATCCTCACGGTGCGCGACCAGAACACGTTTGCTGAGAAGCTGCGCCAGAAGCGGCTGATGACACTCATCCACCTCTGGCTGGTGCACCGCTTCAAGGCCGACGCGGTGTACTACGTCACGCCCACCGAGGACAACCTGTACCAGACCTCGAAGATGAAGTCGCACGGCATCTTCAGTGAGGTCAACCAGGAGGTTGGCGAGATCATCGTCGCCGAGGTCAACCGGCCGCGCATCGAGGAGCTGCTGAAGCCCGACCGCGTCGCGCTGCGGAAGTTGATCACCAAGGAGGGGTAGATAGGTAGCCCGCCCGGCCGCCCCGGGCCGCGTCCCTTCGTCCACCGGTTCGCCGGCCGCATTTCCGGCGAAAACTGCGGAACCGTGCCACCCGCGATGGCCCGTCACCACGAGGTGATGGGCCATCGGCATCTTTGGCGCGGAATCCCGCGACGGCTTTGTGTTTGTGGGTGCTGACGCCGGGGTAAGGAACAGCAGGACTGCGAGCGGAGAGCGGGGTTTGCGATGAGGCACGAACTGAGGACTGCGGTCGCGATTTTCGGCGGCGGGGCCATGCTGATCCTGGCCGTCGGATGCGGTGGCGGTAACAAGGGTCCCGGCAGCAGCAGCACAACGCCGACGACTACGACGACTCCATCGTCGAGCGTGGCGCCGTCCACCACACCGGGCGGGGGCGGCAGCGTTCCCGGCGGCCCGACCGGTGGCGGCGGACCCGGCGGCGGGGGCGGCAGCGTTCCCGGCGGCCCGACCGGTGGCGGCGGACCCGGCGGTGGCGGCGGCAGCGTTCCCGGCGGCCCGACCGGTGGCGGCGGACCCGGCGGTGGCGGCGGCAGCATCCCCGGGGTCGGCGGGGGTGGCGGCGGACCGGGCGGTGGCGGCGGCTGCGTCGGCAACGTCTGCGGCGGTTTCTAGAGCCTGACGGCGCGAAAGACTTGCTCCCCTAGTCGGTGGGGCCGGGATACCCCGGCCCCATCGGCTGAGCAGGAACAGACATCGGCCATTGCCGGCCGATGGCCTAGGGCGGACCGGGGCATCCGAGTTATGGTTCTCCGCAACTCGGACGCAAGGGATCCCCATGGCGAAACTCAGGTTCGGATACTTCATCGCCCCGTTTCATCGCGCGGGCACCAACCCCACTCTCGCCCTGCAGCGCGACCTGGAATTCATCGAACACCTCGACGCCCTCGGCTTCGACGAAGTGTGGTTGGGCGAGCACCACTCGGCGGGCAGCGAGATCATCAGCTCGCCGGAGGTCTTCATCGCCGCCGCGGCGCAGCGCGCCAAGCGGATCCGGTTCGGAACCGGAGTCATCTCGCTCGCATATCACAACCCGCTGTGGGTCGCCGACCGGCTGATGCTGCTCGACCACCTCACCCACGGTCGGGTGATCGGCGGGATGGGTCCCGGCTCGTTACCCACCGACTCGGCGATGATCGGGTTGACCCCCACCGACACCCGCGAACTCCTCGAGACGAACCTCGACATCGTCGTCCGCCTGCTCGCCGGGGAAACCGTCTCGGCGAAAACCGCCACGCACCAGCTGTTCGACGCGAAGTTGCAGCTGGCCCCGTACTCCGACGGCGGCATCCCGCTCGCGGTTGCGGCGGTCGCCTCGCCCACCGGCGCGCGGCTGGCCGGCAAGCACGGGATCGGCCTGCTGTCGATCGGGGCGACACTGACGGTCGAGGGGTTCAACGCGCTGTCCTACCACTGGGACATCGTCGAGGAACGCGCGGCGGCCTTCGGCAGCCGGGTGGACCGCAAGCACTGGAGCCTAGTCGGGTTGTTCCATTTGGCGGAGACCGAAGAGCAGGCCCGTGAAGAGGTGAAGTTCGGCATCGAGCCCTGGTTCCGCTACTTCCAGAAGGTGGCCGCCTTCCCGCAGATGACCATGCCGGGCGAGCAACTCGACGAGATGATCGATGTCATCAACGAGAACGGGGCCGGCGTGATCGGCACGCCCGAACGGGCGCGGGCCCAGGTGCAGCGGCTCTGGGATCAATCCGGCGGGTTTGGCTGCATGCTGCAGATGGGACACGAGTGGGCCAACCCGGCCGCCACCAAGCGGTCCGCGGAATTGTTCGCCGCCGAGGTGATGCCGCACTTCCAGGGGCAGGCGCAGCCGACGCTGGACGCTGCCGCCCGCGCGGGTCAGGCCCGCGAAGGCCTCGCGCAATCGCAGCTGGACGCGGTGGCCCACATGACCAAGAAGTATCAGGACGAGGTCAGTTCGACGTAGCGGTTCTTCCGATGCCGAACCATCGCGCGAGAGCGGCACGCAGCTCCCGCAATTCGTCCGCATCGGGCGTGGCCGCCGACGTTGCCCACGCCACGTAACCGTCGGGGCGCACCAGCACGGCGGTCGCGGCGATCTCCCCGACGGCGCGACCCGTGGCGACCGTCAACTGGTCGCCGGGGACCGCGGCCGCCACGGTCGCGCCCTCGGTGAGGTCGACGAGGAGCGGCCGCCCGCTGCGGGCGAGTTCGGCGATCCGCCGCGTGCCGTCGACGGTCCCGACCCCGAAGTCGGGCACCCAGTAGCCGACCAGCGGATGGCCGAATGGCCCGGCGCCGTAGCGGTTTTCGGCCCCCGAGATCAGGTCTCCGAGGCGGCGGGCGATGTTCGGATCGGTGACCAGCTCGGAGAACAGTTGGCGCAGGGCGGTGACCTCGGGTCCGGGCCGGACGAGCGCGAGCTGGGCCCGACTGTGCATGATGACGCGCTCCGCGGCGGGCCGGCGCTCGGCCTCGTAGCTGTCGAGTAGGGTCGGCGCGACGCGGCCGTTGAGGACCACGGCGAGTTTCCAGCCGAGGTTCACCGCGTCCTGCAGACCCAGGTTGAGTCCCGGCCCGCCCATGGGGGAATGGACGTGGGCCGCGTCGCCGACGAGGATGACCCGGCCCAGCTGGTAGCGGGACGCGATACGTGAGTTGATCCCGGAGAACCGACGCAGGTCCAGGGGGGTGTCCGGATATGCCGGTCGCAGCGGCACGTCGGCGCCCAGGACCCGTTTGACGCTGACCTCCAGCTCGGCGAGGCTCATGGGCTCGAAGTGGACGTCATCGTCGCGGGGGTACTCGCGCGGCGCGTCGTCCAACTCGAAGACGATCATCGCCGCACGTCCCCCGAGAGCGCCGTAAGCGACGACGCCATGATCGGCCCGGTGAAACTGCAGCGGCGGGATGTGGCCGTACCCGGGGATGTCCAGACCGCCCCTGAGCGGGTCGACCCAGTCCTGCGGCGGCAGGACGTCGAATCCCATCCGCACGACGACGTCGTGCGACGACATCCCGGGAAAATCGATGCCCGCCAGCTTCCGGGTCGCGCTCCGGCCACCGTCGGCCCCGACCAGATACTCGGCGTCCAGATCGTAGGCCCCGTCCGGGCCCGCGACGTGCACGGTGACGCCGCCGGCGTGCTGGTCGAAGCCGGTCATGGCGTGGCCCCAGCGGATGTCGGCCCCGTGCTCGGCTGCGCGGTCGGCGAGCACCCGAACCAGTGTGGGCTGTTGCACCGGCAGGAGGAACAGCTGCGGATCGGGCACCAGCGTGAGATCCAACGGGAACGCCGCGAACATCGCGCGCGGATTGAGCCGAGGCGGCTCGGTTGTCTCGGCGAGCGTGCCGTAGAGGCCGCGGTGGTCCAAAATCCGAACCCCTTGACCGATAACGCCGTTGGCCCGCCGCTCCGGATTCGGACCCGGCATCGGATCCAGCACCACGGGCTTGATCCCGCCCAACCCCAGCTCCCCGGCGAGCATCAACCCGTTCGGACCCGCGCCCGCCACTACGACGTCAACCACTTAGCCCAGCTTAAGGACTTCGGGGGCGGCCCGCCAACGGACCCGGGCCTACTGACATTGAAAGGGCTTGGCAGCCAACCGGTCTGCGCTATCGCCCCGACTCGCGCTCGGCCGCCTTCACCAGCCGGCCCGCGAAGTACCGCACCGCGCCACCCAGCGCCGCCTGGAACGCAGGGCCGGTCCCGGGAACCCTCTCGACGAACGAGCCGGTCCAGCGGATGTCCGTGCCGCCCGCGAGGTTGGGGGTGAAGACCACCTCGGCGAAGTAGTCGTCGACCGGGGTGCGGCCGACCATCTTGTAGGCGTGGCGGCGATCCTTCTCGTACGCGACGGTCTCCTCCTGCACGAGGACGGGCCACATCCCGAGCTTGCGGATCGCGCCCACCCCGTCGGGCGGGGGGTCGCCCTGGCGGGCCCAGCTGGATTGCACCACGATCGGCTTTCCCCACTTCGACCAGTTCGCCCCGTCGGCCACGAGCCGGAACAGCGTCGCCGCCGGCGCGGCGCTGGTGCGGTTGATCTCGAACGAGAATTTCCGGCCCGACATGCCCGCCTCCCGGTGATAACGGCTCGCGGCCGCTGACTGGAACTGGCGCGTACGCTACCTCCCGCCGGCGCGGGCACGCCGTCGGGCTCGTCCGGGCGGGCCCGCTCACCGGCGGCCGCCGGCCATCAGGCCCACGGCGGTGCGGCCGCCCCCGACGTCGATGTTGTCCTTCACGGCGACGAGCCGGCCGGCCTCGGCGATCTTGCGGTAGGCGGCCCCGACCCGCGCGACGGGTGACGGGGCCACGCCGTTGCCCGTCACAGGAAGTGGGGTGCGAGTAGGACCGCAGTGCTGGACACCGCGAAGCCGATCAGAAAGGCGATGACGGTGAATCCCATCACCTGGCGGACATTGAGCTTCGCGATGGCGAGAACCGGCAGTAGCCAGAAAGGCTGAATCATGTTGGCGACCGCCTCCCCGTCGCCGACGGACATCGAGATCAGCCCGAGGTAGGTGGGCGAATGTTGACCGATCGCCAGCGCCGAATCGACGGCGATGGGGCCCTGCACCGCCCAGTGTCCGCCGCCCGACGGCACGAATAGGGAGATCACCACCGAGCCGAGGAACGTCAGGAAGGGGAGCGTGTACTGATCGGCTCCGCGCACCAGCGCCTCGGCGAGAACCGCCTGCAGCGCCTTTCCCGAGCCCGCGGGCAGGTACCCCAACAGCCCGACGATGCCGCCGTACAACGGGTATTGCAGCAGCAGGGGCCCGGACACCTTCGCCGCGCCGGAGAACGCGCGGATGAAGCGGATCGGCGTGCCGTGCAGCAACGCGCTGGTGACCGTGAACAGCATGATCATCGACGAGATGTTCAGCGCGAAGCCGCTCAGCACGAAGTAGGTGATCCCGGCCGCGAATACGACGACGTTGAGGATCCAGAGGTTCTCCAGCCACTCCGCGAACGTCCGCTTGCCGGTGGGCGCCGGCGGTTCGGGTTCCTCGTCGAAGACCGCCGGATCGGGTTGCAGGACCTCCTTGGGTTCCATGCGCCAGATCGCGATGCCGACGAGCACGATCACGGCGATGACGGCCATCCAGTTGTAGGGCTGAAAGACGGTCAGGCTCAGCGGGACCGTCATGCCGGTGATCTTGTGGATCACGTTGATCGGGCTGGTGCCGTCGGTGTTGGCCAGCGCGATCGACGACGACAGACCCTGCGTCCAGACGATGTAGCCCATGAACCCGGTCGCGGTCAGGTAGCCGAAATGCGAGTCGGTGAAGCGTTTGGCGACCTGGCGCGCCAGCAGTGCGCCCGCCACCAGGCCGAGTCCCCAGTTCAGCAGCGAAAGCGCGGCGCTGACCCCGAAGCACAACAAGGCCCCCTGCACTTGGTTCTTGGGCTTGCCGGCGACATGGACGATGCCCCGCTTCACCGCGGGCGCCTCGGCGAGCGTGTACCCCGTCACCAGGATGAGCACCATCTGGAAGGCGAAGGTGAAGATGTTCTGCGGCCCCCACACCCCGCCGTACCACGCCTTGAGCACGCCGGTGGGCGTCGCGCCCCGGACCAGCAGCGCGACGAGGGCGACGACGATCGCCGTGAGGATGACCGCGAACAGGTACGGGTCCGGCATGAAGCGTTCGACATACCGGACGCATACGGAGGTCAGGGCCTGGACGAAGCCGCGACGTTCGACCCGCCGCTCCGCTGTCGCCGTCATCGGTCTCCTTGGTTTCGTCGTTCGGATGGCGGTCCCACCGGACCGCCGAAGTCCCGACTCAGGCAACTCCAAACGTGTTGCCAAAAGGTGAATTCGGGAACGCTCGCGGTTGGTGACAATCACGATTGTCACGGCGACGGCAGGTTGGCCGGTGAGGATCGACACACGGGACACCGGACCCGCCGAGGTGGCGGCCCCGGGGAAGCCGGGTTCGCTGCTGCCCGCCACTTAGACTGCGCTCTATGGATCGGCAGAATTCGACGGCCGTCCCCGGCCTGCTTCAGATCGAGGACTGTGTAGACGCCAACGGTGGCGTCGCGCTGCCGCCGGGCGTCACGCTGATATCGCTGATCGACCGCAACATCGCCAACGTGGGCGAGGCCGTGGCGTATCGCTTCCTGGACTACAGCCGCGGGGTCGACGGGCAGGCCGCCGAGGTGACCTGGACCCAGTTCGGTGCCCGATTGCAGGCGATCGGCGCGCGCGTGCAGCGGGTGGCGGACCGCGGCGAGCGGGTCGCGGTCCTCGCGCCCCAGGGCATCGACTACGTCGCGGGCTTCTACGCCGCGATCAAGGCCGGCGCGATCGCCGTGCCGCTGTTCGCCCCGGAGCTGCCCGGGCACGCCGAACGCCTCGACACGGCGCTGCGCGATTCGGAGCCCACGGCGGTGCTCACGACGACGGCGGCACGCGACGGGGTGGAGAAGTTCCTGGCCACCCTGCCGACTGGGGCGCGGCCGGACGTCGTCGTCATCGACGAGATTCCCGATTCCGAGGGCGAACACTTCGCGCCGACCGAGCTGGGGATGGACGACGTCTCCCACCTGCAGTACACCTCGGGCTCGACGCGACCCCCGGTCGGCGTGGAGATCACGCACCGCGCGGTCGGCACCAACCTCGTGCAGATGATCCTGTCGATCGACCTGCTGGACCGCAACACCCACGGCGTCAGCTGGTTGCCCCTCTACCACGACATGGGGCTGTCGATGATCGGCTTTCCCGCGGTATACGGCGGGCATTCCACGCTGATGGCGCCGACCGCGTTCGTGCGCCGGCCGCTGCGGTGGATCCAGGCGCTGTCGGCCGGGTCGCGGCAGGGCCGCGTGGTCACCGCGGCGCCGAACTTCGCCTACGAGTGGGCCGCCCAGCGGGGCCTGCCCGGCCCCGGCGACGACATCGACCTGAGCAACGTGGTGATGATCATCGGGTCCGAGCCGGTCAGCATCGACGCGATCAATACGTTCACCCGGGCGTTCGGCGGTTACGGGCTGCCGCGCACGGCGTTCAAGCCGTCGTACGGCATCGCGGAGGCCACGTTGTTCGTGGCGACCATCGACCCGGCCGCGGTGCCGTCGGTCGTCCACCTCGACCGCGAGCAGTTGGGCGCCGGCCGCGCGGTGCCCGTCGCGGCCGAGGCCCCCAACGCAGTGGCGCAGGTGTCGTGCGGCCGGGTCGCGCGCAGCCTCTGGGCGGTGATCGTCGACCCCGACACCGAGACGGAACTGCCCGACGGCCGTGTCGGTGAGATCTGGCTGCAGGGCGACAACGTCGGCCGCGGCTACTGGGGCCTGCCGGAGGAGACGCAGCTGGCGTTCGGCGCGAAGCTGCAAGCGAGGCTCGAGCGGGGGAGCCACGCGGAGGGGTCGGCCGTCGCGCGCACCTGGCTGCGGACCGGGGATCTGGGCTTCTATCTCGACGGTCAGCTCTACGTGGCCGGCCGCGTCGCGGACCTGGTGACGATCGAGGGCCGCAACCACTACCCACAGGACATCGAGGCCACCGCGGCGCAGGCGTCACCGATGGTGCGGCGCGGCTACGTGACCGCGTTCACCGCGCCGACCGCCGCCGGCGAGGGCCTGGTCGTCGTCGCCGAGCGCGCGGCGGGCACCAGTCGCGACGACCCGGCGCCTGCGATCGAGGCGATCCGTGCCGCGGTGGCGGGGCGCCACGGCGTGCCGGTCAGCGACGTCCTATTCCTGCCGGCCGGTGCCATCCCGCGCACCACCAGCGGCAAGCTCGCCCGACGGGCGTGCCGTGCCCAGTACCTCGCCGGCACGCTGGGCGTGCACTGAGCTCCCGGGGGGCGCCGAGCGTGGGCCCTGCGCACGCGATACGCCCGGCATTCCTACGCAGGCCCCACGCTCGGCGCGGCGGATCTCGCGCCGGTGATGGCATCCTGGCCGTATGGGCCTGGTGTTCCGCTTGCTCGAGCTACTGATCGTGCTCCTGCCGCTGGCGGGTGTGATCATGGCAGCGGTGAAGGCGTTCGCCACTCACCGGCGGCGCGCCGACGAGCCGGACCGGCTCGATCCCCCGCAGGTTGCCGACACCCCGCGCCCCGCCAACAACCAGGCGGCGCAATGGAGGTCGCTGCGGCGGGTCATCGAGGAGCACAGCCGCACCGACGCGCGGTGGCTCGACTACGAGCTCGATGTCGCCAAGCTGCTCGACTTTCCGCTCATGACCGACATGCGCGACCCCCTCACGATCGCCTTTCACAAGGCCAAGCTGCGAGCCGACTTCCTGCGTCCCGTCAAAGCCGAGGACCTCGTCGACGACCCGGAGTCCGCCGCGCAGTATCGGACGGCAGTGGAGGACTACGTGACCGCGTTCACCGTCGCCGAGTCCGAAGCGGTCCGCCGGCGCCGCAACGACTTCTCCCGGGCGGATCAGCAGCGGATTGCACGCGCCCAGAGCCTCTTGCGGGTGGCATCGGATTCCGCGGCGGCGCCCCAGGAACGTCAGAGTGCGTACGACCGGGCCCGCAAGGAACTCGAGGGGCTCGTCGTTCTGCCGGCCACCACCCAGGCCGGCATCGAGCGGGGGATCTTTGGCGAACTGGAAGGCTAGGTGTGCCGCCGGGTGAACTGCCACCATGAGCGGGTGACCGGCGCGGCACCCAGCGACCCCAGCGGGGAACCCCTGCTCGCGGGATACCCCGTCACCGCCCCGCCTCTTCCCGGTCCCACGACCTTCGACCAGCGCTGGTGCGACGTGACCTTCGTCCACTGGCCGGTGCGGCCCGAGAGCGTCGAGGACCTGTTCCCGCCGGGGACCCGGCCCGACGTCTTCGCCGGCGCCACGTATGTCGGGTTGGTCCCGTTCGCGATGAGGAGCACCAAAGTCGGCTCGGCGGTGGGGATTCCGTACTTCGGCAGCTTCCTGGAGACGAACGTCCGCCTGTACTCGGTCGACGGCGCCGGCCGCCACGGCGTCCTGTTCCGGTCCCTGGAGACGGCCCGCCTGGCCGTCGTGCCGGTCATTCGGCTGACGGTGGGCGTCCCCTACACCTGGGCCAGGATGCGGATGGCCCGGGACGGCGACCGCCTCACGTACCACAGCGTGCGCCGCTGGCCACACCGTGGCCTGCGCAGCCACCTGACGGTCATGGTGGGCGATGTCGTCGCACCGACCGCACTGGAGGTGTGGCTCACCGCCCGGTGGGGCGCGCACACCCGCAAGGCCGGCCGCACGTGGTGGGTGCCGAACGAGCACGAGCCGTGGCCGTTGCGGGCCGCGGAGATCGTGGAGCTGAGCGACGATCTGGTCGGCGCCGCCGGGGCGCACCCGGCCGGCGAGCGGCTACGCGCGCTGCATTCACCGGAAATGCGGACCCGCTTCGGGCGACCCTGGGTCGTTCGCTGATCGGGCGCGTCAGACGCAGGTGTATCCGCCGTCGATGACGAGGTCCG
Source organism: Mycobacterium saskatchewanense (assembly GCF_010729105.1). Classification (NCBI taxonomy): domain Bacteria; kingdom Bacillati; phylum Actinomycetota; class Actinomycetes; order Mycobacteriales; family Mycobacteriaceae; genus Mycobacterium; species Mycobacterium saskatchewanense. The sequence continues at coordinate 870,545 of NZ_AP022573.1, forward strand.
ACCCGGTCATGTAGCTGGACGCGTCACTCGCGAGATAGAGATACAGGCCGGCGAGCTCCTCGGGCGTTCCCAGCCGTCCCATCGGTATCTTCGGCTCCCACTGGACGTGGTACTCGACGAGCGGCTCGACGAGTTCGGTGAGGATGTAGCCCGGGCTGACACTGTTGACGCGGATCCGGTGCGGCGCGAATTCGACCGCCATCGCCTTGGTCAGCTGAATCACCGCCGCTTTCGAGGTGCAGTAGTGGCCGACGCGCTGTGGGACGTTGATGATGTGGCCGGACATCGAGGCGGTGTTGATGATCACCCCGCCCCGGCCCTGCCCGACCATCGCCCGGGCCGCCGCCTGGGCGGTGAGGAACACCCCGTAGACGTTGGTGCTCTGGATGCGCTGGAATTCCTCGGGCGACATGTCCAGCATCCCCTCGACCGCGATGATGCCGGCGTTGCAGACGGCGATGTCGAGGCCGCCGAGCTCGCCCGTCACCCGGTCCACCATGGCGGTGACCTCGTCCGGTTGCGTGACATCGCAGCGAATAGGCAGCACCCTGCCCGCACCGGCGGCCGCCGTCAGCTCGTGCGCGACCCCCTCCAGCGTGTCGGAATGCCTTGCGGCAACGGCTACTTGGGCTCCGGCCTCCAGATACGCCCGTGCGACCTTCTTGCCAATGCCGCTGGACGCCCCGGTCACCAGAGCCGTCTTCCCGCGCAAGTCGAACAACTCCATCACACTCATTCGGTATCCCCATCCACGCGTACGGCTTGTCACCACGTTCTAGTCTGTCCGCCATGGGCAAATTCAGCAGGGCCGAAATCGACGCAGCCGTCCGGAACTACACAACCGTCGTCGAGGGATGCAGCGCGTCGGGGGACTGGCGACCTTTCGCTGACCTCTTCACCGAAGACGTCGTCTACACCGAGCACCACTACGGAGTCTTCCACGGGCGTGAGGCGGTGCGCGACTGGATCGTCGCCGTCATGGCTCCGTTCCCGCACATGCGATTTCCGTCCGACTGGATCGCCTACGACGACGAGAACGACGCCGTCGTCCTGATGATCAAGAACTTGCTCGATCACCCGTCGGACCCGGAGGGTGAGCCGTTCTGGTTCCCGAACTGGACGCGGCTGGTCTACGCCGGCGACGGGTTGTTCTCCAGCGAGGAAGACATCTACAACCCCGACCGCGACGCGCCGCGGGTGGTGGGGGAGTGGCTGCAGGCGGGCGGCCAGCTCGCCTCGACCGAGATCCTGCAGCCGAACGGGTAGCCGCCTACTCTGCGGTGACGGGCTTGCCCCGCCGCTGCCGCCGCGAGCGCACCGCGCCTAGCGCCTGCTCCCAGGCGAGCAGTGTCGTCGCCTTCAGGTTGGCGGGGTTGACGCTGTCGCGCGAAAGCAGCGCGGTAGCAGCGGCTTTGGTGGCCGCCGACGCCTTCGACACGTGACCGGAGTCGAACGGCGGGTGCGGGTCGTATTCGATCACGAGCTGGATCGCCTTCGCGCGGGCCTCGCCGCCGATCTCGCCGGCCAGCCACAGCGCGAGGTCGATGCCGGCCGACACGCCGGCGCTCGTCACGACGTTGGCCTGGCGCACGATGCGCTCGTCACCGACGGGGATGGCGCCGAACGCCCTCAGGGCGGGGACGGTCACCCAGTGCGACGTCGCGCGCCGGTTGGTCAGCAGGCCAGCGGCGGCCAGGATCACCGAACCCGAGCACACGGACGTCGTCCAGGCGGCCCTGCGGCTGGCCCCGCGCAGCCAGTCGAGGAGCGCCCCGTCGCGAGCGTGCACCGGGGTCGAGGGGCCGCCCGGCACGAGAATCACGTCCGGGCCGGGGGTTTCGGCCAGCGTGTGGGTGGCCCCAATGACCAGGACGCCCGAGTCGGCGGTGATCGGTCCCGTCCGGTGCCAGACGAACCGCACCTCCGCGCCGGGCAGGTTGCGCAGCACTTCATAGGGGCCGATCATGTCCAGCGCGGTGAACCCGGGATAGGCCACGAAGGCGATCTGAGTCATTGTCGTCCCCATCTGTCTAGGCGAAGGCTTTGCGGTACTGGTCGGGCGACAGCCCGACTCGGCGGATGAAGTTGCGCCGCATCGTTTCTGCGGTGCCGAAGCCGCACCGTGCGGCGATCGCGACGACGGTGTCGTCGGTCTCTTGCAATTGGCGGCGGGCGGCCTCGGTGCGAATCCGCTCGACGTAGTGACCGGGGGCCTCGCCGACCTCGTGGGTGAACACGCGGGTGAAGTGGCGCGGGCTCATCGCCACCCGGCGGGCCAGCTCACCGATGCTGTGCGGACCGCTCGGCTCCGCCTCGATGGCCTCCTGCACCTGCCGGATGGACGTGCGCTTGGCGCGCGGCATCCACACGGGCGCCGCGAACTGCGTCTGCCCACCGGAGCGGCGCAGGTGCAGGACGAGCCAGCGCGCGACCGTCTGCGCGACCTCGGTGCCGTGGTCGTCCTCGACCAGGGACAGCGAGAGGTCGATTCCCGCGGTGACGCCCGCGGCCGTCCACACCGACTCCGAGCTGCGGACGAAGATCGGGTCGGGATCGACCTGCACGGACGGAAACTCACGGGCCAGCCGGCCGGCGAAGGCCCAGTGTGTGGTCACCCGGCAGCCGTCCAGCAGCCCCGCCTCGGCGGCGAGGAAGGCCCCGGTACAGACGGTGACGACCCGGCGTGCGGTTTCGGAGACCGCCTTGACCCAGGCCAGCAGCTCGGCGTCGCCTCGCGCGCCATCGATACCACCCCCGCCGGGCAGCACGACCGTGTCGATCGGCCCCTCCGGATCCGGCAGCGGCTCACCGACGAAGCTCAAGCCGGTCGCGGTCGACACCGGCCGACCGGCGGCCGAAGCCAACACGACGCGGTAGCCGCCTTCGGTGAGCAGCGCGGCGCCCGAGAACACCTCGTGCGGACCCACCACGTCGAGCGCCTGCACGCCGGGAAACCCGACGATGACCACGTTTCGGACCATGCATTCAGTGTTGGCCAGCCGGCGGCATGTCGTCTACGCCGGGTAGCCCACGATTTAGGACACGGCACCTGGCCCGAGGCGCTCGCGCGGGCCTTGGCAGACTGTGCCCATGGCACAGATAACCTTGCGTGGAAATCCGATCAAGACCGTCGGCGAACTCCCGTCCGTCGGCTCGACGGCCCCCTCCTTCAACCTGACCGGCGGGGACCTCGGTCCGGTCAGCAGCGACCAGTTCAGCGGAAAGCCCGTGGTGCTGAATATCTTTCCGTCGGTGGACACCCCGGTGTGCGCGACGAGCGTGCGCAAGTTCAACGAGCGCGCCGCCGGCGGCGGTGTCTCGGTGGTGTGCGTGTCGAAGGACCTGCCGTTCGCCTTCTCCCGGTTCTGCGGCGCCGAGGGCATCGAGAACGTGAAGACCGCGTCGGCCTTCCGGGACAGCTTCGGCGAGGACTACGGCGTCACCATCGCCGATGGCCCGATGGCGGGCCTGCTCGCCCGGGCGATCGTGGTGATCGGGGCCGACGGCAAGGTCACCTACACGGAGTTGGTGCCCGAGATCGCCCAGGAGCCCGACTACGACGCGGCGCTGGCCGCGGTCGGCTGACGGTTCAGTCGCCGCCGACCGGCGGGAGGCGCTGGGCCGCAGCGGCCAGCGCCTCCCGGCACCCGGCCCACATCGTCGCGACGATGTCGGCGGCGGGCGGGAGGTCGGCGATCCGGCCGGCGACCTGACCGGTGTTCGCGACGCTGGCGTCCAGGTCGCCGTCGAAGTAGAGCCGCCGCACCCGCTGCAGGGCCGCCGCACCTTCGCCGGAAGAGGTTGCCACCTGGAGCTTTTCGGCCGCCGGGGTGCGGATCACGCGCATCACGCGGTTGCCGTCCAGCGGCAGCAGGACGGTGGAGGTCTCGTCGGCGCGCAGCACGGCATCCTTGAGGTTGCCGTGCACGGGGGAGTCCGCCGAGGCGAGCAGCCGCGTGCCCATCTGCACCGCCTCGGCGCCGAGCACCAGCGCCGCCGCCATCGACCGCGCGTCGCAAATCCCGCCCGCGGCCACGATCGGGACGTCGACGTGGGCCGCCACGAGTGGCAGCAGCACCATGGTCGACGCGCCGAGCCGGTTCTTGAACCCGCCGCCCTCGACGCCCTCGACCACCAGCCCGTCCACCCCGGCGTCGACCGCCTTCCTGGCGGCGGCCAGGGTGCCCACCACGTGGAACACGGTGATGCCGGCGTCGTGCAGCCGGGCGGTGAACAGCGCCGGGTCGCCCGCCGACGTGGTCACGAACCGAATACCGTTGTCGGTCAGAAGATCCACGACTGCGGGGTCGCGGTTGAACAGCAGCGCGATGTTCGCGCCCACCGGGCGGTCGGTGAGGTCGCGCACCCGCCGCAGGTCGGCGCGGCCCTGCTCGGAGGTGGTCTCGATGACACCGAGCGCGCCCGCGTTCGACACCGCCGCCGCCAGCCGGGCGCCGGCGATGTAGGTCATCGGCGCCTGAATGATCGGGACGTCGATCCGCGCGAGGGCGCAGACCCGGTTCGGCCCGAGCGCGCTCATCGGTCGCGGGGGTCGACGAGGTTGCGGAAGCCGTCGGCCGAAAAGACGGCGGCACCCAGGCTCCGCACCCGCTCGATCAACGCCCGGTCGGACGTCACCACCCGCACCCCGCCGGGCCGGGCATCGGAGCGCACCAGGCGGACGATCTCGTCGTCGGCGGAGTTCGGCGCCGCCCGCGGCGCGTGCGCGACCTCGACGACCGAGATGGGGATCGGCGCCCGCGGCGGCCGCTCCAGCACCACGGTGACGTCCGCGGCTTCGGCGGCGGCCCACCGGTCGAGCTTCTCCACCAGCGCGGCGACGGCGCCGCCGCGGTCCCGCCACCACCCGTCGGGGCGGCTCCCGATGACATTCATGGCGTCGACGATCCAGCGGTGAAACTCCCCGGGCCTGCCCTTCGCCGCACCGGGGTCGGTCACCCGCTTCTCCTTCGCCGTTCGGATACCAGCGCAAGCGTAGGGGGCGCGAGCGCCTGCGGGTAGTTTGCCCGGCCACCGATTACAGTTTTCTCGTCGCACCCGATGATGGGCCGCCGATGATGGGAAGAAGACAATGACGTCGATAGCCGACACGGGCAGCCGGGTTGTTTCGCTGGCGCGCGGCATGCGCGACCTGGTGCGGGCCGAGGCCGCGGCCTCCGAACGGGAGCGCACGCTTACCGCGAGGATCGTCGACGAGATGTGGTCCTGCGGGCTGATGTCCGCGTTCAACCCCGCGCCCGCCGGCGGTGTCGAACCGTCGTTCGCCGAGATGATCGAAACCTGGATCGAAATGGCTTGGCAGGACGGCTCATTCGGCTGGATCGGCATTGCCAACCTGCCGTCGTCGTTCGCCGCCGCGGCGTACCTGCCCGACGAGGGCTTCGCCGAGGTGTTCGCGGCGCACGACAACCGCGTCACCCTGGGCGGTCAGTTCTTTCCCAATGGGCAGGGCATCGCCGACGATGGCGGCTACCTGCTGAACGGGGCGTGGAACTTCGGCTCCGGCGTGGGCCACTCGCAATACGTCGCGGCCGGGTTCCTTCCGCTGGACGGCGGGGAGATGCGCTGGATCAGCGAGGGTGTCCCGGAGATGCGGGTGGCCGTCGTCCCGCGCGAGCAGATCAGCTTCAACGACGGCTGGCATGTGCAGGGCCTCAAGGGAACCGGTTCGTACGACTACAGCGCGCAGGACGTGTTCGTGCCGGCCTGCCGCACGTTCGAACTGTTCGTCCGGCAGCCACACCGGGGCACCTCGCCGGCGACGCGTATGGGGCTGATGCCGGTGACGGCCGCCGGCCACGCGTCGTGGGCGCTGGGGGTGGCCCAGAGCATGCTCGACGACGTCCAGGAACTGGCGGCGACGAAGTTTCGGATGAGCGACATGGCATCGTTGGCCAGCCGGCCCACTTTCCAGAAGGGGCTGGCCCACCACCGGGCGGCGTGGCGCGCGGCCCGCCTGCTGGTGCTCGACGCGTTCACCTCGGCGGAGGACGCCGTCGGCGCGGGCCAGGAGCTGACCCCGGCACTGCGGGCCGACATGCGGGTCGCGGCCGTCTACGCCACCGACACGGCGCGGGCCTGCGCCGAGTGGGCCCATCTCGTCGCGGGCACGAGCTCCATTCGCGAGGGCACCCGCCTCGAGCGGGCCTTCCGGGACATCTACACCGGGACGCAGCACGCCTTCATCAGCGAGAAGGTCGCCATCGACGCCGCGCAGGTATGGCTGGGCATCGTCGAGGACCAGCCGGGGCTATAGGAGCTGCTCGCCGGGATCCTCGTCGCCGCGGTGGTCCCCGCCGTCCCGGTCATCCGACGACGCGAGGGTCGGCGCGGCGGACGAGGCCGCCGGGCCGGCGGTGGCGCCACCCATCGATGCCACCTGGCCGATCGAGTTCAGCGGGGCGGCCCCGGCGCCCAGCACAGTGGACGCGGCGCTGGCCGCCGCCGGCACCGCCGTCGAGGGGTTGGTCGCCGTGACGCCTTCGACCAGATTCCCGAGCAGTGGCGTGCGGGCGGCCGCCGCGGCGAGGGCCTCCGCGGACGTGGGTCCGGCGGCGAGGTTTGCGCCCGCCCCGAACGCCTGGCTTGCGATTCGGGTGGCGCCCACCGTCAGCGATCCGGCTGCCTCCCCGTCGACCTGTGCGTACATCTGCGCGATCTCCGTCACCACCGCTCCCGCGCGGGCGAGTTCCTGCTGGGCCGCGGCGTTGAATGCCAGCATCGCCTCGGCCTCCGCCGCGAACGCGGTCGCCGCCTGCATCGACACTTCTTCGGCCCCGGCCGGCGCTAACGCGGTCAATGACGGCATCGCCGCGGCGCCGGAACCAAGTGCGCGGGTGGCGATTTCGAGCAACTGGGCACCGATCGCGGCGGCGGCGGGATCAATCGACATCGGTTCCACGTGAGACCGCTCCTATGACGCCAGTGACGCCTAGCCATTCCGGCCGCGTTGGCCAGTACGACGATCTTAAAGCCCCGCGGACCGGCTCAGGCGCACTTTCCGGCTAAGGGCGTGGGTGGTTGGGGACCGTCGCCGGAGCCGGACCCATCATGCCGCCGGGCATCATCGGGTGCACCATCCCTCCGCCCATCATGGGACAGGTACCCATCCGCCCGCCGGCACCCATCGGGCCTGGGCGCCCGTCGCCATAGCCGTCCGACGAGCCGCCCAGGAAGAAGCCGGCGAAGAAGACCACCGCGACGACGAACAGGGTGCCCGCGACGATGCCGACGGCCGCGGCCACCTGGAACAGCCCGCTCGGCCGCTCGTCGTACGGGGGTTGTTCGCTCACGATCGCCGGATCGGCGGCGCGTTCGTCTGGTTGCGTCATGTGTCGAATGATGTCGCACCCGCGCCGCCGGGAGTAGGGACCATCGACCCTAATCGGTCGGTGCCGCGTACGGCGTTGCGGGGCAACGTATGCGGGGACCACATAGGATCAGGCCGGGCAACGGTCGTCGGGTTTGCCGGACCACGCGGACGAACCGCCGGGCGCTGGCCTAACATCAGCGCATGCGCGGCTCCAAGATCCTGATCACCGGCCCGACCGGCCAGATCGCCACTCCCGTAGCAAATTCGCTTGCCCGCGACAACGAGGTATGGGGCATCGCGCGGTTCACCAACCCCGACGCGCGCGACGCTCTCGAGAAGGCCGGGGTGCGGTGCCAGACCGTCAACCTGGCGGCTGGCGAATTCGGAGACCTACCAACTGATTTCGACTACGTCCTGAATCTCGCGGTCGCGAAGAGCGGGCACTGGGACAAGGACCTCGCGGCCAACGCGGAGTCGGTCGGCGCGCTGATGGCGCACTGCCGCGGCGCCAAGGCGTTCCTGCACTGTTCGTCGGCGGCGGTCTACGATCCGCCGGGCGACGAACCCCGCGCCGAGGGTGCCGCCCTGGGGGACAACCACAAGCCCCTGTTCCCCACGTATTCCATCTCGAAGATCGCGGGCGAGGTCGTCGCCCGCTCGACGGCCCGGGTGCTCGGTGTTCCCACCACGATCGCCCGGCTCAACGTCCCGTACGGGAACAACGGGGGATGGCCGTTCTACCACATGGAGATGATGCTGGCCGGCATTCCGATCCCGGTCCCGCCCGGCGGGCCCGCCCGGTACAACCCCATCCACGAGGACGACATCATCGCGACGATCCCGAAGCTGCTCGCCGCGGCGTCGGTCCCGGCGACCACCGTCAACTGGTGTGGCGAGCAGACCGTCAGCATCCAAGAGTGGTGCGGCTACCTCGGCTCACTCGTCGGCAAGGAACCGGTCTTCGAGGAGAGCGCGCAGGCGCTGCGCGGCAACCCGACCGATGCCACCCGGATGCGCGAACTCGTCGGCGAGACGATGGTCGACTGGCGCGACGGTCTTCGGCGCATGGCAGCCAAGTTCCACCCGGAACTCGTCACTGCGGGATGACAACCCGCCAGACATAACGCGGCGCGCGCCCCGTCGGCGTGTCGTCGACGCTGGTTATGTGTCGCGCGGACGGGGCTCGACGATGCGGGCTGCCGCCTCGACGGCGGCCGCGCGGCGCCGGGCGATGACGTCCGGGTCGGTGGTCGCGGCAGCGGGGTCCGGCCAGTGAGCCCAGGCCAACCCGATGGCGAACAGGAACACCAGCAGCTGTTGGGGCTCCCACGCGGGATCGACGTGGCCGTCCGCCTGCGCCTGCTCTACGGCCGCGATGGCCCGCTCGGGCGGGTGTTCGCCGTCGAACTCGGGCTTGTCCAGCGGAAAGCCTTCCAACTTCGCCCAGGTGATCATCCGCAAATGCTCGGGCCGGCTCTGGGCCAGGTCGAAGACCCCGCCGACGAACTCGGGGACGGCGTCCGGGTGTAGCTCGACGGCGCGGAAGAACTCGGCGCCGTCTGTGCTCACCACGTCGCGGAACAACGTCTCCTTGTCGCCGAAATGCGCATACAGCCTTTCCTTGCTGGCGTTCGCCGCCCGGGCGATGCGGTCGATGCGCGCGCCGGCCAGGCCGTACTGCGCGAACTCCGCCCGAGCGGCCGCCAGGATCTCGCCGCGCAGCTCGGTTCGGGTTCTCACGAGGAACATCATAATCAGACGAACTGGTTCGTTTGTTATCGTGGTGGCGACGACGAAGTTCGCGAGAAGAGGGAGGCGCCCCGATGGCTGCCAACGATGTACTGGATCAGGCGATTGCCAACATGCCGAGGGGCGGCCCCGACGCGTCGTGGCTCGATCGGCGATTCGAGACGGATGCGCTGGAGTACCTCGACCGCGACGACGTGCCGGACGAGGTGAAGCAACGGGTCATCGGCATGCTCGATCGCCTGGGCGCCCTGACCAGCCAGCACGAAAAGCACGCGCGCACCGCGCTCGAGGTGGTCGCGGACGTCCCCAACCCGCGGATCCTGGAGCTCGGCGCCGGCCACGGCAAACTGTCGGCGCAGATCCTCGAGCAGCATCCGACGGCGACCGTCACGGTCAGCGACGTGGACCCCACCTCGGTGGCCAACATCGCCGGCGGAGAGCTCGGCGACCACCCGCGGGCCCGCGCGCAGGTGATCGATGCCACGGCGATCGACGCCGCGGACAACAGCTACGACCTGGTCGTGTTCGCGCTGGCCTTTCACCATCTACCGCCGGCCGTCGCCTGCCGCGCCATCGCCGAGGCCACCCGGGTGGGCAAGCGATTCCTGGTCATCGACCTCAGACGGCAGAATCCGTTCGCCACCATGCTGTTTCCCGTGTTGGCGCTGCCGGTCAACCTGATCCTGCTGCCGTGGTCGTGGGTGTGGCCCGGCCTGCACGACGGGTTCATCAGCGCGTTGCGCGCCTACAGCCCGTCGGCGCTGGAAGCCCTTGCGCGCGCCGCCGATCCGGCAATGCGGGTCGAGGTGCTGCCCTCGAAGACGCGGTTCGGCCCGCCCTCGATCACCGTCGTGTTCTCCCGATCGGACGCGGCCGACCGTGGTTGAGAGCATGGACCTGACCGCGATCATGCGGCCGAACGTCCGGGTTCGGACGCTGCGCCGGGCGCTCGACTCGGTGACCGGCTGGCTGCGACCGGTCTCCGGCCTGTCCCGGCCCTATGTCGACGGCGTCGAAAACCTGCCGCGTGACGGCCGATTTCTGTTGGTGGGCAACCACACTCAGTTCGGCTCGGAGATCTTCCTGATCTCCGACGCGGTGCGTCGGGAAATCGGGACCCGGGTGCGCCCCCTGGCGGACCGCGGGTTCGGCCGGATGCGTGGACTTCCCGCCGACCTGCTGGCGGCGTTCGGTGGCGTGGTGGGCGCACCGGAGACGGCCCGCGAACTCATGCGCCACGACCAGACCATCCTCGTGTTTCCCGGCGGCGGCCGAGAAATCCCCAAGTTCAAGGGCGAGGAGTACACCCTGCGCTGGCAGGGCCGCGCCGGGTTCGCGCGGCTCTCGGTGGAGAACGGCTACCCGATCGTGCCGGCGGGTCTCGTCGGCGGCGACGACGTCTACCGCAGCCTGACCACTCGGGACAGCGTCTACGGCCGGTTCAGCGAGGCACTGGGCCGCCGGCTGAACGGCCGCCCCGACATGGCGATGCCGCTGCTGCGGGGGATCGGCCCCACCTGGATTCCGCGGCCACAGCGCATGTACCTGCGGTTCGGCGCGCCCATCGACACGACGACGCCGTTGGGGGTGAGCGGCGAGCGGTGGGTGGACATCGTCAAGGGGCGCACGCAACGGGCGCTGGAGCAGATCCTGGCTGACCTGCAACGGGTGCGCACCACCGACCCGTTTCGGGAACTCAACCCGCTGGCGTGGAGCGGCGCCGTCGTCCCATAAGCGCCTGGCGCGCCCACGTGGCAACACCCCGCGCGTCGACACATAACCCGTTGCGACGACACGCCGACAGGGCTCGCAATGGTTTATGTCTGGCGCGCCGGGGGATTGCCTCCCAGGCCCGCCGGGAACCGGCCCAGCACCCGCACGTGGCAACACCCCGCGCGTCGACACATAACCCGTTGCGACGACACGCCGACAGGGCTCGCAATAGTTTATGTCTGGCGCGCCGGGGGATTGCCTCGCAGGCCCGCCGGGAACCGGCCCAGCGCCCGCACGTGGCAACACCCCGCGCGTCGACACATAACCCCTTGCGACGACACGCCGACAGGGCTCGCAATAGTTTATGTCTGGCGCGCCGGGGGATTGCCCCGCAACGCGGACGGGGCTCAAGACCCCTTGCTGTAGCGGGTGAGGAATCCGACGGCGGCGACGCCGGCCGCGGCGCCGACGACTCCCCACAGCACGAGCTGGAAGACCATCGCCCCCATGAACCAACCGAACGCCATCCCGATGTAGAAGGACCCAGAACAGGCGGAAGGCGCTCCACAGGGCGACCAGGCCGGCGCTGATCCCGATGTACAGGCTGCGCTGACGGTCGACGCGGTTGATCTGCTCTTCGATGCCGGTGGGCACGAGCTTCATTTGCTGATTTCCTTTCGTGTGGCGCCGCCCCGTTGGCGTCGTCGTTGCGGTAAGTACAGCCCGCGCCGGTGGCTACCAATCCCAACGTTGGCGCCGCGACCCGCGGTGCTTGCGGCGCCGGGACGCAGGTGGGTCAATGCAAGGGGACTCCGCGACGTAGGCGCCGGCCGCACCCGAACCGAGGAAGGGAACGATGTCGATGATCAATCCGATGAGGCTCGCCGGGCAGGTCGCCGAGTCGGTGCTGGCGGTGGGCGGCATCCGCGTCGGCCTCGAGGAGCCGAAGTTCAAGCGCCACCCGCTCACGGACACCGTGGAGATTCGCCGCTACGGGGCGCGCATCGCCGCCGAGACGACGGTCGTCGACGACGAGAACGGTGCGCGGAATGTCGGGTTCCGCCGGCTGGCGGGGTACATTTTCGGCGGAAACCACGGCGCCCAGTCGATTTCGATGACGGCGCCCGTCGTTCAGTCCGCGCGCGCCGAGAACGGCTGGACCATCAGGTTTTTCATGCCGGCGAAGTGGACAATGCAAACCCTCCCGATGCCCAACGACGACCAGGTCCGGCTGGTCCCCGTGCCGGCCCAGACGGTGGCCGTCCTCGGATTCAGCGGTGATTGGAGCCCCAAAGGGGTGGCGCGCCGCACCAATGAGCTGTTGAAGACATTGCGGGACAAGGGCATCGAGCCGGTCGGAGGGCCCGAAACCTGGTTCTACGATCCGCCCTGGACGCTGCCGATGCGCCGCCGCAACGAGATCGCGGTCCCCGTCGACCCGGCGTCCACGCCGACCTAGCCATGGATAGGAACATCGGCCCACTCGTTGTCGCGGCGGGGATACTCGTCGTGCTGTTCGGCATACTGCTGTGGGCGGGTGGCCTGTCGTGGTTCGGCCGCCTCCCGGGTGACATCCGGGTCGAGCGCGGCAACGTGCGCATCTACGTTCCCGTGGTCTCCATGCTCCTGGTGTCGGTGGCCGCGACCCTCGTGGGATCGGTCGTGCACTATCTTTTCCGACGGTGACCCGGCAGGCGCGGTCGGCCCGGCACGGATCGGCTTGATGGACGGGAAGGTCAACCAATAGGGGGACGCCGGCCAGCTGACCGGCGTCGCCGAAACGGCGCTGCTGACCCTGCGCGGAAGGGCCCACCAGGCCGCCCGACCCGATCCGATCATCGATGACCCGATGGCCATCAAGCTCGTCGAATCCATAGCGTTCGACTTCGAGAAATTCGGACGCAAAGGTCCCTGCGACCGCTGGCCGTCGACCGGTGCGCCATCAGCTACCTCACCGCGCACTCCAGGGCGACGGGTGGTCGGCTGCTCGAATTCGGTTGAGCCTCAGTCGCTTTTGACCACAAGCTTGCCGACGTTCTTGCCGTCGAACAGCATGTTGATCGCGTCGGGCAGCTGCTCGAATCCCTCGACGACGGTCTCGAGCGGGGTGAGCTTACCCGCGGCGATGAGCCCGCCGATCTCGGTTGCCGCCTGCGACGCCCGCCCCAAGTGATCGAGGACGATGAAGCCCTGTACCGTTGCCCGCTGAATCAGCACGTTCCCGAACGCCCGCGGACCTGGTGGGGGATCGGCCGCGTTGTAGCCGGAGATCAGACCGCAGAGGGCAACGCGCGCACCGATATTGAGCCGCGCGAAGACCGCGTCCATGATGTCGCCGCCCACGTTCTCGAAGTCGACGTCGACGCCATCGCGTGTCGCCGCCGAGAGCTGGGCGGTCCAGTCGTCGGCGCGGTAGTCGACCGCCGCGTCGAAGCCCAGTTGCTCGGTGAGCAGTGCGCACTTCTCAGGACCGCCGGCGATCCCGACGACCCGCGCACCGGCCACCTTGGCCAGCTGCCCGGCGACCGACCCGACCGCACCCGCCGCGGCGGACACCACGACCGTCTGCCCGGGCTGCGGCTTGCCGATGTCGTGGATGCCAACCCACGCGGTCAGCCCCGTAGATCCCAACGCGCCCAGGTAGGTGCTCGGCGACATGCCGTCGGCGACGTCGACCGGCGTCAAGAACGACGCGTCGGTGATGACCGCGTACTCCTGCCAGCCGAGCAAGCCCTGCACCTTCTGGCCGACGGGGTAGCGGGAATTCTTCGAGGCAACGACCTCGCCGAGCGCGGCGGCCCGCATGACCTCGCCGATCGCGACCGGCGGCAGGTAGGTAGGCGTGTCGTTGATCCACATCCGATTCGTCGGGTCGAGCGAGATCCACTCGACCCGCACCAGCGCCTCGCCCTCGCCGAGGTCGGGGACCGTGTCCTCGCTCAATTCGAAGGTGTCCGGGCCGATCCGCCCGGTGGGTCGTTCGCGGAGCAGGAAGCGGCGGTTGCGTACGGCCATCAGCGCACCGTACCAATCGGCGCGAGAAGGCAACCGCGGCGGCGTCGGCGCTCTAGTCTGCACGAAGGCTCGCAAGGGTTTTCTTCGGACGGGGAGGTCAGCTCATGAATGTGGTGTCACGCATTGCCCTGGTATGGATCGCCGTCGCGGCGCTGGTGGCAACGCTGACGGCCGGATCGGCCGCCGCCGATCCGCCGCCCACCCAGGTGATCACGGCGGTGGCCGTCGGACCCGGCGGCCAGCCGATCAACGGCTATCAAGAGGCGCCGCCGCAGGGCAACGTCGCCACCGTCAGCGACTGCACCACGTCGTCCCCCTCGGCGGTCGCCGACAACATCTACTCCTGCTCCCCGAGCGCGGCCGACGCCGCCACGTGCTGGCCCTCGACGCCCGGGTCGCTGCTCTGCGTCGACAACCCCTGGGACATGCGACTCCATCGGGTGAACTACACGGGCCCGCTGCCACCCGTGCAGCACCCCTCCGAGCCGACCCCGTTCGCGCTGACGCTCGACGACGGCACGCGCTGCCTGGCACGCAACGGCGGCGCCTGGGGTGGACGGACCGACGGGTACGTCGGCTTCTACGGGTGCGGCGCCGACGTCACCAGCGTCGCCGTCCTGTGCCTCCCCGACCAGCCACCCGGGACCTGCATCGACAGGTCGGGTCCGGTGTGGTCGGTCAAGGTCGGCCCGCTGGGCGCGCCCGGCAACGACCGCTTTCCACCGCCGCAGACGCGGACGATAACCACCGCCTGGTTCGCCGGCACCTGAACGGCGGTGCTATAACGCACCGTATGTCAGGCCCAGGGCACTCCATCACCCATGTCTCCGACACGGCACGGTGGACGGCACTGCACCGGGCGACCGAATCGGCCCGCCCCGACGCCCTGTTTCGCGACCCGCTCGCCGAACGCCTCGCCGGCGAACACGGCCGGGCGATCGTCGCCGCGGTTCCACGGAGCACCCGCAACGGCTGGTGGCTCGTCGCCCGGACGAAGCTCATCGATGACGCCATCGCCGCCGCGATCGCCGACGGCTGCGACAGGGTGCTGAACCTGGCCGCCGGGCTGGACACCCGCCCCTACCGTCTGGACCTTCCGCCGGACTTCACCTGGGTGGAGGCGGATCTGCCCAAGCTGCTCGCCGAGAAGACGCAGCTCTTAGCCGACCAGGTGCCACGCTGCCGGTTGACCCGGGCGGCCGTCGACCTCGCCGACCCGCAGGCCCGCGACGCCTTCCTCGACGAGGCGCTGACCGGAGCGACCAGAGCGCTGGTGCTGACCGAGGGCCTGCTGATGTACCTGGAAGAACGCGACGTGGCCGCGCTCTCGGGCGCGATCCGAAGGCCGGAGGTCGCCTGGTGGATGCTGGACTTCGCCGGGCCCGGCCTCAAGAAGATGATGAACAAGAAGATGGCCGGCATGCTGCAGAACGCGCCGTTCAAGTTTGCGCCCGAGAACGGGCTGGCCTACTTCGAAAGCCTCGGCTGGCGGACAGTCGAAGTGGAGGCGCTGTACCTGGCCGCCCGGCGATTTCATCGCCTGCCGCTGGCGATGCGCCCGTTGGCCTGGCTGCCCCAACCGGATCCGCGCCACCCGGGCACTCGGCCGTGGAGCGCCACCGCCCTGCTGACGCACTGAGCGATTACCAGACGCGGATGTAATCGACGAGCATCTGCGCCGGGTAGGTTCCCGAGGTCGGGTCGCCACCACCCGATCCCGCGACGGCGAGGTTGAAGACGGGGTACACGGTGTACCCGGGTCCGTTGAACGGCCAGTCCGGCAGCGAACTGGCCGGGACGTCGAAATAGGGCTGGGCCCCGTCGGCGTAGTCCTTCCAGAACCGGATGCCGGCCTCGTCCCACTGGCATCGCCAGGTGTGCCAGGCGCTGTCGAGCGCGATGTTGTGGGTCTTCCACTCGCCGCCGTTCGCCTTGGCGTGGACGGTGGTCGCTGCCGGCCAGTTGCCGTTGCCGTACCACTCCATCGTGTCGATTTCGCCCTCGCCCTCGTTGCCCATCCAGAAGGCGGGCCAGCAGCCAGCGGTCAGGCAGTCCAGCTTGATCCGGGCCTCCCAGGTGTGCCCGACGCCCCCGCGCCACAGGCTTTGCACCTTGCCGCTGTAGTAGGTGGGCCCATCTTTGGCGGCGCGCAGGACCAGGTTCGACTTACCGTCGAGGAAGACGTTCTGGCGGTCGTCCCGGTATTGGCCGATGTGCTCGGGCTGCTCCCAGTAGGTCGGGTCCTTGATCTGTTCGCGCGCCCGCGCGATCGCCCACTTCGAGCCGTCGGGGGCCGAGCCGGCGGGACCGTCGAACTCGTCCTGGAAGACGTACGTCCCGGTCTGGCCGCTGGGAGCGGCGGGCGGTCGCGCGGGACCCGGCATGGCCTGGGCTTTCGTGACGGGCAGCGCGGCCGCCAGCACACCGATCCCTGTCGTCAAGATCATGCGGCGACGATCCATCTCCGGCATAAGCAAGGGACGATAGCAGCCGCCGCCCCGCGCAGCCGAACCCGCAATTCGTGTCAGTGGTCGCCGTTATGGTTTGGACCGCGGCCCGACCGGAACCGACGGTGCCGCGGAAGTCGCCGAGGGATTGCGGGAAAATTCATGGCCAATTCTCATCTTGCGAGGTGGTTTGGTCTCAGGATGCCCCGGGCATTCTTGATTACAGGCCGATAACTACCGCTGGTAGCCTTGGCAGTTGCTCTGAGGGGAGTTGACAATCGTGGCGAATGAATCCGAAGCGACGGTTATTTTCCTCGAATCCCATCCGCGTTGGCTCGCGGCCCAGCGCGCGCGGCGAGAACGCGTCGAGGCCATCGGCCGGCACCCGTCGGTCGTCGCCCGTCGGCGGGCGCACGCCCGGGATCGTGATATCGCCGTCGGAATGCGCGCCATGAGGTCGTACTCCAGCGGCGACACCCCCGCGTAAACGGGTGCCGGCGTGACGTCCGCCCTGCCGGTGGCGGCCTGTCTGCCGATTCCCCTTCAACTGTGCAATAACGGCCTCAACTTCAACTGTGCAATAACAAAACGCCGAACTTGCATCGCTAAGCGAGCTTTGCGGGATGCCGAACACGGCGAATCTATGACGAAATGTAGTAGTTCCCCGCTGCACGGCCACCGTATTCTCGCGGCGAATCCCGCCCCGCCCCGCTACGCGCTCCTGCCCGAATTCGAGCGCCACATCGCGGCCCACAATCTGACCGACGTCAGCATCCTCAGCGCGACCGACACGGGCCAGACCGCTCGGCCCGCTGTTCGCCATCGTTTGAGACATCGGCGGTGCTTCTCGCGCTCAGTGGTCGGCATCCGTCGGCTCTGAACACCCGTTCGGGTAGCGATCAAGGCTTCGTCCGTCGAACTAGGTTCGTCGAAATAAGGGCATTGGGCCCTATGAGCACCGCGGGCGCAGCTGCGAACGTTGGCACCGACGAGCATCGCCGCGAGGCGAGCCCAAGGGGAGGCGGGGTTGACGGAGACCACCGACAAGCTGATCGAATTGCCGCTGCCGCAGCTCTTGAACGAATTGGACAGCTCCGGGGCGGGTTTGACGACCAACGAGGCCACGCACAGGCTCGAGCGCCACGGGCTCAACGAGATCGCCGAACGGCGCCGCAATCCGGTGCTGGAGTTTCTGGGCTTCGTTCCGTTCGATCCGGTGAGTAAACGCACCGAGGCTCTGGTGCGTGGCGTGGAGGGTGAGACCTTCCGTGTCAGCAAGGGCGCGCCACAGGTCATCGCCGCCCTCTGCGACGGTGACGGCGCGTGCGCGGAGGTGGGCGACGTCGTCGAACGGTTCGCCGCCCGCGGGTACCGTTCCCTCGGCGTGGCCAAGACGGACCGTGAGGACACCTGGCGGTTGATGGGCGTGCTGGCCTTGGCAGACCCGCCCCGCGAGGACTCCGCCGCGACCATCGCCGCTGCGAAGAAACTCGGCATCGACGTCAAGATGGTCACCGGCGATCAGGTCCCCATCGGCCGCGAGATCGCCCGGCAGGTCGGCCTGGGCGACCAGATCCTCGACGCCGCCATTCTCGACGGCTCCGCTGACGACGACGAGTTGGGCGCCCGGGTGGAAGCGACCGACGGCTTCGCGCAGGTGTTCCCCGAACACAAGTACCGCATCGTGCGGCTGCTGCAGGCCCGTGGGCACATCGTCGGTATGACTGGCGATGGTGTCAACGACGCCCCCGCCCTCAGGCAGGCCGACGCCGGGATCGCGGTGTCCGGGGCGACCGACGCGGCCCGCGCGGCCGCCGACGTGGTCCTGCTGGCGCCCGGGTTGTCGGTGATCGTGTCGGCGGTCGGGCTGGCCCGCGAAATCTTCGCTCGGCTGACCAGTTACGCCACCTACCGCATCGCCGAAACCATCCGGGTGCTGCTCCTGATCACCCTGGCCGTGGTGTTCATGAACTTCTTCCCGGTCACCGCCGCCATGATCGTGTTTCTGGCACTGCTCAACGACGGCGCGATTCTGACCATCGCCTACGATCACGTGCGCGGCTCACCCAAGCCCGTCAAGTGGGACATGCGCGCCGTGCTGACCATCGCGACCGTGCTGGGCGTCGTCGGCGTCGTCGCGACCTTCACGCTGTTCTTCATCGCCGACAAGGCGTTTGGCCTCAGCCATGGCGTGATCCGCACCATGATCTACCTGAAATTGTCGGTCGCCGGCCAGCTGACCATCTTCCTGACGCGCTCCCGCGGACCCTTCTGGTCGCGGCCCGCACCGGCGCGGCTGCTGCTGGGTGCGGTCGTCACGGCGCAATCCATCGCCACCCTGATCGCCGTGTACGGCGTGGCGATGACCCCGCTCGGGTGGCGCTGGGCCGGCTTCGTGTGGGCCTACGCGGTGGCGTGCTTCCTCTTCAACGACCGGATCAAACTCGCCGCCTACCATTGGCTCGACCACCATCCGCGCCGCGAACGGCAAAATAGGTTGCACGTCGGCAATATTCAGCGACGACTCCAATGAGCACGGACCACCCTGTGGAACCGGCGTCGGAAGCCTTCCGTCACAACCGCGAATCCTATGAACGCCTCTATCGCGGAGCGTCGGCGTTTCCGGGCGCCCCCGCCCCCGCCGGAATCCCGTGGGATGTGGGGCAGGCGCAGCCGCGACTCATGGAACTCGTGGCGCTCGGTGCGATCCGGGGAGAAGTACTTGACGCGGGCTGCGGCCTGGGTGACAACGCGATCTACCTTGCCCGCCAAGGTTATTCCGTGACCGGCCTCGACAGTTCGCCGACGGGGATCGAACGGGCCCGCGTACGCGCCGCCGCCACCGGCGTGCGGGTACGCTTCGAGGTCGCCGACATCACCGAATTGACCGGTTACGACGGGAAGTTCGACACCGTAGTCGACAGCGCGATGTACCACTGCCTGGACCGAGACGGCAGGCGGGCTTACGCAGCCGCGCTGCACCGCTCGACAAAGCCAGGCGCCCGCTGGTTTCTCTACTGCTTCTCCGGTGACGACGTCAACGGTGTCATCGCGCCGATGGAGGCGGTATCCGAACTCGATATCCGCGACACCCTGGAAAATGCCGGCTGGCGCATCGACTTCCTCGGCCCCACCACGTTTCTCGGAAACGCCGCGGGTTTCTCCGGCAGCTTCGGGAAACTCCCGGACGCAGTCCTCCGACAAATGTCACCTGCGCAAGCCCGACAAATGCGCGACATGGCTGAGCGGATGGCCACCATCCTGCCGCTCATCGACGGCGGACGCGTTCACCTGCCGTGCACTGTCGTCCACTCGACCAGGTCGAGCTGAGCCGATACTGGCTGCACGCTTACCGACGAAAAGGACTTGTGGGACACCCGCCGCGGCAATCGAAGCAACACAGCAGGATGGCAAGACGATGCCGGGGAGGCCACGTCGTCGGCGCTACCGGGCAGGCCTATAGGTTGAGGTCATGAGCCGCACCGACGTCCCCTCAACCGAGCGTCTGTTCGCGCTGGCCGAGCAGGTGCAGGGCTTCATGCCGGCCGACGAGGGCCGCGCGCTCTATGACGCCGCGCTGCGCTACCTCGACGGCGGCGTCGCCGTCGAGATCGGGACCTACTGCGGAAAATCCACGCTGCTCCTCGGCGCGGCCGCACGGCAATCCGGGGGGGTGCTCTACACCGTGGACCACCATCACGGCTCGGAGGAACACCAGGCCGGCTGGGAGTACCACGACGCGTCGATGGTCGACGAGGTCACCGGGCTGTTCGACACGCTGCCGACGTTTCGCCGCACCCTCGATGCCGCGGGGCTCGACGACAACGTCGTCGCCGTGGTGGGCAAGTCACCGGTCGTGGCCAGGGCGTGGCGGGCGCCCCTGCAGTTCTTGTTCATCGACGGGGGTCATTCGGAAATCGCCGCCAACCAGGATTTCGACGGCTGGGCGAAGTGGGTGGCCGTCGGCGGGGCGCTGGTTATCCACGACGTGTTTCCCGACCCCCGCGACGGCGGCCGTCCGCCGTATCTGATCTACTGCCGCGCAGTGGATTCCGGTCAGTTCCGGCAGGTGTCCGCGACCGGCTCGCTGCGGGTGCTCGAACGCGTCGGCGGCACGCCGGGGGAGCGGATCAGCGCCCCGGCCCGCTGACGACGCACTCGCAATCGAAGTCCGTCTGCAGGCCCATCGGCAACACGTCCCCGCGGAAGATCGCGGCGGCCGCCGTGGTGTCCGTCAGCGCGTCGGCGGCCAGGATCATGGCCGCCCCCGTCCACGTCGTGCGCTCCTCGGGCCAGCGCTTGCCGTCCGCGAAGACCAGGCCCGTCCAATAGGAACCGTCCTCTTCGCGCAGGTGCTGCATGGCAGCGAACTGCTCGTGCGCGGTCGAGCGGTGGCCGAGCGCGTCGAGGGCCATCACCAGTTCGCACGTCTCCGCGCCGGTCACCCAGGGGCGGTCGTCCACACAGCGGATCCCCAAACCGCCGACCACGAAGTCGTCCCAGCGCTGCCTGATCCGCGCGGCCGCCGCCGGGCCGCGCAGCGCGCCACCGAGGATGGGGTAGTACCAATCCATCGAATAGCGTTCCTTTTCGGTGAACGCTTCCGGATGTGCGGCGATGGCGTGGCCGAGTCGCCCGAGCGCCAGCTCCCACTCCGGCTGCGGTTCGCCGACGAGTCCGGCGAGCGCCAGCGCACACCTCATGCTGTGGAACACGCTGGCACACCCGGTCAGGAGGGCTTCTGGGACGGGTCCGGCTTCGCTTCGCGCCCAATAGATTTCGCCGTAGCCGAACTGCAGGTCGATGACGAAGTCGATCGCCTTTCGCACGACCGGCCACATCTGCTTGGCGAAGGCCTTGTCGCGCGTGATCAGCACGTGGTGCCACACTCCCGTGGCGATGTAAGCGCAGAAGTTGCTGTCGCTGTTGGCGTCTTCGATCGTCCCGGCGCGCGTCTGGATCGGCCAGGACCCGTCGGGCCGCTGGGTGCGTCGACTCCACTCGAACGCTGCCCGGGCCGGCTCCAGTAGTCCCGCCGTCGTCAGCGCCATCGCGCACTCCACGTGGTCCCATGGATCGGTGTGACCGCCCTCGAACCAGGGGATGGCCCCCGAAGATTCCTGCGCCGCGGCGATCGAATGCGCGGTCTGCCGGCATTGCTCCGGGGTGACGACGCCCGGGACCCCCGGCGGATCAAACCGACGCAACGGAGTACCCCAGTCCCGCAGCGCTTTCCCCGCTCTCAACGGCGCGCCGCTTGGTGAAATACATCGCCACGCTCTTGCCCACGAGCGGATTGAGCAGCGACTCGGCCAGCTTGGTCACCTTCGGTCGCCGCATCAGGTCCCACACCAGCAGCTTGTGGTACGCGGCCACCGCCGGGTGTTCCGGATTCGACACTCCCACAGCACATTTGAGCCACCAAAACGGCGAGTGCAGGGCGTGCGCGTGATGGGTGTGCGTCAACTCCATGCCGCCGCTGCGGATCTTGTCGCGCAGTTCGCTGGCGCGGTAGATGCGCACGTGGCCACCCTCGTTGGCGTGGTACTCGTCGGACAGCAGCCAGCACACCCGCTCGGGCAGCCATCGCGGCACGCTGACCGCCAGAGTGCCACCAACTTTGAGCACCCTGAGCAGTTCGGCGATGGCAGCGTCGTCCTGGGGGATGTGCTCGAGGATTTCGGACGCGATGACGCAGTCGAACGTCTCGTCGGCGTAGGGCAGCCGCAGCGCGTCGCCGAGCACGGCCGTCGCCGACGCCCCGGGGGGCGCCTCGCCGGCCTCGGCCATGGCCTGCAGGATCGTCTCCACCGAGCGCAGCTCTGAGGCGTTCTGGTCGAAGGCAACGACGTCTGCCCCGCGCCGATACGCTTCGAAGGCATGCCGGCCCGCCCCGCAACCGACGTCGATGACCTTGACGGACGGACCGACGCCGAGCCGATCGAAATCGACCGTCAGCATAGGCTTTGGCCTTCGGCGCCGTCCCCGCGCGCGATAGCCCGCTCGTAGACACGGACGGTTTGCGCGGCCACGGCCTCCCAGCTGAAGACGTTGACCGCGCGCGCCCGCCCCGCCCCGCCCAGTCTCCGCCGCTTCTCCGGCGAGTCGAGGAGATTACCGAGCGCTTGGGTGAGCGCGTCGACGTCGGCGGGCGGCACCAGCTCGGCGCATGCGCCGTCGGATCCGACGACTTCCGGCAGCGCGCCCACCCGGCTCGCGACGATCGGAGTGCCGCTCGCCATGGCTTCCACGGCCGGCAGCGAAAAGCCTTCGTAGAGCGAAGGAATGCAGGCGACCTCGGCCGAGGCGAACAGCGCGGCCAGGTCGGCGTCGGAGACCCCGCTGGTGATGTGGACGATATCGGAAATCCCCAGCTCGGCGATGAGCTTGTGGGTGGGGCCGTTCGGCTCCACCTTCGCCACCAACCGCAGCTCGAGGTCGCGGCTGGTGCGCAGCCGGGCGACCGCGTGCAGCAGGGTGCGGACACCCTTCAGCGGGGTGTCGGCGCTGGCGATCGCGATGACCCTCCCGCGCCGCCGCGGCTCGGTTCCGGGCTTGAACAGTTCGGTGTTCACGCCCAGCGGCACGGTGTGCAGCTGGGCGGGGGAGACGCCGAAATCGGTAACGATGTCCGCGGCGGACGACGACGACACCGTCAACAGGTCCGGAATCCGCCGCGCCACCTGCTTTTGCATCTTGGAGAACCCATACCACCTGTGCACGAATGGTTTTCGCCACCACGGCGCGGCGGCGACGTCGAGCACCCGGTCGCGGGTGATCGGGTGGTGCACGGTGGCCACCACCGGCAACCCCGCGCCGGCGATGGTCAGCAGCCCCGAGCCCAGGCTCTGATTGTCGTGGACGACATCGAAGTCGCCCGCGCGCCGGGCCAGCAACCGGGCAACCCGCAGCGTGAACGTCCGCGGTTCGGGGAAGCCCGCGGTCCACACCGTGAGCAGTTCCAGCAGATCGATCGAGTCGCGGATCTCGCTTGGCCGCGGCACACGGAACGGGTCGGGCTCGCGATACAGGTCCAGGCTGGGCACCTTGGTCAGGCGCACACGCGGATCCAGCAGGTCCGGGTACGGCTGCCCGGAGAACACCTCGACGTCGTGACCGAGCTCCACCAGCCCGTGGCTGAGATGTCGCACGTAGACGCCCTGTCCGCCGCAATGGGTCTTACTACGGTAGGACAGCAAGGCAATTCGCATACTCAACTCTTCTGTGCTGGTGAACGGTGGCGGAATGGCGCCGAATCCAACGCCGTCAACGGACTCCCGAACTCCGTGACAGCAAACTGGACATGTGTCCAGACTATAGTTCGCCTGCCTAAGCGAGCGCAACGACCTCGAACATCGCCGCGCCGCGCGCGGGTCGTACCGGAAATGTCCCCCACGCGAAGATCATGCCACTCGGGCGTTCACAGCGACGTGCGGACCACTTGGCGGAACCGTTGAACCGTTCGGGCCGCGGCCCCGTCGCCTAGGTATACCTAAGAATACCCAGCAGAAGGAGCCTTCGGTGGATGCTGTGCTGCAGCCGGGCTATGACGTCATCGTGTGCGGGGCCGGGTCGTCGGGGTCGGTGATCGCCCGCAGGCTCGCCGAGAATGCCGACGTGCGGGTCTTGCTTCTGGAAGCCGGCGGCAGCGATGACGTCCCCGGCGTAACCGAGGCGGGGCAGTGGCCGACGAATCTCGGGAGCGAGCGAGACTGGGCGTTCGTGTCCGAACCAGACCCCCGGCTGCACGGGCGTTCGATCCCGTTCTCGATGGGAAAGGCCCTCGGCGGTGGCTCCAGCATCAATCTCATGGTGTGGGCACGCGGGCACCGCAACGACTGGGACCACTTCGCGGACGAATCCGGCGA
Organism: Mycobacterium saskatchewanense; assembly: GCF_010729105.1. Lineage (NCBI taxonomy): Bacteria > Bacillati > Actinomycetota > Actinomycetes > Mycobacteriales > Mycobacteriaceae > Mycobacterium > Mycobacterium saskatchewanense. Next base: position 894,670 of record NZ_AP022573.1, read on the forward strand.
ACCGGCGTGGGACTACGAGCACGTCCTCGGCCTCTACCGGCAGATCGAGGACTGGCACGGCGTCGGCGAGCCCCACCATCGCGGCAGGGGCGGCCTGGTGTTCGTCGAGCCGGCGCGCGACACGCATCCGATCGCGGCAGCCACGCTGGACGCGGCCCGGGCCCACGGCATCCCCACCTTCCAAAGCCCCAACGGTCGCATGATGGAGAGCGCCCGCGGCGCGGCCTTCATCGACCTGAGGGTCCGCGAGGGGAAGCGCCAGTCGGTCTTCCGCACCTATACCGCGCCCTACCTGGACCGGCCGAACCTGACCGTGGTGCCGCACGCGCTGGTCACGCGGGTGACCTTCGACGGCAACCGCGCCACCGGCGTCGAGGTCCGCCACGGCGGAGAGACCCACCACGTCGCCGCCGAGGCCGAGGTCGTGCTGTCCCTTGGCGCGATCCACACCCCGAAGGTCCTCATGCAATCCGGCGTCGGAGACTCCGACGAGTTACGCGGCGCCGGGGTGACAGCCCGCCACCACCTGCCCGGAGTGGGGCGCAACTTCCAGGACCACTTCGGGTTCGACGTCGTCTGGGAATTCCCCGAGGGTGTACAGCCCGCCGCTCTGGCGGGGGCGGCGTTGTTCTGGGACTCGGGAGCGGCGGGCGTCGACGGACCGGACCTGTTCGCCTGCCTGGGGCCGTTTCCCAAGTCGACCCCCGAGAACGTCGCCAAATTTGGTCTGCCCCTGAATAGTTGGATCCTGTTCGGCTCACCGACCCACCCCGCCAGCCGCGGCCGGTTGCGGTTGTCGGGACCGGGCCCGGACGATCCCATCCGGATCGAGGCGAACGCCTTGTCGGAACCCGAGGACCTCAAGACGGCCATCGCCTGCATCGAGACCCTCCGGGAGATCGGCAACTCCCCCGAACTGCGACCCTTCGTCGCGCGCGAGGTCATGCCGGGCGACCTGTCGGGCGCCGAACTGGACGCCTACCTTCGTGACGCCGTCAGCACCTACTGGCACGAGTCGGGGACCGCGAAGATGGGCCGCGACGAGATGTCCGTGGTGGACGGGCGCCTGAAGGTCTATGGCCTCGAGAATCTGCGCGTCGCCGACGCATCGATCATGCCGCGCATCACCAGCGGCAACACGATGGCGCCGTGCGTGGTGATCGGGGAGCGCGCCGCCGAGTTCATCAAGGCCGAGCATCGTTTCTGAGCCGGGCGCCGAGTTGTTACCATCGCGCGGTGCCCGACTCGGCTGCACCACCCGGACCGCCCCCGGTCACCCGGCGCGACCTCCTCAAATACGCGCTGGCGCCCGTCCTGCTGGGCGCGGCCGCCGGCCTGGCCGCGCCGGTGGCATCGGCCGCCGCCACCCGGCTGATCGATTTCGCCGAGCGGCGGATCTCACCGGACGAGATCAAGGCCGCCGGCTACGACGGGGTGGTCAATTACGTATCGGCGTCGCGGCCGGGCGCGAATTTCGAGGCCAAGCCCATCACCCGCGAGTACGCCGACGCGTTGCGCGCGGCGGGCCTGCAGATCGTCAGCAACTTCCAGTACGGCAAGCCCGGCTGGCCCGACCCGTCGGACTACACCCGCGGCTACGACGGCGGAGTGGCCGACGCCCACACCGCCATGGGGCTGCACTCAGCCGCCGGTGGGCCTCCCTCTGCCCCAATCTTTTTCAGCGTCGACGACGACATCGACGAGAACACCTGGAACGGCCCGGCCGTCGACTGGTTCCGGGGGATCAACTCCGCCCTGGGCGTCGGCCGCACCGGCATCTACGGGCATGCCAAGGCCTGCGGCTGGGCGATCAGGGATGGGGTGATCGGCCACTCGAGCACGCCGGGGCACCGGTGGGCGTGGCAGACCAGCTCGTGGTCGCATGGCGACCGCGAGCCCGCGGCGGTGCTCTACCAAGCGGTGGTCAACAGCCCGTCGAATCCCAGTCCGCTGCTGGGCGGGATCAACGTCGACATCGACGACGTCCTCGCCGCCGACTATGGCCAGTGGGATTTCGCCCGCTGATCCATTCTCGGGTGTCCGGGTGCTCGCCATTCGACGGCTCGTCCGCGTCCGCGTCCCCGTCCGCGTCCCCGACCGCGAGACATAATCCAGCGCGACCCCAACCGGCGAGTCGTGTGCGTCGTTTATATGTCGCGGGCGCCCGCGACGGGCGCCCGTGACGGGCAACCGCGCGACGCCAACGCCCACCAACGCGACGACGCCCCGGGTGCGGGTGGCTCCCGGGGCGTCGCAGTGTTGAGCTGACTACTTGAGGTCGAACCGGTCGCTGTTCATGACTTTCACCCACGCCGCGACGAAGTCCTCCACGAACTTGCCGTGGCTGTCGTCCTGGGCGTAGACCTCGGCCAGCCCGCGCAGCACCGAATTCGACCCGAACACAAGGTCGTTCGCAGTCGCGGTCCACCTCAGCTCGCCGCTGGCCCGGTCACGGCCCTCGTAGACGTTCTCCGCGGTTCCCGACGGCTTCCACTCCGTGCCCATGTCGAGCAGGTTGGCGAAGAAGTCGTTGGTCAGCGCGCCGGGGCGGTCGGTGAACACCCCGTGCTTGGTGCCGCCATGGTTGGCGCCGAGCGCACGCAGGCCGCCGATCAGCACCGTCATCTCCGGAGCCGTCACCCCGAGCAGGTACGCCCGCTCCATCAGCAGGTGCTCCAGCGGGGCCTTCTCGCCGGGTCGGACGTAGTTGCGGAACCCGTCGGCCCGCGGTTCGAGCACCGCGAACGACTCCACGTCGGTGTTCTCCTGGGAGGCGTCGGTACGCCCGGGCGCGAAGTGCACAGAGATCTCGTACCCGGCGTCCTTGGCCGCCTTCTCGACCGCCGCCGATCCGGCCAGCACGATCAGGTCGGCCAGCGAGATCTTCTTGCCGCCCGACGCGGAGCCGTTGAAGTCCTGCCGGATCTTCTCCAGGACCGGCAGCACCCTGTCCAGCTCGGAGGGCTCGTTGCACTCCCAGTTCCGCTGCGGCTCGAGCCGCAGCCGGGCGCCATTGGCGCCGCCGCGCTTGTCGGTGTCGCGGTAGCTGCCGGCCGCCGACCACGCCGTCTTGACCAGCTGCGGAACCGACAGGCCGGACTCCAGCACCTTGCTCTTGAGCGACGCGACGTCCTGCTCGTCGACCAGCTCGTGGTCGACCGCGGGGACCGGGTCCTGCCACAGCTGCGGCTCGGGGATCCACGGGCCGAGGTAGCGGCTGATCGGGCCCATGTCGCGGTGCAGCAGTTTGTACCAGGCCTTGGCGAACGCCTCGGACAGTTCCTCGGGGTGCTCGAGCCACCGCTGGGTGATCCGGCGGTAGATCGGGTCCTCGCGCAGTGCCACGTCGGTGACCAGCATCGTCGGCGCGCGGCCCGGACCGCCGAACGGGTCGGGGATGGTCCCGGCGCCGGCTCCGTCCTTGGCCGTGAACTGCCAGGCCCCGGCGGGGCTCTTCGTCAACTCCCACTCGTAGCCGTAGAGGTTCTGCAGGAACCCGTTGCCCCACTTGGTCGGGGTCGAGGTCCAGACCACCTCCAGACCGCTGGTGATCGTGTCCTTGCCCTTGCCGGTGCCGTAGGAGCTCTTCCAGCCGAGGCCCTGTTGTTCGATCGGGGCGGCCTCCGGCTCGGGACCCACCAGGTCGGCGTTGCCGGCACCGTGGGTCTTGCCGAAGCTGTGCCCGCCGACGATGAGGGCGGCGGTCTCCTCGTCGTTCATCGCCATCCGGCCGAACGTCTCGCGGATGTCCTTCGCAGCGGCCACCGGGTCCGGCTTGCCTTCGGGCCCTTCGGGATTGACGTAGATCAGCCCCATGGTGGTGGCGCCGTAGGGCTGCGCGAGGTCACGCTCGCCCGAGTAGCGCTTGTTGGTGCCCAGCCAGGTGTCCTCCTCGCCCCACAGGATCTCTTCGGGCTCCCACACGTCCTCGCGGCCGAACGCGAAGCCGAAGGTCTTGAAGCCCATCGACTCCAGGGCACAGTTGCCGGCGAAGATGATCAGGTCCGCCCAGGAGATCTTGTTGCCGTACTTCTTCTTGACCGGCCACAGCAGCCGGCGGGCCTTGTCGAGGCTGACGTTGTCGGGCCAGCTGTTGAGCGGGGCGAAGCGTTGCATGCCCTGGCCGCCGCCGCCGCGACCGTCGAAGATGCGGTAGGTGCCCGCGGCGTGCCAACTCATCCGGATGAACAGCCCCCCGTAGTGGCCGTAGTCGGCGGGCCACCAGTCCTGCGAGGTGGTCATCACCGAGAAGATGTCGGCTTTGAGGGCCTCCACGTCGAGCTTGGCGAACTCCGCCGCGTAGTCGAAGTCGTCGCCGAGCGGGCTGGACTTGGGGTTGTGCGGCTGCAGCGTCGACGGGTCGACCTGGTCGGGCCACCAGTCCCGGTTCGTCAGCGGTCCGCGCGCCTTCGGCTCGGGCGAGGGGATGACGGGGTTCTCGCTCTCGCTGTTACTGGCTGTCTTGGAATCTTCGTGGGGTGGACGGCTTTCGGAGATTTCGGAGGACACGGCATTCCTTTCTTCGGTGAAACGGGCTGCGAACTAGGAACCGGCTGTTGCACATTCGGGGCAGACGCCCCAGTAGATGACCTCGGCCTCGTGGAGGACGAAGCCGTCGAGAACGTTGTCGACGTCCGCCGGGGTCAGGCATGGGGCCTCACCGACCGCGCAGTCGACGTCGGTGATGATGCCGCAGCACCGGCACACGACGTGGTGGTGGTTGTCGCCGACCCGCGACTCGTAGCGGGCGACGGACCCCGACGGTTGGATGCGCCGAACCAAACCCGCGGCGGTCAGCGCGTTGAGCACGTCGTAGACAGCCTGTCGAGACACCTCGGGCAGGGCGCCGCGCACCACCGAGAAGATCGTCTCGGTGTCGGCGTGGGGATGGGCGTCCACGGCCTGCAACACCGCGATCCGGGGACGGGTCACCCGCAGATCGGCCATTCGCAGCAGCTCCGCGTGATCGCCCGTCGCTGACACCGCATCAATATGACGCACTTATCTGGAATGAGTCAAGACTTTATTGTGAAGCCGCGCACATCTCACAGTCGATGAGACACAGGCCATACCATCACGCCGGCTTCAAAGCGCTGCCCTGACGCCACTGGTCCCAGCTGAGCGTCCAGTCGCCGTTCTGCGCCAGCTTCAGCGGGGGGCCGCCGCTGTTGCGGACCTCCACCACGTCGCCCGGAACCGAAAAGTTGTAGAACCATTTCGCGTTGTCGGCGTTGAGGTTCAGGCATCCGTGTGAGGTGTCCTGGTGCCCTTGGGCCCACACCGTGGCGTCGAGCTCGTGAAGGTAGATGCCGTCGGTGCTGATCTTGGTGGCCCAGTTGATGGTCTCGCGGTATCCGAGGCGGGAGTTCTTGGGCAACCCGAACGTCGAGGAGTCCATGATGACCGGATTGCCCTTGTCCAGCACGGTGTAGACGCCCGGCGGGGTCCACAGCGAAATGGTCTGCTCGCCGACCTTTTCGGTGCCGCCCATTCCCATCGAAGTGGGCATGGTGCGGACCAGGGCGCCATTGTCGAAGACGCTGACCTGGTGGGTGGCATCGTCGGCGATGGAGACGTGCGCGTCCCCGATCTTGAAGGAAACCCGGGTGTCATCCTGCCCGAACAGTCCGTCGCCCAGGCCGATTCCGTAGATCTTGGCTTCCGCCGTGACCGTCGTGCCCGGCGAGTAGTAGTGCTCGGGTCGCCAGTGGGCGCTCTGGCCGTCGACCCAGAACCACGAGCCCTCGACCTTGGGGCTGGCGGTCACGCTCAGCTGCCGCTCGGCCGCCGCCCGGTCGGCGATCTGCTCGTCGAAGTGGGCGACGACCACGGTGCCCACCCCGTAGGTGCCGCCGTCCTTCAGCGCCGCCTCCGACGTCGTGGTGAAGGAGACCTTGGTCTGGTTGGAGGGCTGCAACGTCGAAAAGGACGACACTTGGGTCGACGCAACGCCATTCGGGCCGCGGCTGCTCACGGTCAACGTGTAGGTGCGTCCGTACCCGAGCGGGACGGTCGGCTTCCAGACGGTGTTGTCCGGAGTCATCACGCCTTCGACCGATTTGCCGCTCTCGTTGACCATATGGACGTCGGTCAGCGTGCCGGCGTCGGCTTTGACCGTGACGTGGGCGAGCGGGTCGACGTCGCGCGCGTTGGCGCCGGGCGTGATCGAGACCTGGGCCGGTCCAGAAGTTTTCGAGGCGGCGGTGTGGTTTCCGCAGCTTCCGCCGGCGCATTGCGGGGTCACCACCGCGTACACCACGCCGGCGACCGCGATGAGCACCAGCGCGGCCAGCAACACTCGGCGGGGCCGCTTGACGTTAAGGATCCGCCGGACGAGCTGATCGCTGTTTTCTGACGTCATTGGGTGCCGGATCCTTGATTCGTGTGGGCTGAAAGTTATAGATGAGGTAGCCCGGGGGACACGATCCGAAACAGACGGGTGCCTCACAGCCTTGGCTTCGGGGGATCATGGCGTCATGGCCGACGACGAACTCGACGCTCTCTACCGGGAGCGACCCGAGGCGTTCACCGCGGAACGCGCCAAGTTGGCGGCCGCGGCAAGGAAGCGCGGCGACACCGCCGCCGCGAAGCGAATCTCCGCGTCTCGCAAGCCCACAACGTCCGCGTGGATCGTGAATCGGCTGGCCCTCGAGCACCAGGACACCGCG